>JAVJSV010000005.1 GCA_040219235.1 Rhodospirillaceae bacterium
CTGTCCTTCCCGAAAACCTCATCCGCTTGAAATAGGTTCGGATCATCTGTAACCAGCTTGAGATGATCCAATTCGTGACGTTTTTCTTGCTGGCAATCTTGGCTCTGGGTAAGACTCAAAAACGTCTTGCAGCAGAGAATATCGCACTGAGGCATCAGGTCTCAGTTTTGAGACGTAAAAATCCTGGGCGCGTCCGGGTATCCAGGCTAGATCGGATATTGCTGAGTTGGCTATCCATGTTGTATCCGTCAGTTATTGAGGCAATTGTCATCGTCAAACCAGAGACGGTGTTGAGATGGCATCGGCACGGTTTCAGAGCGCTTTGGCGCTGGAAGTCCCGCAATCTTGGCGGACGGCCTGTCATTGATCGAGAACTCCGGTACCTCATTAAAACAATGGCGCGGGAAAATCCGCTTTGGGGTGCTCCGCGCATCCATGGCGAACTGCTCAAGCTAAGCTTTGACGTGTCGCAATCTACAGTCAGTAAATACTTCTCTAGAATCTACAGGCCCAGAGGGCAGAGCTGGAAGACATTCATGAGAGGCCACAAGGATGCAATCGCGGCAGTCGACCTTTTCGTGGTGCCGACAGTAGGGTTCAAGCTCCTCTATGGAATCGCGATCCTTCACTTAAACAGGCGAGAGCTTGTTTGGACGAATGCGACCTACAATCCGACTGCGGAATGGATTGCCAATCAGGTCAGCCAAGCGTTCCCCTGGGAGACCGCGCCCCAATATCTCGTGCGTGACCGAGACGCCAGTTACGGCAAAGTATTCAAACGTCGATTAGACTCGATGGGCATTAGAGACCGACCAACAGCATTTAGATCGCCATGGCAAAACGGATATGTTGAGCGCGTCATCGGTTCAATTCGCCGAGAGTGTCTTGATCACAAAATTCTCTTCGGTGAGGCCACTTGCGGCGAACTCTTAAGAACTATGCCCGATACTACAATCGTACCCGGACGCATCTGTCCTTAGAGAAAGATTCCCCTACTTCAAGGCCGGTCGAGCGAGAAGGTGACATCGTTGAATGCCCCCATCTTGGTGGATTACATCACGAATATCGGCGGATGATGTAAAAAGAAGGCGCAGGCCGCGAATGAACAGGCGCGAGGCGAATTGATGAAACGGCCTCTGTTCTAGTGCAGTGCAATTCTAAACTTGACTAAATTTTCGCGGCCGTTTCTCGAATAACGCCTATCAAAGTCTGTGCTGCTGTCGTTAGCATTCCCTGAGCAGGGTAAGCGATCCCTATTGAAGATTTGATAGAAAAGCTTTTTTGCTCAATTCTTACCATTCTACCGAAATCTAATGCAGGCTGGGCGAACGGATCGGGCATCACGCATAGAAAGCTGGACCCGCAAGCCAATTCACGAATTAGATCAAAAGAATTAGTGACCATTGAAACCTGAGGGTGCTTGATTTTCTGTTTATCAAATGCCGCGAACAACCACGTAGGCGTTGTAAAGATACTCAGTAGCCAATCGAATTCGGCACATTCATTGAGAGAAACATCAGAGCACCCTGCCAATGGATGGTCACTCGCTACATAGATGCTGGATGAAAACTCTAGAACTGGTTCAATTTTTAAATTGGAGAATGAATTCAACTCTGAATTCAGTAGAACCAGTCCGAAATCCCACAAAGCGCCGTCAATCGCCTGATTTATTTCTTCAACGTTATGGGTTGATACCCTGATATCCACCTTTACGCCGGGGTGTCGACGATGAAACTCAATGAGAGCTTTGTTGCCTAGAAAGGTCGATAAAACGGCACTCATGCCTATGGTGACCGCCCCCCCGCTTAAGCCTGTTAGATGGCGCGCATCTTCAAACGCTCTTTCTGATTCCCTCAAGGTTGAGCGAATTCTCCGTGCGAATACTTGGCCAGCAGCGGTTACGTTTACACCTTTTGGGCCTCGTTCTAGTAAAGCAGTACCTACTTCTTCCTCCAAGGTTTTAACCGCCATGGATACTGAGGGCTGAGAGACATTTAGGGCGCGTGCCGCTGAGCTAAACCCGCCATGTTCCGTAACTGCTAAGAAGTATTTGAAGTGTCGTAAATCAGTCATTTTGGATCTCATTCTACCTATCAATAACAACTATAACATATTCACTCATTATATTTGACGCCTTTAGGTGTTTAAGGCTTCTTAGAGGTCGTAAATACCCATATGCATTGCTACGTGAGAGATAAAACAATGAATAAGCAACCGCTTCAGCCAGTCACTCAGGACCATATCGATACGTACGAGCGTGACGGGGTCGTGCTTCTGCAGGGGATGATTGACCAGGAGTGGGTCGAGCGTCTGACTTCTGCGTGGTTCAGAATGCGCACGGAAATCATCGAAGGTAAGCCCACCAATCACTTGCCCCAATGGATGCTCGAACAGGACCCTCTTTTGGCTGCAGAAGTCGAGGTCATGAATTCGAATGAAACGATGAGAAAGCGGATTGAGAGTAAGGTGCTCGGTGGTAAATATATGCACTTCTGGGATAGAGACTTCTTGGCCTATGCTATGGAGTCCCCAGCAGCAGAGATTGTTGGTCGCGTCATGAATTCGGACATGGTTCGTTTTTATTGGGATCAATTATTCGTCAAGGGCGCTAGCAATGATGCGATAACGTATTGGCATACAGACTACGCTGCGTGGCCCTGCAGTGGGCAAATGCTACCATCGTTTTGGTTGGCGCTTACTCCTATTGAGAAAGGCGTTAGCAGTCTAGAGTTCATAGCCGGTAGCCATAAAGATGAAACACTGCAGTGGCCGCGCACACTAAACGCGAGTCATTTGGAGCGCCCTGCTGATCGTCCAGATTTTATTGATTACGAAAGTTATCGTAACGATCCCGATGTAAAATTCCTATCTTTTGATATGAATCCTGGAGATGCCGTTCTCATTCATCCGCGTACTTATCATGGGGCTGGGGCAAATCCACACCCGACACGAGACCGTATTGCTCTGACAACACGCTGGCTTGGCGACGATATAACTTGGGACCCTCGACCCGAGTGCGTCAATACGCCCGGCCTACCCCTCAGTAAGATGGCCAAGGGAACGCCACCGAACGACGACGACTTGTTTCCCATTGCATGGCGTCGTTCGTCTTTGACCGCTTGAACACCAAGGAGTTATTGCAAGGAGCCTTTGTCTTAAAGGCACTGTTTAACTCAGCACGTTGAGCATGGCTGTGTCTAAAACGTATTCAAGACTCCAGGGCATCAAATTCCAGGCCTATTGAACGTGCGGCTTCTTTCAAAGTCGGTAAGTATCGGTCAACCCCCTGCTTAAAGGACATGGCTGATGAAAAGTACCGGAGTGCTAAAACTGCAAAGACGCGGGACTTCGAAAACACTGGAACAGCCAGGGCAGTAATCCGGTGTCCTCCGTCATGAATAGCGTAACCTTCTTTGCGGATGTGAGCCATTTGGTTCTTAAGCATGGCACCGCTAGGAAGGGACGTTTCCTGGTTATCTCGCATAGATTTCCTAGCGAGTTCTATCAGAAAATCACGGTCTTTTTCCTCGCAGAATGCCAGATAAACAAGTCCGCCAGCGGTCGTAAGCATTGGCATGCGGGCGCCGATTGTCATGTAGTGGAGGGAGGTTGGACTTTGAGCATCTGTTGTGGCTCTGACGATCATTGTAGCACCGTGTGGAGTAACAAGTGATAGTGGCCACGTTTCGGTGTTATCTAAATTTTCCATAATGGGCACCGCGGTTTTCCAAACCCACTTCTCCTGTGACATCCCTTCGCTCAGGCCTAAGACGGTTGGCTCCAGCCAATAGATTCCGCTGCTTTCGTCTCGACCGACGTACCCTCCTTCACGCAAAGTTTCTAGCAGTCGATAGGTTGTGCCTCTGGTGGCACCGATCAACTTTGCGACGGCATTGGTGTTCAGGCATTGGTAAGTGTTGAGGACTTCAATGACCCGCAGGCCCTTGAGCAGCGAGTTTACCCTATTTTTATTGGCTTTCGCCGCCTCGCTGCTTTCAAGAGGGTTCCAGCTTGGGTGGGGGTCGAGAGGCTTCTTCGCCATGGTTAGGCCTGACTTCTCTTTTTTCTACACGGCACTATAGCCCAAACGCTCAAAGTCTTGGACTCGCTATGGTGTCGCGCGGATTACTGAAAGCCATTGTCGCTGCTTGCACCTGTTGTCGTTTCCCCAAGCTGTGAAGACATGAGAAAGTCTTTTGCCATAGCGCCGGTTTCTTGTCCTTTTTCGATGGGAAGGAAGTGACCACCATCTTGTATCAAGTGAAATGTTGGAACGGTCGACGAAAACATATCTTCCATTGCCCGCTGGTCTTCGAGAGCCAAGGCACTGTTTGTTTGCGATGCAATAATGAGTGTCGGCGCGGAAATGGATCCTATAAGTCTGCTGATTTCCTCTACGTCGCGCTTTGCACCGGCACTGACAATTCGGGAACGTTCGGCCTTACCCTCACGATTGTTGAACGCCGCGTATTCTGCAATCAGTTCATCCGTGACTCGCGAAGGATCAAAAAAGATGATTTCCTCAAGCCAAACTCTGAAATAGAGCTCGGGCTGATATCCGCCTAGCAGGCCACCAACCCAAAATAAGGCTCTTAAGCGGGTCGATAGTTCGGGCGAGTCCTGCGGGAGCACTGGCGTATTGACCAGCAGCAGGTGGGTCACGCGTTCAGGATGTTTGGCGGCGTAGCGATAGGCAACGACTGCGCCGCGAGAGGTGCCGCCGAGGGCAAATTCTTCAAGTCCAAGCTCATCGGCCAACATAGCTATCAATTCACCACTTCGGTCATGGCCGTGTTGTCCAGACGGGTCTGGGCCTGACAAACCCTCGGGAGGGTTGTCTATACGGATCACCCGGTAGTCAGCTTTGAGGGCCTCTGTCCAAGCATTCCACATATTGAGGTTGCCAAAGGCCCCGTGGATTAGAATGACCGGCGGCCCGGACCCTTCATCTTTATAACGAAGCGGAACCCCATCAATAGTGATGAATTGAGAACCATCATTGGCATACCGTTCCCGAAGCACCTCGTCGGAATGGAAGAAAAACCCGAGCCTGGCTGCCACGATAACAACCGCGACTAAAAAACCTAAGGCGGCGAGCAAAAGGGCGAGAGTTTTCATGTGAACAACCTTTTACAACTGGCAAACTGGATTTGCGACGTGCGTATTGGAAGTTGTTCTACAGTAACCAAGAACAGCTTTGGCGATTGCATACAATGGCGCCTGCGCTCGGATACCGGGCTTGGTCGCTCCCTGTGAGTGACTTATTATCTCTGCTTTGCATAACTGAATGACAATGAGGCCAAAATGAAACGGGCCGATAAAATAGAAAAAGGTTTTAAGTATGACCGTAATCGCACTCCATTTGCCTGACATGATACCGCAGTGGTGGCTCGATACTTTGGCAGAGGGCTTGCCCGAGTGCATTCTCAAAAGATGGCCTAAAGAAATAGGCGACAAGTCTGAAGTCGACTATGTGATTACTCTCAAACCTGAGCCAAATTCGCTCAGTGATTATCCAAGCCTAAAAGCAATTTTCGCAACTTCTGCTGGGGTTGATCATTTTATCGAAGATAATACGTTGCCAGCGAGCATCCCGCTTTGCCGGCTTACCAATCCTGAATTATCGGCGCGGATGTCCGAGTATGTCCTGCTGCATGTTCTCAGGTTTCACCGTCACCTAGCTGAATACCAAAACTTACAGTCAGAGAAAAAGTGGTCTCCAATTCAGCAGAAGGCGGCGTCTGATTCTACGGTTGGTATTATGGGTCTGGGCGCGTTGGGTCTTGATGCTGCTCAAAAACTCAGAACGGTCGGGTTTAAAGTGCATAGCTGGAGCCAGTCGCAAAAACACGAAGAGGGTATCAAGAGTTATTTCGGGGATGATCAACTCTCCGGCTTTCTCAATACGTCCGACTATCTTGTGTGTTTTCTTCCCCTGACAGATAAAACACGCGGTATCCTTAATCGCAAAACCCTCGCCGAGTTACCCGATGGAGCCATTGTTATCAACGTAGGCCGCGGTGCTTGTCTGGTAGAAACTGACATTATAACTGCTTTGGATGATGGCAAGCTAGCGGGCGCAGTACTCGATGTTTTTGGAACCGAACCGCTTCCGGCTGAGCATCCTTTTTGGAAGCATCCCAAAGTTACAGTAACGCCTCATGTATCAACGGTTACGCATCCGCGGATGCTAGGGCCGTACATTCGCGAGAATATTGCCCGTATCGAAGGCGGTCAGATACCGCTCAACGTTATTGATCGCTTGAACGGATATTGAGGTATCGCAATTAATGACGATTTTGGCACCTAAGGAAGCCGCGTTTGTTGGGGACGTAAACGTCCTCATTATCGGGGGTGGTGGCTGTGGCTTATGCGCGGCGCTTGCAGTCCGCGATGCTGGAGGAGACGCTTTGGTGCTAGAACGTGATGCTACAGCTCTAGGCAGCACGGCAATGTCTACCGGGCTTATTCCAGCTGCTGGGACAAGATTCCAAGCTGAGAAGGGTATTGCCGATTCACCTGAGAAGTTTGTCGGGGATATTCTAAAGAAAACGCACGGCCAAACTGATACAAGCATGGCTAGGCACTTGGCAGAGGAATCAGTTCCGACATTGGATTGGCTAGTGGATCACCACGCTGTCCCTCTGTCGCTCGTGGAGTCCTTTGATTTTCCTGGTCATTCGATGCGCAGAATGCATGGAACGCCCAATAGAACCGGCGCTGAACTGATGGGCGCGCTTCACAATGCAGTATCAGGTAGCGGCGCTGATGTGATCACCCAGGCACCAGCAACAGCGTTGTTTGCCGAAGATGACGGAACCATAAAAGGGGTTCGTGTGGAACGTGCCGATGGAACCACTGAAGATATCGGTTGTGGCGCCTTAGTGCTGGCCTGTAGTGGTTTTGCCGGAAACTCGAAATTGGTGGAGCAACACATCCCTGCAATTCAAGATGCCCTGTTCTTTGGGCATCCGGGAAATAAAGGTGATGCGCTTAATTGGGGGCTCAAGCTCGGTGCCGAAGTGGCAGACGTGAGTTCTTATCAGGGTCATGGCTCTGTTGCTGGAGATCATGGCGTATCGATTATGTGGGCTCATATTACGCTTGGCGGCATTCAAGTGAATGCCAGCGGCAGACGTTTTTCCAATGAAGCCCTAGGATATTCTGAACAAGCAGCTCATGTTACTGCCCAGCACGGTGGGTTCGTCTGGAGCATTTACGACGAAGAGATTCACGAGCGGCTCAAGGAGTACGAAGACTATCGTGACGCGCTGGCCACGGGATGCGTGCTTTCAGCGGATACCGTTGAAAGCCTGTGCCGCCAAACGAACCTGCCAGAGTCTTTGAGAAATACTTTAGAAACGGTTGAACAGCTGCGTGTCGGAATAGGCTCCGATGAATGGGGTCGTGATTTTTCAAATTGCAAGCCTTTAAAACCACCGTTTAAAGCGGTGAAAGTGAATGGCGCACTATTTCACACCCAAGGCGGGCTCTGTGTTGACAATAGTGGGCAGGTAAAGAGGCAAGACGGCAGTCTATTCCCTAACCTTTTTGCTGGCGGAGGGGCTGCGCGGAGTATCTCCGGGCCTTCGGCGGACGGTTACCTGTCGGGCAACGGTCTTTTGACGGCAACAACTTATGGCCGTTTGGCAGGTTTTGCTGCAGCGGATCTTGTGAATGGGACTCAAAATGAGATTTGATTTATCTATTGGGAGGTTCGTATGACACTAACGGTGCGTCGACTTGGAAAATCCTTCGCGGCTGAGGTTCGCGGCCTGGATTTGCGCCAGTCTATTGATAAAGAAACTTTTTCGGAACTATACGACCTGTTTCTTTCATATGGTGTTTTGGTTTTACCTGGTCAAGCAGTCTCTGTTGATCAACACCTCGCCTTCGCAAGCCATTTCGGCGAAATATGGACTCTACCAGTCGATGATCCTTCAAAACTGAGAGTAAAGAATGCGGCTATCGACGACGTGTCTAATTTAGACACCAAAGGTGAGATTGCCGGCACAAATTCAGAAAAATATATGTTTGCCCTAGGCAATCAGCTTTGGCACTCGGATCTTTCGTTCAGAGATGTGCCCGCGCAGGCATCTTTGCTTCACGCCGAGGAGATCGCGTTAGTTGGAGGAGAAACTGAATTTGCTGATTTGATAGCGGCATACGATGCGCTGTCCGAAGATATGCGGACTAAAATTGATGGCCTCATCGCCAAACATAGTCTTCTGCACTCACGCCAGCGTATGGGCTACAATAAAATAACAGACGAACAGCGAGCAAAATTTCCCCCAGCGTTTCAGCCACTGGCACGTGTCCATCCTGATACGGGTAAGAAAAATCTTTATATCGGTGCTCATGCCTTCGCAGTCGAGGGACTGCCTGATGAGGAAGGTCAGGCGTTACTTGACCAATTGTTGAAATTCGCGACTGAAGATCGGTTTGTATATCGCCATCGCTGGGCCGTTTATGATCTTGTGATCTGGGATAACCGGCGGGCATTACATCGTGGGCGGCCATACGATGCGGACCGTGAGCGCCGCGTGATGCATCGTGTAACTATTCAAGGTAAAGGCAAGACGGTTCAGAATGGTCAAATTATTGCCGGGATGTGACGCGTGCAGACTCTGATTTTATCAGTCATTGGTATAGGCCTGTCAGTCATCAAGGGGGCATGGTAATGGCAAACTACTTACGACGCTTAGCGGTTCGGTATGCCGCAGTTGTTCATTGCGTTTTAGCACTCTGCATTGCGAGCGCTGGAGCCTCTGCGGAGACACTGCGGGTTGCCAGAGCGGCCGGTCCAGCAGGTTTAGGTAATCCCTTCACCAGCGTTGCACAACCGTCCTCCGGTGTGTGGAGTCTGGTGTTTGACTCTCTGACGATGTTTGATGAGTCTCGCACTTTACAGCCGGGTCTTGCAGTGTCATGGCGAGCTACATCGGAAACGACTTGGGAATTCGACATAAGGCCCGAGGTCCAATTCCATAACGGTCGCACATTAGATGCAACGGCGGCGGCAGAAGCCATCGGACTGTTACTAAAGGAAGAAGCGCGCACATATTATGTTTACCCTAATGTTCAGACGTTATCCGCTGTACGTGCACTTAATGACCTGACAATTGAGATTGAAACGGATGGGCCTGATCCCATTTTACCTCAGCGCCTTTCGCAGTTGATGATTGTGGAGCCTAGGGTTTGGAGTGATTTGGGTCCGGTTGGTTTCTCGCAATCACCCGTCGGAACAGGTCCATATCAGCTAAAAGGCTGGGGGCGTGGCAACACCAAAATCGAGCTTGTTACATTTGAACAGTCTTGGCGGCGCGCGGAGGACATAACGCAGATCGAAATGGTCATTATGCCTGACACTGTTTCGAGATCTCAGGCGCTTCTATCCGGTGTTGTCGATGTCGCAGAGACTGCGAGCCGATCATTCGCAGCAGAAGCGCGCTCGGACATAAAATCATTTTTATATCCGACATTTCAGGTTTCCATGCTGACCTATCGCCTTGTCGGCAATGAGGAGAGCCCACTCATGGACCCCCGGGTTCGTGAGGCACTAACCTACACGGTTAATCGGCAAGCCATAACCGATGTTATTTATGAAGGGGATGTTCACCCAGCTAATCAACCCGTTACGCCAGAAATCATAGGTTTTAACGAAGAATTACCGGCGATTCCCTATGATCTTGAACGGGCGAGGTCTCTTTTAGCGGAGGCCGGGTATCCCGGCGGATTTGCTCTCGAAGCTGAATTTGTAAATGGCTCGACGGACGAAGCATTGCAAATGCTGCAGTTGATAGCTCAGGACATGGCCAGTATAGGCGTTAAACTCAGCCTAAACCCAACAACAATTCAGAATTTCTTTTACCAGTGGCAGAGTGGAGACTGGGGGGATACCGATCTATTCTTGGCGTTGTCGGACGGCAGTGTTTTCTTTGATGCCGTTCGGCCTCTTCGCATACTCTCGTGCGAGAAGCCTAATCCTTTTGTCTGCAATGAAAAGCTAACTCAAAGGCTTGGCGAAATAGAAGGGGACATGGATCTCCACAGGCGAACCGAAAACCTCAAAGCACTGGTTGCTGACGTCGTCGCTGATTACCCTGCTATTTGGTTGACGACGACTTCAACTCGTGTGCTTGCCACGGATCGTGTGGATGAGATGCCGATTCGACCCCAAGGAATCGCGATCGAAAGAATCAAACTGCACTAAGTCAGTCGCAGATTAGGGCAGTGAACGTTACCTATGGCGACTCTAGAGCTAAATTCAATGCGTCGCATCCCTCATAAGATAACGAATAACACCTAATAGGCCGCGGCCAACGGACAGGGCTGGATCGGACTCCGGGCTAGTCTTCGATTCCGCTCGTCGCTATGTAACCAAACAGACATCATTTCCTCACAGACACTTTTCTAATTTCACGAGTCTCGAGAAGGGGAAAGAGATGACTAAGCGCAAAATTGCAACGGCCCTCATCGCGGGCATTACTGTCAGCACTTCAGCTGGTATTGTGCAGGCACAATCAACTGATTCACGACCAGCAGTAGCGCTCGAAGAAATCGTGGTATCGGCCCGTAAACGAGAAGAATCAGTTCTCGATGTCCCGTTTGCTATTACAGCTCTGACGGCTGCTGACCTTGAGGCTAGCAATCTCAAAGACTTAAAGGACGTTCAAAATTTCACGCCGGGGTTCTTTTTCTCTGAATTTGGCGCTGGGCGCGGAGACCGCGGAATCCGTAACTTTGTGCTTCGAGGCATCAACGTTTCAGCGTTCGTCAATGCCAATGATGCTGCCATTGCGTTCGTAGACGGCGCACCGGTTGTCAGCGGAGAAGTCACGTCCTTTACAGAGGTTGAGCGTGTTGAAGTTCTGCGCGGCCCCCAAACCGCCTATTTTGGCCGCAACACTTTTAGCGGTGCGATTAACATTATCACCAAGACACCAGGTGACGAATGGCGCGGTAAAGTCAGTGCTCAATATGCCTCTCCGGGTTCGACGGACCTGGCGTTTACGGTTGAGGGCCCGCTTGTTGAGGGGCGCCTCTCAGCGCGGTTAACCGCCACGCATCTTGACAAGAAAGGTGATTACACAAACTCGGCCGATGGTTCTACGCTTGGTGACCGTCAAACTCGCTCGCTTGCTGGCACATTGTACGCAACACCCAATGAGCAGCTATCGATAAAAGTTTTTGGTGAGTACGCGCGTTTCGACGATGGCACCGGCGCATCAGGACGATTAGACAGCGTTACCCAATCGAATTGCGATGCAAACGGTGGTGGTGCCAACAACTGGTTTTGTGGAGTTGTGCCCGATATTGACACGACCACGCTCGGGTCAAACGCCGCTATCGACGACATTTTTATCGAAAACGTTATCGAACCGTTTTCACTGTTCGATAATTCGTTCATTAAGAAAGCTGGGCTAGCCAAGAAGAACGTGTCACTTCACGGCATCGTTCAGTATGAATTCGCCGATGGATATGCCTTTGAAGCAATCACAGCCTATCATAGTTCGAAATCTATGATTGTGTCCGACGAAAGTACACGCGACACGAAGAATGTTCCTGCCGTTGCAAATCCGTTCCGTGCCTCTAGCCCTTTCAACTTTCTCATTGAGCGAGATTTCAAAGACTTTTCGCAAGAGCTCAGGTTATCCTCTCCGCAGGATCACTCTCTGCGGTGGACAGCGGGCGCCACGTACGTCCATCCTAAAATTATTGCAAGTTCAGTGTCGGGCGAGCTTGATTTGGCTCAACCGTTTCGCCAGTTCAGTACTTTTCCTACGTTTACGTCAGATACATATGGCTTTTTCGGTGGCGTCTACTATGACATCACCGATGACTTCACCATAAGTGCGGAGGCCCGGTATCAGATTGATGATGTCACGGTCGACGTCCCTGGTTTGGAGGAAACTTTCAAGAGCCTTGCGCCGCGGGTGACTCTTGAGTACCGGCCTAACGAAGACTGGAATTTGTTTGTTAACTGGGCCCGAGGGTACCGGCCGGGGGCGTTTAACGCGCGGCTCTTGACTTTGGCACCCGATGTCGCAGCTGAAATTGTCCGTCAGACAGGTGCTCAAGTCGGAATCGACGAGGAGTCGATGGACATGTACGAGGTGGGCGCTAAAGGGTCATTTTGGGACCGTCGAGGCACTCTGAGCGTGGTTGGGTACACAGGTAAAATTTCGAATCAGCAAATCACAAGTACGGCATTCGTTGATATCAATAACACTGGATCGATCAGTGGGCTTCAGGTTGTCAATAATGCCGGCAGTACCGACCTGATGGGTGTTGAAGCCGAAGCCGCGTTGGTGTTCCCGGTAGCAGAGTCTGATGAGTTGCTGCTCAATGGCTCGTTCGCATGGAATGATGTTGAGTTCGAAGAATACTTCTGCTCGACATGCGTTCTCTATTCCAGCACGGGTGACGTTGCAGGTAACAGGTTTCCCAAAGCTCCTGCCTATACGGCAACCCTGACTGGAACCTATTCACATCCATTGCAATCTGGTTTGGAACTCTATGGGCGCGCCGAATACATCTATACAGGCAGTTTCTTCGCAACAGAGGCTAATCTTGCAAGATCCGGTAGTGCCAATCGTGTGAACTTAAGGGTTGGTTTAATAGCAGATGATTGGTCCGTCGAAGGGTTCGTTTCGAATCTAACGAACGATGATACAGTTCTGTCGATCGAGCGTCAGGGCGATCCAAGGAACCCGGGCCGTCAAACAGTCGCGTTTGGCCTACCTGACAAGCGGAACTACGGCATCCGAGTCAAATATGAATTCTAGCTCGCCGGGGTCAATCAACTTTTGATCGGGTTGCTATCCGAATATCAAGGTGTTCTCTATCCTCTCCCCAAAAGAGGAGGCTGGCTGCAGGTCAACTCTCCAGACCTGCAGCCAGTAATTTGGTTTTTTTACAGCTTATCAGATATTGCGGCTAGTTGATCGGCGCTGAGCTAGAAGGGACAACCGCTATGCACCAATGAAAAGTTGCTTTGTACGTGTGCTTGATTGCAGGATTTAAGAAATGAATACGACTGACTCACCTAAGAAAATTAACGACCTGCCTCCATCACGTCAGGATTCCTCTGCTGGTGTGCGGGTCGGTCATGCGAAGGCCAGTGATTTGAATTTCGACAAATGGCGTAATCCTGAACTTATCAGGCACACCAAGTCAGCAGATAGGCTGGTCAACCTTGAACGCGCCTATGAGGTGATGGACCGAAATGGGTTGGCTGGAATTGTCGCTTCGACGCCCTTGAACATCTACTATCTATCTAGCCATGGCGGAATCACGCAATGGATGGGCCGCCCATTCACGTCCTTCGCATTCCTGCCCCGGGACGAAAACGCTTCTCCCGCGCTGATTATGCCGCATTTCAATCTTTATCACCTCGACTATCGCCCAACGTGGATGCCGTCAGTGCAGCCTTATTCGATGCCTTTGCTGAGTGAGGATGGGCAACTGGAATGGGATGATGAGGGAAGTCTTCGCGCAACACAGAGCGCCAGTATATGGCCAGTACGCGAGGGTTCTCTGAATAAGCGTGATCACACGCTCTTGGCCATCTTTGCGGAATACCAAGGGAAGATGAGTGCGAATGCGATTTACGCACTCAAGAAAGCGATTGTCGAAGGTGGAGCCAAGGGTGGGGCCGTTGGATTCGATGACCCCCGCCTCGGTCACTGGCTCAAAGATGCCGGGTTATCTGAGATGAGCACGGTTGATGCGACGAACATATTTAAAGAAATTCGAATGGTGAAGACGTCGCCAGAGGTTGAGCTCCTAAGAGCAGCTGCCGTAAAGAATGAAGAGGCCCTTGATTACGCTATCGAGCAGATTGCTCCGGGCGTTCCGTTGTCTGAAGTCGAAAGAGCGCATGCCCAAAAGTGGGGAGAACTGGACGGCCGCGGAAAGTGGCTGATCGCCAATATCAATGGATTGAATTCCGGTGAAGTTGAAGTAGGCGACTTTATGAAGCTCGACAGTGTTGGCGTTTATCGCGGCTATCATGGCGATGTCGGGCGCACGGTTATGGTGGGATATCCACCTGACGAACTTGTTAGGCGCATTGAGGCCGACACCAAGTGTGCAAAAGTCGTTTATGACTCCATCCGCCCAGGAATGCTGTTCTCCGAAGCGACGTCGATCTTTATATCTCTGATGAAAGATGAAGGCTTTGCCGCGATGGCTGCTCCTCATAATGTTGGGCTCGAACACACAGACCAGCCGTTTACTGCCCTTGGCCATATTCCGGAATCCGTCGGCAATGATTTTACGTTCGAGAACGGCACAGTGTTCACGCTCGATATGCCCCACAATGAGATTGGCTGGGGAACGACTCACGTAGAGGATATGATGCTCGTTCATGAGAATGGGTGCGAGGCGCTGTCATCAATGGATACTAGTCTACGCATTCGCCCAGCCTAGGGCGCTGTCAGACTAACTTAGGTGGCTCAATAAGAAGCGGTACCCTAGTTTTTCAGGCAGCTAACTCACCCCATTCGCATAGAGCGGCTGCACGATCCTGTCCTTCCCGAAAACCTCATCCGCTTGAAATATGCGGCGATCATCTATAACCCGGAAAGATGATCGAATTTGCGGGCCTCTTACTTCTTAGTCTCACTGCGCTGTTCAAAAGCCCGCAACGGCTGGCCGCAGAGAATGTCGTGCTGAGGCATCAAGTGTCGGTTTTGAGGCGGAAGCATCCGGGTCGTGTCCGGGTTTCCCGCATTGATCGGTTGTTTCTGAGTTGGCTGACAAAGGTATTCCCTTCAGTTCTTGACGCCATTGTCATTGTGAAGCCTGAGACAGTCTTGCGATGGCATCGGCACGGGTTCAGTGTGCTTTGGCGCTGGAAATCCCGCAAGTTTGGTGGTCGGCCCGTCATTGATAGCGAGATGCGCGATCTCATCAAGATGATAGCCCGCGACAATCCGCTATGGGGTGCTCCACGCATCCATGGAGAGTTGCTGAAACTGGGTTTTGACGTCTCCGAGTCCACGGTGAGCAAGTACCTCACCAAGTTTTACAGGCCTAGCGGACAAAGCTGGAAAACATTCATTAAGAACCACTCAGATGCGATCGTGGGGGTGGATTTATTTGTCGTGCCAACAGTGGGCTTCAAGCTTCTCTATGGAATAGCGATTCTACACTTAAGAAGCCGCAAACTTGTTTGGACCAACGCTACCTATCATCCCACAGCGGAGTGGATTGCCAATCAAGTCACCCAAGCCTTTCCCTGGGAGACTGCGCCGCAGTACCTCATTCGCGACCGAGATGCCAGCTATGGCAAGGTATTCAAGAGACGGTTAGGCTCAATGGGCATAAGGGACCGACCAACCTCATTCAGATCGCCTTGGCAAAACGGTTATGTCGAGCGTGTTATCGGGTCGATCCGCCGAGAATGTCTGGATCACAAAATTATCTTCGGCGAGGCTCACTTGCGCCGAACACTGAAGAATTATGCCCGATACTACAATTGGGCTCGGACGCATCTATCTCTCGATAAAAACTCCCCGATTCCAAGGCCTGTTGAGGCATGATGGTGCTATCGCCAAGCGTCAGCACCTCGGCGGATTACACCACGAGTACCGGCGGATGAGGTAAAAACGAGGGACAGTGAATGAAGTTCTGGAAAACGTCACCGTTCAGAGCAAAACGTGTTAAGTTGAGGTGTCGTATAAGTCAAAATTCATGGAATAGCTATGCACGCTGATATTGCAGCCAAACGCTCAGATTTGATCGCTCTTTGCCGCCAATTCGGCGTTGCTCGTTTCGAGGTGTTTGGCTCAGCTGCGCGCGGAAACGACTTCGATACCGAACACAGCGATGCGGATTTTCTCGTCACCTTTGAGCCAGAGACTCGCAATGACCTCGCTGTCTTCATCGACTTCAAGGACGCGTTGGAAGCGCTGCTGGGTCGTCCTGTAGATCTTGTCGAACGCGAAGCCGTCGAGTCTAGCCGAAATCATATCCGCCGGAACGCCATTCTCGCTGGAGCCCAAGCCATCCATGGCTAGTGAGTCGGGACAGGCTCCGCCCGGTGGCGGTGCGCCTGGCTCCAAACCGCCGGGCGAGCAAAGAAACCCGGATATTCAAGATGACCGTGACACTGCCTTGCTACTCGATATGCTACTGGCTGCCCGCGATGCCCGGGCCTTTGTCGCAGGCTTGGATGAAACTGTTTTCCTGACTAGCCGTCTACATCAGAATGCCGTCATCCGGTCGCTTGAGGTGATTGGTGAGGCTGCCGGGCGCGTCTCGCCCGCCACCGTCGCGGCACATCCCGACATTTCATGGCGTGAGATAACGGGCATGCGTCACCGCCTTATCCATGGCTACGGCGATGTTCGGCTTGATCTGGTCTGGACCATTGTCCGCGATCATTTGCCGCCGCTGATCGACGGCCTCACCAGGCTGCTTCCCGAAGGCGGATGAGGTAAACAGATGAGACACGTATATCTTTTCGCTCATGAACTTTCCGGCGATCTCGTGTTAAGTTACTACCGTAGTAACAGCGATGCAGTGCCCGGAGCCGTTATGAACGCTAATACCCAGTCGTTAATCGATAAGATCAATGCATTACCGTCTGAACGCATTGATGAAGTTAAAGACTTCGTGGATTTCATCTCTGTCCGGGCTCAAGGCGGTACGCTCAGGAGAGCATCAGTTGCGGCTAGTGCTCGGGCATTTGAACGTGTCTGGGATAATCCTGAAGACGGCGTATACGATGCCCTTTAAGCTTGGCGGATTAGGCACGTCAGGTTTAGTTATGAATTTGGAAATACGACCCCAATCGATCAACAGCCTGTCTTGAGAAAGTTAGGAATAATAAGCCATGAAATTATCCGGACGTATCAAACCTCTCAGTTACCTCAAAGCACACGCGCTTGATGTGTTTCGCTCATTGTCAGAGAGCGGCGAGCCCTTGGTCGTAACACATAACGGGGAGGCCAAAATGGTACTCCAGGACATCAAAAGTTTTGAGCGAGGTCAGGAAACGATGGCCCTTCTGAAAGTACTTGCACTTGGCAATCGCGACATTGAAGCAGGGCGGATCGAGCCAGCCAGTGATGTTCTGAAACGCCTGCGTACGAAAAACGTCAGAGCATGAGTTTGAAGGTGCATTTGACCGCCGGTGCGGTCCGTGACCTAGAAAATATCCATGAACATACAACTGATTACCGATCACCCCGCGAAGCAGATCAGGTTCTTGATAAATTTGAGAAAATTTTTCAGACTCTAAAGGCGCAGCCCGAACGGGGCCGCCATCCTCCGGAATTGCTTGATCTCGGCATTTTGGAATACCGCGAGCTCATCTCGGCACCCTATCGTCTGGTCTACCGTGCAGAGGGTAATGACGTATATGTCATAGTGATCGCCGATGGTCGGCGCGATATGCAGAGCTTGCTTTCCCGTCGCCTGCTGGAACCCTAGAGCACGGGTGATCTTCGTACATTTCTAATGGGTGAGGTTTTCTAAAAAGGCAGGGTTGCACCAAGAATATCAGAGGATGAGGTAAAAAGAAGGGACAAGAGAAACCGGATATGTGGGCCAGTATTGGCCTCTCCATGTGCCGATATGGCGCTTCAATCGCGGGCAGCTGGCCCGTAACCGTTTGAACTCTTTAGACAATGTCGGAGAGGGGAGAGACGTCTCTCTAACCCAGAGACTGGTTGGCTGGGGCGGCAGGATTCGAACCTGCGAATGCCGATACCAAAAACCGGTGCCTTACCACTTGGCCACGCCCCACCAGGAATTCCGGGGGACCATAAGGGAAACCGCTTTCCTTCGCAACGCTTCTGAAGCCTTAAATTTTGGGTGGTATAAGCCTGATTTTCTGGCGGTTTTTAAAGGCTTTCAAGAGCCTCAATGAAGGCGCCAGGCGTCAATACCTGCGGTTGCACCTTCGCTGTTCCATTTTTGTCATATAGCACATAAAGCGGAACGCCCGAGCGGCCGAAGGATTCTAGTTTTGCGGTGATCGCAGGGTCTCTATTGGTCCAGTCTGCCTTGAGGTAAGCCACGCCCTCGCCTTCCAGGGCCGCGCGCACGGCTTCTGTAGAAATAACGGCACGCTCATTTACCAGGCAGGTAATGCACCATGCGGCGGTGAAATTAATAAACACGGGCGTTCCGTTTGCTTGGAGTTCCTCCAAACGTGCGGGTGTAAAGGCTTCCCAATTGGTCTCGGCGCTTTGTGCCGTAGTGGCCCCTGCGGTCGGCGGCTGAGGAACACTAGCCAGGACAATGGCACCCATAACGGCAACAGCCGCGAAACCCATTCCTATAAGCCGTCCACGACCCTCTGCCGGTGTCCGGCCAAACAGCCATGCCGTAAAGGCAATGAGAATGAGTCCGGCCATTGTGGCGGCCAGTCCCATTGGGTCTGCTTGTTGCGCGACAACCCATACCAGCCATGCGGCTGCGGCGTACATGGGAAAAGCCAGTGCTTGCTTGAATGTCTCCATCCAAGCCCCTGGTTTTGGCAATGCGCGGGCAAAAGCGGGCACGAACCCAATCAACAGAAAGGGCGCGGCCAGCCCTATGGCTAAGCTTTGAAAAACAGCGAACACAACAAGCGGTGGTTGGGTTAACGCGTATCCAATTGCAGGGGCCATCAATGGCGCTGTGCACGGCGTTGCAACAACGGCGGCCAACACGCCCGTTAGGAACGAGCCCACCGGGCCGTCGCCTTTTATCCAACCTCCGCCAACGCCCATCAGGCCGCTGCCGATGTTAAACACGCCCGATAAGCTGAGGCCAACGGCCAGCATGATGTAGGCCAGAATCGTTACAAAACCAGGAGACTGTAATTGGAATCCCCACCCAAGGCGATCACCTCCGGCTTTTAGGGCAAGCAGCACAACAACCAAAACAGCAAAGGAGGCCATCACCCCAGCCGTGTAAGCCAGAGTGTCACGTTTGGCGTTGCCATCACCGCCATGTTTCACGATCGCCAAAGCCTTCATGGAAAGCACCGGCAAAACGCAGGGCATGAGGTTGAGGAGGATGCCGCCTAAGAAGGCAAAGGCGATGGCGACCACAAAGCTCATGTCAGCCGTTGCTGCCATAACCGGTGCTGGAGTGGCTCCAATTGTCATTGGCGCATTTTCAAACGCGAACGCGCGTAAAGTGTCTCCCGAACCAATCGTAATGAGCCCGCCTAACGTGTCCGGTTGATCAGGGTCAGGCACAGTGGCAACACTGAGCTGAAAACCATCAGGGGTTACCGTCACATTTTGCGGTGCTGTGTTGTCCATCAGATAGGTGGCATAAGGGAAGAGGACAATTTCCCCATCCGGAACACTTGGCCAGTTTGCGGTGATCGTTAGTGCTTTCCCGTCAGACGTGGCGCTGATCGGGCCAGGTACAGGCTCCGGGAGTGTCGATGCGACAGACATTAAGTGCGCGCCATCTAGGGTGGAGGCTTTTGGCGCTGACGGATCAACTGTAATCGGGATGGAAAACGATCCATCTTCCGGAATACAAATGTCGGCACACACCAGCCATGTCGCGCGCGCAGACAGCATTGCATCGCCCGTCGGAGCGTCATCGGCGACCGAGAGTCTTGCCAGCAGCGTGACTTCATTGCTGTAGCCAAAATTCATCAGCGTGCCATAGGGCTGACGCTCTGGCGTTGGCCATTGAATGGGACCAACATCTAATCCGGGAGCCAGGCTCCAATCAATCATCGCCGCTAGGCCGGAGTCTCCCGGGTTCACCCAATAGGTGTGCCATCCTTCGGCGATTTTCATTTTGAGGCCCACCCAAAGGCTTTCCCCCGGGGCAACCGCAGGGCGTTCGGTCATCAGGGTGGCAGTAATGCGCTCTGTTGAAACTGTTGCCTGGGTTATGGGTTGTGCAACACTGACGCTAGAGCCCGCGCTTAGAACGAGGCCAAGCCACAAGGTATAAGAGTACAAAATTTTCATGGTGGAGAGATTAGCCAACCGGCTGGTGGATTCAAGTCACGACCGCGCGAGGGGCGTGGCTTTCACAAATGTGGCGCTTCCAGGGCTTGGGTTGTTACCCGTAAAGGCGTTGATTTTACCCACCACTCAGTCTGGTGATGGCCCAGTTCACCTGCTGCAGTTTCAGCCAGGTCTTGGGTTTCAAACAGGCCAAAACAGGTTGGTCCCGAGCCGCTCATCCTGGCTAGGGCACATCCGCTCACCTTCTCTAGAGCCTCAAGCACAGATTTAATCTGTGGCGCGATTAAACAGGCTGGTGGTGTGAGGCTGTTTTTTTGAGCTAATAGAAAACCAACAAATTCATCAAAACTTCGGCCTTTGAATGTGCGGTCACATGCTAAATCAAACTCACCATCAAAGGCGGCAAAGACCTCTTTTGTCGACAACGCAATGTTTGGGTTTACCAAAACCAACCAAGCCTCTGGCCAGTTCAACGCAGGTGTAATGGTTTCACCAATGCCACTGATATGGGCCGCACGACCATAGCGGCAAACTGGAACATCGGCTCCGAGTTCATCAGCCAGGATCTGATCCGTAATCGGTTTTGAGTCCGGTGTTCCCCAAAGTGCGAGGCAGGCGGTTACGGTCGCCGCTGCATCAGCCGACCCACCGCCCATGCCCGCTGCGACCGGCGTGTTTTTTTCCAATGTGAAAGCTGCACCTGCGGAGATACCGAGATGCTTCTGAACGAGTTTGGCGGCACGGACAACCAGATTACGACCATCGGCCTTAACGGCACTTCCGTTTGGTCCGGTCACCCTGAGGATGATGTCCTCAGACCGTGAAACTGTCAGAAGGTCACAGACGTTGGTGAACCCAATGAGCGAGTCTAAATAATGATATCCGTCGCTGCGGCGTCCGGTGATATGCAAAGATAGATTTACTTTTGCTGCAGCAGAGAGCCGCAATATCCTCGTCATGATCTGGAGTCAGTTGCGTGCAATGCCACGTTGCAGCTTGTCGCGCAGTTGTTCGGCTTGCTCGCTGTCTGGCTCAAGAGATAAGGCGCGTCGCCATTGAAAGCGGGCTTCGTTTTCCCGCCCGACTTGCCAATACGCGTCGCCCAGGTGCTCATTAATTGTTGGGTCTGAGGTGTTGATGGTCACCGCCCGCTCCAATTGAACAACGGCGTCTTCATATTCGCCCATCAGGTACATCGCCCAACCGAGGCTATCGATGATGAAGCCGTCTTCTGGCCGCAGGCTCACCGCCGTTTCGATCATGCGCCGGGCTTCAGCAACATTTATACCCTGATCAAGCCAAGAATAGCCCAGATAATTCAGCACTTGGGCCTGTTCTGGTGACAACTCCAGGGCCCTCTTAAAATCTGCTTCTGCACGTTTCCAATTCTGCGCCCGTTCTAAGGCCATGCCGCGGGTGTAGTACAAAGCCCAGCTTGTGGGTTCTCCATTTGGATAGCGGCTAAAGGCCCGGTCATAGGTCGCAACGGCTTCGTCAAAGCGTTCGCGGTTGCGAAGAATATCCCCCAACGTGATCAGCGGTTCTGGCAACGTTGGTCGCAGTCGCGCTAACTCTTCCAAAAGTGATATGGCGTCTTCGGTCTTGCCTTGGCGCTCAAGGTTCTCAGCCAGTCGCAGTCGGGCAATGAGATATCCAGGGTCATTCGGCTTAATGGCGTTCAGCATCATATTGGCAGAGTCATACTGCCCACGGATTGACATGGCGTCCGCCACTTCGCGGCGCAAACTATCAAGGTCTGGGTTCAGGTAGAGCGCCATGTGCGCGTAAACGAGTCCGAGTTGCAGACCGGAGGCCCGCCGGGCACTGGCCATACGTATTCTGGTAATGGCGTAGAGCGCTTCAGCCATCCCGACCTGTGCTGTGACCGCCGGTGGTGCTTTCTCCGGGTCTTCATATTGCGCCAGATAGCCTGACCATAAAGCTGATTCACCACGTGTCTCACGGAACTGTGCAACGGCTGCAACAGCCTCATCGCTGTGCCCGAGGCGATGAAAAGCCCCAGAGACCAGACGTAAAACTGAAAGCGGGTGAGACTCAATTTGACTGGCCAGTGCCCGATAGTAGACCAATGCCGCGTCGGTCTGGCCGTAGTACTCATTCACAAGGGCCGACATTGTTGCGGCAAGAACACGCCATTCGGCGCGTCCTTCGTAGGGCGCAAGCGAAGCTAAGGCTTCCGCAGGTGTTTTCAGCGGTGCGCGCGACCATGTGCGGAGGAGAGGCAGGGCGAGGCCAACGTTACTGCGGCCTGAGATACGTTCAATCAAGTCGTTTGCTTCTTCGAACCGTCCTTTGCTGTAATGATCAATGGCGATCAGCAGGGGAGCAACAGACAAACTTGGTCGGTCAGCGTAGGCGGCGGCGGCATATGGCAAGGCCCCCTCAATATCTCCAGCTTGCGCCTTCTGAAAATAGGCATTGAAGGTCATGCCGCGATTGTCAGGGTCTATTTTAAGGGCCTGATCATAAAATGCGGCAGCGGCTGCCGGATCAGCCGACATTTGCGCATGCCGGGCTGAGAGATATAAGCCCGCCAGACCTGCCTGCTCTGCGTCAGCGTGGGACGGTACAGCTAAAAACCCCACCGCCAGAATGGCTGCAAGCCATGGCGAGCGTGATGATAAGATATTAGAAGAAATAGCAGATGTACTCATTTTACCCATGCGCCTATTCTAACTGGCAATCGTCAGCAGAAAAAAGCCGTAATCGACAAGTGCTTTGTCACTATTTCGTTATGAGGGCCAGAATGTGGTCAAGCAAGCGTGAGTTTAGCGAGTTCGGTCTGATCACGCTCTACATATTTGGGTAATTGGGGCCACCACCACCCTGAGGCACAACCCAGTTGATATTTTGACTGGGGTCTTTGATGTCGCAAGTTTTGCAATGGACACAGTTTTGGGCGTTGATCTGGAACCGTTTTCCGTCGCCTTGATCCTTATCCACCACTTCGTAGACCCCGGCCGGGCAATACCGTTGGGCCGGTTCGTCCCATTGCGGCAGATTTTTTGCAATCGGCACCGAGGGGTCTTTTAGTTTCAGATGGACAGGTTGGTTTTCTTCGTGGTTGGTGTTGGAAATAAAGACGGAACTCAACTTATCAAATGAAATGACACCATCCGGTTTCGGATAGGCAATTGGCTGGGTGTTTGCGGCAGTCATCAATGTGTCAGAATCGCGTTTGCCGTGCTTCATGGTGAACGGTAAGCCGATGCCCAGATTGTTCATCCACATGTCCAGGCCGCCCAGCATCAACCCGGCAAAGGTGCCGAGCTTGCTCCACAGTGGTTTGACGTTCCGTACGTGCTTCAGGTCTTTGTAAATCCATGAGTTTTTGTAGGCGGTCGCGTAGGCTGTCAGCTCATCGCCACTGCGTCCGGCTGTTACAGCTTCGAAGGCCGCTTCTGCGGCAAGCATGCCGGACTTCATGGCGTTGTGGCTGCCTTTGATTCGCGGCAGGTTCACGAACCCGGCCGAGCACCCAATAAGCGCCCCTCCGGCAAATGTCAGCTTCGGCACCGATTGAAATCCACCCTCGGTGATGGCGCGCGCGCCGTAAGAGATTCGGCGTCCACCCTCCAACACCGCCTTAATTTTGGGGTGATGCTTAAAGCGTTGAAATTCATCGAACGGCGACAGATGCGGATTTTTGTAATTCAGATGCACCACAAATCCGATTGACACCTGATGGTCTTCCAGGTGGTACATGAACGACCCGCCGCCCGTATCGCTCGAGAGCGGCCAGCCCATGGTATGGGTAACCTGTCCCAATACATGATTTTCAGGCTTAACTTCCCAGAGCTCTTTGAGGCCAATACCAAATTTCGGCACGTCGCTGTCAGCGTCCAGATTAAATTTGGCGATGAGTTCTTTGGCCAACGATCCTCTCACGCCTTCAGCGATCAGGGTGTA
The DNA here is from genome assembly GCA_040219235.1 of Rhodospirillaceae bacterium. Taxonomy (NCBI): domain Bacteria; kingdom Pseudomonadati; phylum Pseudomonadota; class Alphaproteobacteria; order Rhodospirillales; family Rhodospirillaceae; species Rhodospirillaceae bacterium. The sequence continues at coordinate 23,871 of JAVJSV010000005.1, forward strand.
TTTGCCAATCAGTTCGATGCCGGGTTCGTAGCTTGCCGTGTGGTCACCGTCGCGGCCAATGCCCATGTCGCCGGTTGCAACACCCCGCACAGACCCATCGTCCGCATACAAAACTTCTGAGCCGGCAAACCCAGGGTAAATTTCAACTTCTAAGGCTTCGGCTTGTTCTGCCAACCACCGGCAGACGTTTCCCAGGCTGACGATATAATTGCCATGGTTGTTCATCAGTGGTGGCATCAGGAAATTCGGAACCCTAAACCCGCCGGACTCTGTCAAAAATAGAAACCGGTCGTCTTTAACCTCAGTCTTCAGAGGTGCGCCTTTTTCTTTCCAGTCTGGGATCAGCTCATTCAAGGCAATGGGGTCAATCACCGCGCCAGACAGAATATGCGCGCCAATCTCTGATCCTTTCTCAAGGACACAGACTGACAGCTCTTGCTCTTTCTCTGCGGCGAGTTGTTTCAGCCTGATGGCCGCCGAAAGCCCCGCCGGGCCTCCACCCACGATCACCACGTCGAATTCCATCGCTTCTCGTTCAGTCGCCGCGCCGTTCATCACGTCAGTCCTTTTTGGTAAATGTCTTAATTTGAGGCGAACATAGCCGTTTGGGCGGGGTCTGGTCCATGCTAAGCCTATGGATATGAGCGATAACCTTCAACAAAATCCCTTAACTCCAGAACAGATACTCCGTTTCTATCTGGATGTTGGGGTGGATGAGACGATTGGCAGCGCGCCGGTTGATCGCTATGCCCTGTCTAAGCTCGCCGCCAAAAGCCAAAAACCCCCGGTTCAAACCCCAGTTCAACCAGCTTTTCAGGCCGCTAACCCGGCACGTGATGCCGGGCGCGGACAGGCCGCTCGCCCCGCTCAACCAGTAGCTTCTGGAGGCGGTCGCGCGGCCACCATTCCTGTGCGATCCTCTAAAGAAGGTGTTTCTGCAGCGCAAGCGGCGCAAGCGGCGCACACGCTCGAAGACCTGAGGGCTGCTGTTCAGGCTTTTGAGGGCTGCGCGCTCAAATCGACGGCCAAGAACACAGTGTTTGCTGACGGCAACCCAGAAGGCCGCCTGATGGTGATCGGCGAAGCGCCCGGCAGTGATGAGGATCGCCAAGGTCTGCCGTTTGTTGGCGTGTCCGGCAAGTTGCTTGACCTCATGCTCGAGTCCATCGGCTACACCCGTGAGAATGCCTATATCACCAATGTTGTGCCGTGGCGGCCTCCTGGCAACCGCACACCGACGCCTGAAGAAGTCGGCATGTGCCTGCCGTTTCTGATGCGCCACATCGAACTCATCAAACCCCAGGTGATTTTGACAGTGGGGGGGCTCTCCGCCAAAACCTTACTCAATCGCACCGAGGGCATTACGCGGCTGCGCGGCCGATGGGATGAGCTCACGCTTCCTGGGTTAGAGGTTCCGGTTCCCATCATCGCCACCTTCCATCCGGCTTATTTGTTGCGCTCCCCCCAGCAAAAACGATTCGCATGGCGTGATCTTCTTGCTGTGAAGGCCAGACTGGACAGCAATCCTGGTCCATGATTGTTTCCACGGTCTACGCACTGAAATGCTCCACTCACCTCAATAAAGACAGCTCCTATGCCTGGAATTGATGAAACCAAACCTTTTGTTCCCATTAACATCGGTGTTCTCACGATCACCGATAGCCGGACGTTAGAAACCGACACTTCGGGCAAAATACTGGCAGATCGTCTGACAGAGGCCGGTCATCATTTGGCTGACCGTCTCATCGTCAAAGACGAGGTGCCTAATATCGTCGCGCAACTCAAGGCGTGGATTGATGACCCCAATGTGGACGTTGTGATCACCAATGGCGGCACCGGCCTGACAGGTCGCGACGTGACGCCAGAAGCCTTTACTGAAGTTTGTGAAAAAGAAATTCCGGGCTTTGGTGAATTGTTTCGCTGGGTGAGTTTGAAATCGATCGGCACATCAACGGTGCAATCCCGCGCGACCGCAGGCGTGGCGCGGGGCACCTATTTGTTCGCGTTGCCGGGGTCAAACGGCGCGGTCAAAGATGGCTGGGACGAAATTCTGAAATACCAGTTGGATAGTCGTCACACGCCCTGCAACTTTGTCGAACTGATCCCGCGCTTGCGTGAAAAGTAGCGCCAACACGCGTAGCTATTGCCGTCATCCACATCGCTCAACGTGCTAATCGTCGCGGCCTTAAGCTGCCGTAAGTTTACCAGCGTATCTTTAAGCGCATCTGGTGAGGACCACCTCACGTTAGTAAAGGGGTGTCGTATGGGCCGTCGATTGGCAAACCCAACCAGCCAGTAGCCGCCATCGGTTGCAGGTCCGAACACTACATCTGCGTGCCCCAGGGCTTTGAACGCGCTGCGAATATGATCGCTGGTCACGTTTGGTATGTCGCTACCAATCAGCACGACCGGCACGCCACGTCCAAAGGCCGTAAGGCCGCGCTCCATGCGCAGGCCAATATTGCCGCGTCCTTGTTTCAGGATCGCGCTCTTTTTGGGCCATTGGCCCTTGGTGCTCCGCTCCCGGTCTGGGGTAATCTGTAGAACGGTCCGCCATTCGTTGGGGCTTCTCAGATGCCGAACCGTTGCTGCAAGCGTGGTGCGGTAAAACCGCCAGGCATCCAGAACGCCGATATCACGGGCCAATCGGGATTTTACGGCCCCCAATCTTGGGGCCCGCGCCATGACAATGAGAACCCCCCTGGTCATCCGTAGAGCTTTGCAATCCAGCGCGGTGGCACACCACACATATAAATAAACAGGCAGAACAAATTCCGCGATGGCCGCGCCCACCACCCGTTCTTGCGATACCGCTCTGCTGAGGTCACAGCGCGTGCCTCAAACATATGAATACCGCGCCGCCCGATTCGTCGCACGAGGTCAACGTCTTCCATCAGAGGCAGGGGCCGGTATCCGCCAATCTCGTCGTAAAGGTCTTTGCGGATCAGCAGACCTTGATCCCCGTAAGGTAAACCCAATCTGCGGCAGCGCCACGCGACCATGCGTTCAATGCGCCGTGCAGACGGGGAGCCGTCATCCAACGCAAATCGAAACGCCGCGGCCTTAGAGGTTTGCGCTGGTTTGGAAATATATGCCTGGACCTCACCCACCCAGTCATCGCTCAAAACGGTGTCGGCATGGAGAAACAGCACCCATTGGCGTGTTGCTGCCACGCCACCCCGGGCCAGTTGCGCGCCACGGCCTTTCTCGGACGGCAATATCGTCGCGCCAGCCGCGTGAGCAATCTTCACGGTGTGATCTTCTGATCCGCCATCGACGATAATGAGTTGCAAGGTATCCGACCACGCATGCAGCGCAGACAGACAGGTCTCTAATGTTGCTGCTGCATTCAATGTGGGAAGAACAACGGAAAGGGTTGGCGTTTCTGAGTTATGCATCTTGATTCAGTTTCACGGCACCATTCATGCTACATCATTACTTTGAAGCGTCTTTGGCAGCAACTTAAAGGGCCTCATGCATACTGAACCGGGCATTTTAGGTGTGACGACGGTCATTCTGGCCGCCTTGTTGCTGGGCTTGGGCATGGTCAGGCTGCGTCAACCGGCTGTGCTTGGCTATATCCTCGCCGGTGTGGTGTTAGGGCCGTCTGGCTTAGGCTTGGTTGAAGACCGCGAGGGTGTTGCGCTGCTGGCAGAGCTTGGCGTTTTGATGCTGCTGTTTATTGTTGGCGCCGAGCTTGATCTCCGGCGCTTTATGGACTCCTGGACCGTTGCCGTCGGGACGTTAGTCATTCAGGTTGGCGCTGGTATTGGCATGGGGCTCGGTCTGATGGCGCTGCTGGGGTGGAGTTTTCCGCTCGCCATACTCGCCGGTTTTGCCTTTGCGCTTTCGTCCACAGCGGTCGTGATTAAAATGCTCGAGCAATCGGGCGAGCTCACCACGGCAACGGGACGCATTGCCGTCGGCGTGTTGATCGCCCAAGACATTGCCGTCGTCCCCATGATGTTGGTGCTTGCTGTTCTGTCTGATGGGGTCATGAGCGTCTCAGGGGCCGCAAGTGTTGTGGGCTCTATTGTCTTTATGGCCGGTCTGTTTTGGATACTGACGCACCGTCAAATCAATATTCCCGTGCCCGAGCGCTTAACCAGTCATGTGGATCTTGGACCGCTTATCGGACTCGCAGTTTGTTTTGGGGCGGCGACACTCAGTGGTGTGATGGGGTTGTCGCCCGCTTATGGCGCATTCCTTGCGGGTGTTGTGATTGGCTCCTCAACATTAAGAGAAAACGTCATTCGTCATACTCACCCCGTGCAAGCTGTGTTGTTGATGGTTTTCTTTTTGTCCATCGGCCTCCTGGTGGATTTGACCTACCTCTGGAACAACTTGCTGCTTGTTCTTACACTTCTCCTGCTGGTGACGGTCATCAAGGCCATCGTTAATATTGGCGCGCTCCGGCTTATGGGGCAGTCCTGGCCCCGTTCGGTTCAAGTCGGCGTTGTTCTCGCGCAAATTGGCGAGTTTTCCTTCTTGCTGGCAACTTTAAGTGCGGAGCGCGGCATCCTGGATCAAGATGGGGCCCGCATGATGATTGCGGTCACGGTGCTCAGCTTGGCCTTCAGCCCGCTTTGGTTGTTGGTGGCACACCGTTTGGATGCCGTGGCACGGCGTCAGATTCCGACATTGCATGAAACCTTAGATATCGCCTTTGGTCCGGAAATCAGCGCGGCCGTTCAGCTTAAAATGCGCGGCGTCAAAAGGTGGCGTGTCTGGAATTGGCGGCGGCGTAAAAAGAAGACGGTGGTTCCAAGTCATTCATCACAGGAAGATTAAGAGGAAAGAATAAAGACATGGTCTTGCAAAATGTTGCGTCAACGACTCCCTCAAAAACGGGCAGTAAAATGCTGCTTCAAAACCTATGGAGCGTTTGTGTTGTTGCGGTCTTTCTGGCATCCCCAACACGCGTTATGACAGCCGAGCAAGATCTGGTTCCGGCCACACCACACGATTTTGTGACACTGTATGCGGCAGCCTCGGCAGCCATGTCGGCAGAAGCGGTGGCAAGCTTTTACCATGAGGACGTCACCAGTATTCCTTTTGCTGGCCCTTCGCGTGTCATGCGGGGAAACGCCCAACAGCAAGAAGAACTCCAAGGATTGTTCGACAGCTTGGCCTCTCGGGGCATTGCCTCTCTGATACTGGCCGATTACTCAATTACCCAATTGTCTGATCACTTTGCGACAACCCGGCTCAGGTGGGAGCTCTCGCAAGCGGATGGGAAGACAGTAAATGTTATCAATTCCACATACGTTATTCGGCGCGAAGACACTGGCTGGCGCGTTGTCACCATCTTGGAGATGGGTAAGCCTCATGGACTTTAGTGGCGAAGAATCACGTTCACGTGCCTTGATGCGGAAGCAGCAGCTTCTGTCCAATGCCTGACTTCTCTTTAGAATGTGAAGTCCCGGGCATCGTTGCTGGCATTGATGAAGCGGGCCGTGGGCCGTGGGCAGGCCCTGTTGTGGCCGGAGCTGCCATCCTCAATCGCGAGACACTTCCAGAGTCTTTGCGGCATGGATTGGATGATTCAAAAGCCCTCAGCGCCATACGGCGTGAAGTTCTCTATAAAGAGTTATCCCAAAGTTCTGCCGTGATTCTTGGCCTGGGCATGGCGTCGGTTGAGGAAATTGACAGCCTCAATATCTTGCAGGCCACCTTCCTTGCCATGGCGCGCGCACTCAAAGACCTCAAATGTTCTGTCGACCTCGCGTTGGTTGATGGCAACAAAGCACCTGCTTTGCCCTGTGCCATTCGCACCATCGTGAAAGGCGATAGCCGGAGCCTGTCGATTGCGGCGGGGTCAATTGTTGCGAAAGTCACACGGGATCGACTTATGGCAAATCTTGCCCAAGACTTTCCAGGCTACGGCTGGGAGACCAATCAAGGCTATGGCACCGCTGGCCATAAGGCGGGCTTGGACCGCCTTGGTGTAACCCCCCATCACCGCAAGTCCTTCGCGCCCATCCGCGCCGCGCTGAAGCATTAAGTCGCAAGGCGTTAGAAAAACCTGCTCACATCACCAGAAAAATTTAATCAGGATTTTCTCTAGATCACCCACATCTAGCGGTCATCGACTCCGCGACTCCCATATGTGGACAAGGCGTCCCGCAGTTGCCTAGATCCTGTGGATATCTTGTTAATCATTCCCTAACCCATTGATTCCATTGTTAGAGTCATAAACAGGCAGCCCGCCGAAGAGGCTGTCGATCGTGGGGATTTTGCTTGGGGGGCGGCTCATACGGGCTGGCACCGCTCCAAGTTTCGGGGATGCATGTTTCATGACTAAATCTAAATCAAAGACAAAAAGTGCTGCAGGCGCTTCATCTAAAAACGCGAGTGCTGAGACGTTAAAAACCAATGTCATTTACGGTGGCGACTGCGTCGAGGTGATGAACAGTTTGCCTGAAAACTCAGTCGACCTAATTTTTGCTGATCCACCTTACAACTTGCAGCTTGGCGGCGAACTTCAGCGGCCCGACAACAGCCGTGTTGATGGCGTCGATGATGCTTGGGATCAGTTCGATAATTTTAAAGCCTATGATGATTTCAGCCGCGCTTGGCTGACGGCGGCACGCCGTGTTCTTAAAGACAGCGGGTCTTTGTGGGTGATCGGCAGCTACCACAATATTTTTCGCGTCGGTACGGCCCTGCAAGATATCGGCTACTGGCTTCTGAACGATGTGATCTGGCGCAAAACCAACCCGATGCCGAACTTCCGTGGCACGCGGTTTACCAACGCTCATGAAACCATGATCTGGTGTGCAAAATCTAAAGAAGCCCGGTACACCTTTAACTACGACGCCATGAAAAACCTCAATGAAGGTTTGCAGATGCGCTCTGACTGGTCCCTGCCATTGTGCACGGGCGCTGAGCGTTTAAAGGGCGAAGAGGGCTCAAAGCTCCATCCAACGCAAAAGCCCGAAAGTTTGCTCTATCGCATCATTCTGGCCGCCACAAAAACAGGGGATGTTGTGCTCGATCCTTTCTTTGGAACCGGCACCACCGGGGCTGTCGCCAAGCAGATGGGCCGTTCGTACATAGGAATAGAACGCGATGAAACTTATATTAAAGGTGCGCGTCAGCGTCTCAAAGGTCTCAAAGAAATCGAAGACAAAACCCTTCTCGATACGCCGTCCAAGCGCTCTCAACCGCGCATACCGTTCGGCTCGGTCGTGGAGCGCGGACTCCTGCCGCCTGGCACCGTTCTCACAGACATTGCCGGACGTCACGCCGCAAAAGTAAGAGCAGACGGTACGCTCATTTCAGATCAGCACAGAGGTTCTATTCACCAAGTTGGTGCCGCCGTTCAAGGCGCGCCGGCCTGCAACGGATGGACCTTCTGGCATACTCAGATGAAAGGTTCGCGCGTCGCCATTGACGTTCTACGTCAGAAGGTCCGGGCTGAACTGGGTGAAGCTCTGCAATAGCAGATCAGATCTTTTTTAAAGACGACCGATAAAACCAAGAAAAATAAAAGTCCTACCCCGTCCTGGAAAAACCCAGGGCGGGGTTTTCTTATGTCTCTACCAAGGAATAACGTCACCGTTATAGCGTCTGAATTGACCCGTATCTCCTAAAGCTCAGGCATGATCAACGGTGGCGATAGAAACAGCATCAGGCTCGGTGACCGCTGAGAATAAGATTTTCTTGGTCACGGCTTGCTGAATGTTCAACGCCTCATCCTTTGGGCAGAGCAAGCTAAACAACAACGCAGGTTTGCCCAAGTCACTGGTGATCAATTTAACCGAGGCGCCGTCGCCCTCGATATCAACATCAATACGTTTCCTCAGTTTCATAAGTTCTGATTTAATTTGCTCAGCAAAAGGGAGGCACGCCTCTGTTAAAGCGGCTTCAGCAACGCCAATGCGTGCGCTCAGGGCGATGTTGTTCTCAAGCGTGACTTTAAAGTCGTGGGTGATAAAACTGCCTTTTGGAATATGGAAAACTTTACTGGTTAAAAAAACGCTGTTGGGCAGTGTCAGTTTGCGGCCCGTGTAGGCGTAGGTTCCCCCATGAAGATCGACCACCAGGAGGGTGGTTGTAAGGAGTGCGTTTTGCGCGACCTCTGCGCCAACTCCGTCAATTTCTATCCAATCGCCAACGTCAACGTTATCCAGGCTTGTGCGGATTACCGCACCGGATAAACAAAGAATGAGTTCTTTTGTTGCGATGACGATGGCCACCGCAAACGCGGTTAATGATAACGCGAAGGTTGAAAGGGCGTTGGACCAGATCACAATCAAGCCAAAACCGATCAGCAAAAAAGTGGTGGTTTTTACCGCTGATAGCCAGCGCCGCCGTTCTGCGCTGCTGGCGCGTGTGTTGCGCTTGATCAGGCCATTCACCAAAAACCGAATCACCAATAACGCGAAGATCAGCAGTGCTGACGCGGCCAGATCAATCATGTTGTCGCGGTTTATGAAGGTCGCGAGATGGTCCATGTGTGTGCGTGCCTCAGGTTGTTTATGTCTTTGGGCGTACTTACAACACCTCGGCCTTAGTATGAACGCCTGATTCTGTGCAACCGAGGATTTTACATCTGTGCGGCAGATGAAATTACGTCTGTGCAGCAGATGAAATTAAAGTTTATCAGGCTTGCTCCCAAACCCCAAACAGACCTAGGCTCTTTTAAGGTTGTGATGTTCTGACCTTATGTAAAATTAATGGGATGACACGGTGGAAGATTTAAACGTCCGGCTGCAACAAACTTGGGATATCGTTGTTGGCTGGATCTTCAGTGTGACTTTCTATGCACAGGTCAGCTTCGCCCTCGCTGCAATTGCGTTGGCCTATCTTGTTGCGACAGGCATTCGGGCGCGGGTTCGTATGTTTAGGGACACGCCTGCGCAAGGTCCGATTTACGATATTCGTCTCGCTTTGTACAAGGCGGGAGAGTTGGTTTTCCCAGTTTTTAATATCGTTTTTCTTGGCGTGGCCATTCAGATTAGCGAAGATATGGTTCAGCACGGGTGGGTGCCCCGCATCATTCAAGGGTGGGCTGTTGTTTTTCTGCTCTATCAAATCGTTTCCACGTTTGTCACCAGCGCGGCCATTAACCTGATTGTCACCTGGATTGGCGTGCCCCTTGCCGTTCTGTACGTCATTGGATGGTTGGATGATGTCACCCTCTATTTGGATGGGGTTGCGTTTCATGCTGGCGATATTCGTATCTCTGCTTTGGCCCTGGGGCGTACAATACTGTTTGGATTTATCCTGTTTTGGTTGGGCCGGGTCTCCAATGACACCGGCAAGCGTGTCATTCGTAACAACGAGAAAATGGACATTGGCACCCGCGAAGTGTTGGCCAAGCTGTTCGAGATCTCGCTGTTCGCAATCATTTTCCTGTTGCTGCTTCAGGTTGTCGGAATCAATCTCACGGCTTTGGCTGTGTTTGGTGGCGCGCTGGGTGTTGGCCTCGGCTTCGGTCTGCAGCAAATCGCGGCAAACTTTGTGTCGGGCATTATCATTCTGCTGGATCGCTCCATTACCATTGGTGATTACATTCAGCTGGAAGACGGCCGGGGCGGTACCATTCGCGAACTCAGCATGCGGTCTGCGATTCTTGAGACCTACGATGGCAAAGATATCATGGTGCCCAATGAGACTTTTATCACCACGTCTTTCACCAACTGGACTCACTTCAATCAGAAGCAGCGCTATCCCATTGAATTTAGTGTCGCGTATAAAACCGACCTGCCCAAAATGTTTGAAATTTTACGGGAAGTGGTGGCCAGCCATCCGCGGGTTTTAAGCGGTGATGATGTTCCGATTGAGGAACGACCGGACGCTGAAATTGCCAGCTTTGGAGACTCCGGCATTAACATCCTGGTGGAGTTCTGGATGGAAGGCGTTGATGACGGGGCCAATCGTGTTGGCGCCGACCTGCTGCTGATGATCTGGATGGCGTTGAAGGAAAACGGCATCGAAATTCCGTTCCCGCAGCGCGAGATCAAAGTCTTGTCCGACGACAAAAAACAGCTCGATTAACCCTCCAGCTTTTTCCCGCCATCCCAGCGCTGGCCCATTCCCGCAGGATATGGTGAACTGCTTCAGTCACTTTATACCGGTGCGGGGGGAAGCCACATGAAACGGGTTGCAGGCGCGAGTTTTATCGGAACAGCTTTGGAAGGCTACGACTTCCTTCTTTATGCCAGTGCGGCGGCCTTGGTCTTTGGGCAGTTGTTCTTTCCGGTCACGGAAGATCCGATCATCGGCACACTGCTGGCCTATTCCACCTTTACCGTGGGGTTCATCGCGCGGCCTATTGGGGGCATCATTGCCGGCCATTATGGTGATAAAATCGGGCGCAAACCCATGCTGGTGCTGACCCTTATGGTCATGGGCGTGGCCACCATGCTGATCGGATTTTTGCCGACCTATGCCCAGATTGGGGTTTGGGCGCCCATTCTCCTGACACTGCTGCGGTTTATCCAGGGTTTGGCCTATGGCGGTGAATGGGGCGGCGCGATCTTAATGGTGGTGGAATATGCGCCTGAAAACCGTCGCGGGTTCTGGGGCAGTCTGCCGCAAGCTGCCGTACCGTTTGGGTTCCTGATCGCCACCGCCGTCCTTAGCCTCTGCATTGCCCTCAGCGGCGATCAGTTCCTGATCTGGGGCTGGCGTATCCCGTTCATCCTCAGCATCCTGCCGGTGCTGGTGGGCCTCTACATTCGCATGAAGATCGACGAAACGCCTGAGTTCCAGAAAATCCGCGAACAAAGCGCGGTCGAGAAAGCCCCGGTCATCCGCGCCGTGAGTCAGTATTGGAAGCAAATCCTGTTGGCCACCGGCGTGTTTGTTCTGGTCAGCGGGCCGTATTACATCATCATCTCGTTCATGTTGTCCTACGGCACGGGCACCTTGGGCGTGCCGCGTGAAGTGATGCTCACCGGCGTGCTGATCGCCTCTGGCGTGCAGATTTTCGCCTGCGTTGGTTTCGCCGCGCTGTCCGATGTGGTTGGACGACGCCCGGTCTTATTCGGCGGTGGTATTTTCATGCTGCTCTATGCGTTTCCGCTGTTCTGGATGGTTAACACCGGCGAGCCCCTCATCATCTGGGGGGCCCTCAGCCTCGGCCTGTTTGCCTTCGGGGCCTTGTACGGCCCCATCGCCGCCTTTTTTGCCGAGCTGTTTGTCTCCAACGTGCGCTACACGGCGGCCTCTTTGGGCTATCAGGTGGGACAGGTGTTTGGCGGCGGCATTGCGCCCTTTGTCTCGACCGCATTATTGGCGATGACAGGGGGTGCATACTGGCCCGTGGCTGTCTATATGATGGTGCTGACGGTCATTGGCTTAACCAGCATTTGGGCACTGGCGGAAACCCGCCCCCAATCCTAAACCCGCTAAAGGCGACCCCTGATGATAAAACGAGAACGGCTGGTCACAACCTTTGGGCTGCTGCGAGCGTGCGCGACTTTTTTACGGTATAGCTTGGGTCTGAGAGAGAAAACGCCGCCATGATGACCTTGTATAAAAAACACGATGACCGCCTTGTCGTTTCTGGCAGCGAATACAATGTGGTTTCTGAAAACAGCCCGTCTCAAAACGCTCTGACGGACGCCCTGTGGATTGATCTCTTCAACCCCACAGCCGAGGAAAAAGCCCGGGTCGAGGGGCTGCTGGGACTCTCTTTGCCTTCCAGCGAAGACACCCAGCTTCTCGCCCCGGCGGATCGCTCCTATCAAGATGGCGAGTGCCTGGTTTTAACCGCCGCTGTACTCGCGCGGGATGAAGAACTCTATCCCTACATCAGTGATCTCACCTTCCTTGTTTCTAAAACGCGCCTGGTAACCCTGCGGGCATCCGAGCCCTTACCCATTTCCCGCTATGCGACGGCCTGTGCGGAACGTCCCCACAACCTCAGTGACGGGCACCATGTGTTCCTTGGTCTTCTGTCAGCTTTTATCAACCGGCTGTCCGAGTATGTGCAGGCCAACGGTGCCTCCATGTATGAAGGCTCCAAGCGGGTGTTTTCTGATCGCAGCAAAAACCCCATCTCCTCGGCTGAGTTTCAGCAGACCGTTGCCCAAATTGGCCGCAACAGTGACGTCAACGCCAAAGCGCGCGAGAGCTTGCTGAACATGGGGCTGTTGATTGATCACGTGCGCAATGCCTGGTTTGGGGAAGAGGACATCCAGCGCCTTCTCACAGACCTGCGCCGCGATGTGAACGATATCTCAGCGTATGCTGATTTTGTCGCGGCGCAACGCGCCTTCCTGCTCAGCGCAGTGCTTGGGCTACTGACGTTAGAGCAAAGCCGGGTGACTAAAATTCTGTCGATTGCGGCGACCGTGTTCTTACCGCCGACTCTGATCGCCAGCATTTACGGCATGAACTTCAAAATAATGCCGGAACTCAGTTCGCCCTGGGGTTATCCGGCGGCGCTGGCGTTGATGCTATTGTCAGCGGTGGTGCCGTATCTCTTCTTCCGCTGGAAGAAGTGGCTTTAGGAAAATCTAACTTGAGTTGACCGTCTACTCCGTTAAACCCTCTGTCACAAAGTCGATGGTTGTGCCGAGAGAGTGAGTAATGTCGAAGAGCCGTCCCAAAGTTAGGCAGTGACCTTGATTTTCCACACGGGTGTACTGGGCCATGTCCAGATTGCACGCCTGGGCCAGATCGCTCACGCTGACGCCAGCAGCCTGCCGTAAACTTTTTAGCCGGGAGGCAAGCGCGGCCTGAAATGTGTTATCCATAGCGTATTACTCTTCTGCGGTGCGTTTTGGTCGTTGTATCTTACTCAACGCGGATGAAACTGCCTCATCGAGGATTAAAGCTTAACGGCTGAGTCCCCGGTTCTCACGTCCAGAAGTGTAAAGTTTTGTGAAGCCAACTCTGTTTTACCATAAGTCTCTTTTACCACCGGTCGCTTGTATCGAAGGTTTGTTTGCTGCAAATCAAATACCGCCAGCTTGACAGGCCATATCCTTTAACCAGAGGTTAGCGCCTCTTTTCCTGCGTATAATCCTGTGCGAATCTGCGCTATCCTCATGCCATATTAGAAATTGGAGAGTTCAATGCCTGAAATTCAAAAAATAAAAGCCCAGTTAGAAGCAAAGCTTGCCGAGTTGTATGAACGCGCCGAGGACATCGACGCCGATCTCAGCGAGCCGCCCGACGCCAATTGGTCCGAAAACGCCGTTGAATCGGAAAATGACGAAGTGCTCGAAGGCGTTGGCGCCTTAACCATGGCCGAAATTCAACAAATCAAGCAGGCGCTCGCCAAAATTGAAAACGGCACCTACGGCATATGCGTGAAGTGCGACGAAAAAATCGCCATCAAGCGGCTGGAAGCTCTGCCCTACGCCACAACCTGTATCAAATGCGCGGCGGCCTGAGTCCCCCTGTATGACACCCAAGTTTCATGTGCGCGTGCTCAGTTTCTCTAACCTGCTGGAGATAGAAGGCGCGCGCACCCCCGCGCACTATGCCGCGTTGCTCGATGCCATGGAGTTTGGTGACCGTGCGGGCCTCAGCGATGACGACCTGCGCGAGATGTGTCTGATGTCCATGCAAGACCTCACGCCCGAAGACGCCGCTTATCTGGTGCTCAAGCACGATATGGGCGACGTCTTGCGTGATGGTCAATGCCGTAATCTGTCCAATGAAATGCAGGATGAAAAGCTGTGGGAAGAATACGCGGACTCCGCCCTGCATGAACGCATGTTCAACGCGGGCAGTTTGCTCTATGCCGCTTTTCCCCGCGCGTTTCCCAAGCCCGATGCCGTGCGCGTTGAGTTAGAGGTTACTGCCGCCAATGCGGCCGCGCGGGAGCTTCTCGTGCCACCCCCCAATGAGTCGTTTTTGGTACGGCTGTTGGCCGATGGCATGGATGACCACGCGGTGCTTCATCGCCTGTACGGCGATGAACTCAAAGGCACCTCGTTTCCCAACGCCTCTGAAATCGTCTGGATTGTCCGCACGGACAAAGTCAGTGACGACGCTATGAAGTTTGAAGTGATTGGTTCCGAGTGCTGGTTGAATGCCTTGGAAGACACTCAAGCCTACGACTCAGCCGCTTACGCGGACGAGGCTTAATTAACGCGCCTTCTGGCACGCCAATTTTCTGACGCGCTCTATTATTCTGCGGAGGACCAGACCATATCCCGACGCACGCTGGCTTTGAAATTTCTGTTTGGCCTCTTGGCACCGTTTATCGGGCTGTTTGTCGGCCTGCAGATTTCACCTCTGTTGGCCAATGTTCTGATGTTCCCGTTTATCATCGTCAGTGCGCTGACAGGTACCCCCACCGGCACACCCATCGGCGAGATGTCTGGGCTGCTGTTTACCAGTCTGGTGTTGATCTCGGGTGTGGCCTGGGCCGTGCTGTTGTCTATACCCCCCTACATAAGAGCAGTGTGGGCAAGCCGGGCTAGGTGAGGAAAGCGCGTACGCGGGGAATCGCGTGCTTGCTAAACAAGTGGCGCGGCCTAACCTCCTGATCCTCAAGAAACGAGATCAGTTAAGGTCAGGTTCATCACAGCGGTTTCTGCGCTATTTGTCTTTTTTATCCTTGGGCGCAAAGGTCTTCTGCACCGCGCTGGCAGAGACGACAGGCGTCGCCTTTGGCTTTTCTTTTTTCGGCTTTTTGACTTCTTTGTTGCTGCGCCTGTTATCGCCTTTGCCCATGGGGAGCTCCTTTAAAAGTGCATCCCGTTAGCGCTAAGAATTAGCGCTCACGGGGTGCCATCACGTGACGTGTCACGCCAACGGTCTAGGTTAAATTCCACCTTAATCAGTACGCCTGATCGGGTGTGGAGGCAAGGGAAGGCAGTGGGCAGGTGAGAGAAGCAAGGGCGTGGAGCTGTCACTGCCGTACAAGGATGCGCGCGGCCATGCGTTGTGTGGTTTCAATATAGCGTTTCTGCGACCACCCACAGTCGCGAGTCAGTTGCACCCAGTTCGGCACCGAGAGCATTGTCCATAGAACATCCGTCGCCTGTTTCGGCGCATAGTCTGATGATAACGTGCCGTCTTTCTTCAACGCCTGAACGGCCGCCTCGCAGCCATGTCGCACCGCTTGCATACGGTCGTCCCAGGCTGCCGCAGCTTCGGCGTCCGTGTCTTTCATCGCCAACAGCGCTTTTGCGACACCATAGATTTCGGGAATGTGATTGCCCCAGGCTTCTATGAATTTGCTCAGGCGATCGACGCCCGTTGTTGCGGCACGGCTTGCAGCCAATCGCCCATCGACGTCTTTAACCTCGTCCAAATAGCGCGTCGTCGAAATTAATAAGTCCGCGCGGGTCGGAAAGTGCAGATACACCGCTTGCCGGCTGATGTTGGCGTCCTTGGCAATGTCGCTCATCCGTACCGAGCTGCCTTGGCCAGCTTCCAGCAGCGTCCAAGCCGACCTCAAAATGCGTTCGCGGGTTTCCATAAAATTTCTGGTCCTGATCCAACATACGTTCTTGACACAATGTAAAGTTCCATATACTTGTCATCGCGTCAACTTTACACAGTGTAAAGTATACCTGATTAAGAAAAGGATTTCATTATGCCAAAGAAGATTTTTATTTGGGTCGCGCATCCAAAAGCTGAGTCATTGTGCTCAGGCATCGCCGATGCCTATCAGACCGGAGCAGAGGCTGCCGGGTCAGAGGTGCGCCGCATGGACCTGGCCGATATGACCTTTGATCCAACCTTTGAGGGCTATAAGGACATGTTGCCGCTAGAGGCTGATCTCCAGACCTGGCAGACCAACATCACCTGGGCGGATCATGTGTTTGTGGTGCACCCGTACTGGTGGGGCGCCATGCCCACCAAGGCCAAAGCCGTGCTCGATCGCGCGTTGCTGCCCGGGTTTGCCTACAAATATCATCAAAAGGGTGTGGCCTGGGACAAACTGCTCATCGGCAAAACCGCAGATGCCATCATCACCGCCGATACGCCAACCATTATTGATACGCTGCTCTACCTCAAGCCCGCGCGCCGGGTGATTAAAAATCAGGTGTTTGGGTTCTGTGGGCTAAAGCCCAAGAACATTCTGCAATTCGGTTCCGTCAAACTCGCCAGTAAGAAGAAGATTGTGGGCTGGATCACAAAGGCTGAACACCTGGGGGCCAAAGCCGCTGCTTAGCGGCTCAAGGCCAACAGAGTGACGGGGCGGCGTAGGTAGTATTCCCATCCCCCCCATCAACGTTCGCGCTGATCGCCGCCGAGCGCACTTAAGCGTACGACCGGCGGCAGCACAGACACGAGGCGCGTTTTATTCGGCCGAGGCGGCAGCGCGACGCACTGGCAACGTGCCGGTTGTCACAAAGGGCGCGGGGTGCGCGTACGATCCCCAGCTGCGGTCGCCTTCCGGCACTTCCACCCATTTGTTTTCGCCTTCAGCGCATTCCTGAATGGTCAGAAAGTAGATCGTTGCGTTTTCCTTGCGCGGCATCAGGGCCAGAAAATTAAAGCGGTCGAATTCCAGATCACCAAGGGTTCCACCGCGCCAGATAATTTCATCGACCGACTTTGTATAAGTCACGCCTTCCGATGTAACCGGCGGGTCCATCTCGCGCATGTTCGTGCTCAACGCCCAACCGGCTTTCACTTCGGGGCGCACCATGAAAATGTCGTCAGGAATACGAATACGCATGCCGGTGGTTGGGCTGCCCGCGCAGCCATGGGGAATACCAATTTGCACCAGGTGCCACCCTCCGGCGGGGGCATCTTTATCGACACTCAGGGCGTGGCCCCAGGCCGAGGCCACAAAGGTGAATGCGGTGAGAAACACTGTGGCTGCAGCCGTAAACGATTTTTGCATCAGTCGTCTCCTTAGCTGGTTGGATTTTTGGATACGCTCAAAGTGAATTCCTTCACGCTACCAAGGTAGACCTCTTCACACCATTAAAATCATATCTGCTGAGGCATTCTGCTTTCTGGGTCTCTGCTTTAGTGAGGTCTCGCCTTGGCTTTGCGGGTCGGCTTGCCGGTGCGGGTTTGCGGCTGCTCGCGCAGATCGGTCAGCACGTCTTTGGTAAACTTACGGCGCAGCCACAGCATCAGGCCGGTGACAAACAACATCGGAAACGCCAGTCCGCCCGCAAACACCAGCCAACGACCGGGCAGGCCCAGAATAGAGCCGTTGTGAATGGTGCCCGCGAAATCGCTGGCCAGCGCGTCCACAATATGTTGCTGCGACGGATTGGCGGTGTCGATGACGTCACCCGAGTATCTGTCCACAAATACGGTGATCGACGCGCTCATGGCCGTTTCCCCCGCAGGCAGGGTGCGGATCATATAGCTTCCCGTTGGCCCGAAGGCGTTGAGCGCCAGGTTCACCCAATGGCCGGGAGACTGCGCTTGGCCGATCTTCGCCGCCTGGCCCAGGCTAATGCGGTTGTCAGTATTACTCAGGTCCTCCGGGCGAGTGGAGCTACGCCGATGCTCCACGGCGGGCGGATCGCCGAGCACGGTGCTCAGCACCACTTTGCTGTCCTCGGGCCAGATCAGGGGCAAAGCCGTCAGCGAACAGACAAACAGCACCACGAAAAAATAGGCACCGGTCACATTGTGCAGATCGCGCAGCAGGCGTTTCAGGGTGCCCGAGCTTTTGACACTCAGCGCGCGCTTCCATCGGCCTTTGCCAGATTCCGCCCCGTCTGCTGATTTTGGCCACCACAGCACCAGTCCGCCGGTCAGGCTGAACAGCAACACGATGGCCAGCGCGCCCACCAGAATTTCTCCGGTGGGGCCGGCCAGAAACTCGCCATGAAAATCATGCACCATGCCCAGCCAGCTGTGTTCGGGGCGGCCGCCCAGAACGGCGCCGGTGTAGGGGTTGAGAAACACCTGCGTACGGTCCGGCATCTGGCGGCTTTTCCACGCCATCAACGCACTGACCGACGTCTCCGGCTGATCATTATTGCGCAACAGGTATAACAGATTCTTGTTGGGGTGGGCGGCTTGGGCCGCTGCGGCCAGGTCGTCAAAAGATTTTAGGGGACCGGTGGGGATGACCGTGTGCAGTTCAGGGTACAGGGC
Source organism: Rhodospirillaceae bacterium (assembly GCA_040219235.1). Classification (NCBI taxonomy): domain Bacteria; kingdom Pseudomonadati; phylum Pseudomonadota; class Alphaproteobacteria; order Rhodospirillales; family Rhodospirillaceae; species Rhodospirillaceae bacterium. The sequence continues at coordinate 41,865 of JAVJSV010000005.1, forward strand.
TGAGTCGATGCTGTCCTCAAACACTAAAATCGAGCCGGACAGGCCAATCAGGGCGATGGCCAGGCCGAGCAGAAGCCCGATCCAGCGGTGGCCAAACAACCAAACTTTATGCAATTGCGGTGTCACTGACGTTGTGCTCCTTCACCCAGCTTTACGAGCTTATCCCCATCCCTCACGGGGAACCAGAACAACGCATACGATCGTGCAACAAACCAAAAAAACCTATGAAAAACCGCCGATTCTGGAGTGTTTTATCTGGGTTTGAAGGGGGGGACTCGTTCCAAGGTCGTGCGCCGAGGTGGTTCCATGGGCTCGTTCCACCGATCATACGTGCATGGGCTCGTTTGGGCGGCACCAGTCGTGCATGGGCTTGTCCCTCGGACAAGCCCCCAACAAGAAAGTCTCGTTCCAAAGGCGAGACCCCAAACAATAATTCTCGAACCAAGGGGGGGGAGCCCAGAAAAGGGCTCACTGCTTTGTGTCAAATGCATAGCCGCCATGCAGCAGCCGGCTTGGAACTGCCATAACCCTGCCTCATTTCAGGGCTGTTCTCGCGCCTGTTTTCGACCTCCTATTCACAAGGACTTCATCATGTCTCTCTTCACTAAAGTTTTTGGCTTACGCCAGCGCGCTGCAACGGCCTCTTCAATTGCTGTTGTCACTCTGGCGGCCATGACCTCCCTTGCCGCGGCGCAAGACGCCGGCCCGTATGCCAAGCTCTACGGCGGTCTTCAGTCTATCGAGGGCATGAGCTTTGCAGACCCCGCCACGGCGGACTTAGATCTCGACGGCGGCCGTGGTCTTACGCTTGGGGGCACTCTCGGCTATGGCTTCGGCAACGGCTTTCGTACCGCATTTGATGTGAGCTACGGTGAAGCCGATCTGGATGGCACCTTCCAAGAAAACGTCCAGGTGTTTGTGCCCTGCGGTGAACTGTCAGGCAGTCCCTGTCTCAACGGCACCGTTGACGGCGATTACAGCAGCCTCTCCGGCTTTGCCATGGCCTACTATGATTTCGCTACCGGCTCGGCTCTGACCCCCTATATCGGTGTGGGTGTGGGGCTTATGGATGCCAATCTGGAAGCCACCACACTGGGCACGCTCAACGTGGGCACAACCAGTGAGTTCGAGCTTGTTGATGGGTCTGACAGCGAGTTCGGGACCCGTGTTGCAGCGGGTTTTGCCTATGATGCCGGGGCGTTTGATCTGACCGCTGATTACAGTTGGACTCGCTCTGGACGCCTGGATTTGGCCGGACAGGGCGCTTATACCACCTTCAACTTTGACAAACGGGTCAACGCCCATACCTTCACCGTGGGAACGCGCTTAAAGTTCTAATCGCTCAAGGCTTCTTCCGCTGTCTCAGTCTCCACGCTATCGTGTTGGTCAGATATCAAGGAGGGTGGGATGGCGGAAGCTTTGCACGTTGGGGAGCGCAGTATTCGGGACCAGGTCTCAGAGGAGGAGTGGGCGCTCCGGGTTGATCTCGCCGCCTGCTATCGGCTCTGTGCCTTGTTCGGCTGGAATGACTACATCTTCACTCATATTTCGGTGCGACTTCCCGGCGATGAACGCCATTATCTGATCAATCCCTTTGGTCTGTTTTTTGACGAAATCACCGCCTCAAGCTTGGTGAAGATCACCCAGGACGGCGACATCCTGCTCGATCAAACCGGGCTGGGTTATAACGTCGGCGGCTATGTCATACACGGCGCTGTGCATAACGCCCGGGACGACGCTCACTGCGTCATTCATCTGCACACCAACGAGGGCGTGGCCGTCGCCGGCCAGAAAGACGGCCTGCTCCCGCTCAACCAAGATGCCATGAGCACCTTGGCGGACCTCGCTTACCACGACTTCGAAGGCATTGCCCTGGACACCGACGAGCGCGCGCGTCTTGTTGATCATATCGGCGATAAAAACTGCGTCATCCTGCGCAATCATGGCCTCATGACCCTGGGGCCGAATGTGGCCTCAGCGTTCTCTAAAATGCATGCCCTGCATAAGGCGTGCACCATTCAAGTGATGACGTTGGCGGGGGGGGTTGAGCTGGGGTTGCCGTCTCAAGCGGCGCAAGACAAAGTCCGGGCGCAGGTTTCTGGCCGCCGCCGCCCAGGCTCAGTTGCGGGTGGGGCCACCAACACCCTGCCGGTGCCTGATCTGGCGTGGCAGGGCTTCCGGCGCAAGCTCGATAGGCTTGACGAGAGTTATAAGCTTTAAGCGAATTACGGGCGGGGGGCCTGTTTGCCGGGCGCTCCAGCACCGGGAGCGGGCCGGCTGCCGACAAACGAAACCGGGTCTGCACCCTCGGGGGCAAGCTCCTGTACCTTCGCATAGAGTTCGTCTTCCAGGGCCAGGCTTGCTGGAGTGACACCCGCCACTTGATCCCAGGTGCGCTCGTCAAACACCTCTTCCTGTAACGTCAGGGTGGAATGCTGGCCGTTCAAGAGGATGTTCATATAGACCTCCATGAACGCGGCTTCAGCGGCCTGAAAGTCAGGCCAGCCGGCCTCGCCAGCTTGCGCATAAGCCTCCGCCGCAGCGACCAGAGCGCCCAATGCCTCGCGGCTTTTCGCTAGGCGCACATCTAAGACCTCCAAGGTCTTGGCATGGTCGTCACCTGCCGTCACATGAGGCAGCAGAAAATCGTGAATGCGTTGATCCTGCGCATGCAGCCGATCCATGGACTCTTTGATGTAAGCCACGCAGGCTGTGAAAAACTTCGGATCAATGCGCTTCCCGTCCGCTTTCAGCGTCATGCCGGCATCGAAAGATTTACGCACCTGGGCGAGCCGTCGCCGCTCCCGAGAGGTTTGTACGCGGGCTTCGTAGGTTTCAGGGACGGTTCCTGGAACGGGGGACATTTGATCTGATCTCCGAGGCTGTGCTGCTTTCTTAGATACAGTCTGCACCCATTAGCTACACTTTGAAAAGCCGCAGCTGGTGCAGGAATCACAGCCTTCCTGACGCATCAGTGCATACATGCCGCATTTCGGGCAGGCCCGGAAGCGCGGATCACGGGCCGGGCGGTCGAGCCGCACCACATTATCCGGTTCTTTCTCAGCCAGGTTCAGGTTGGCGTCCGACTCTGTCACCAAAAACCCGATCTCAATCATATGCTGTTCAATCACCCCACCAATGGCGGCCAGCAGGCTCGGCACATAGCGGCCATTCATCCATTGGCCGCCGCGCGGATCAAACACGGCTTTGAGTTCTTCCACAACAAATCCAACATCACCCCCGCGACGGAACACAGCCGAGATCATGCGGGTCAAAGCCACCGTCCAGGCGTAGTGCTCCATGTTCTTGGAGTTAATAAACACTTCAAACGGGCGGCGTTGGGATTGTCCGTCTGGCGTTTGCACCAGGATATCGTTGACCGTGATGTAAATGGCGTGATCGCTCTCGGGCCATTTCAGCTTGTAAGTCTGACCCGGAATGGCATCGGGCCGGTCCAGCGGCTGGGACGTGTCATGGGGTATCATCGGCGCGGCAACGGCTTCAGCCGCGTCAGCCTTTTTGACCTCCAGGACCGCCCCGCGCACGTCGGATGGTCTGTAGGTTGTGCAGCCTTTGCAGCCGGTTTCGTAGGCCGTCATATACACGTTGGCGAACTGCTCGAACGGAAAGTCTTCCGGCACATTGATGGTTTTGGAAATCGCGCTGTCCACGTGCCTTTGCACGGCGGCCTGCATGGCCAGATGTGCTGCGGGGTGCAGTGTTTGCGCATCAACAAAGTACGCGGGCAACGCCGCATCCTCGCCGAATTGATCGCGGAACATGCGATAGGCGTAGTCGCTAACCTCCTGGGATTTCCGGCTGCCGTCCGGCTGCACCACGTGACGCGTGTAGGTGAAGCTGAATACAGGCTCAATGCCTGACGAGACGTTATCAGCAAACAGTGAGATCGTGCCCGTTGGCGCAATAGATGTCAGTAGGGCGTTGCGAATGCCGTATTCGGCGATGCCATCACGGATATCCTGCGGCAGTGCCTGAATGGTCGGGCTGGCCAGATACCCTTCCTTTTCAAACAGCGGGAACGCACCTTTCTCTTTGGCAAGGTCAATAGAGGCGCGGTAGGCCGCATGAGAAATGATCTCAGCCCAGCGTTCCGCCGCTGCCACGGCCTCTGGCGTTCCGTAGGTCAGTCCGCAGAGAATGAGGGCATCCGCCAAACCTGTAATGCCAAGGCCAATACGACGCTTGTTCACCGCTTCGTTGCGCTGTTCTGCCACCGGGTAGCGGGAAGCTTCGACCACATTGTCCATCATACGGGCCGCGGTCGCGGCAACACGGCTGAGCGCATCTTCATCGACGCGGGCGTTCTTGGTAAAAGGCTCGTTAACAAAACGTGCCAGATTAATCGAGCCCAGAAGACAGGTGCCGTAAGGTGGCAAAGGCTGTTCACCGCAAGGGTTGGTCGCTGCGATCTGCTCACAATAGGCCAGATTGTTTCGGGCATTGATGCGGTCAATAAAGATCACACCGGGTTCAGCGTAATCATACGTGGCACGCATCATGCTGTCCCACAATGCCTTGGCTTTTAGAGTTTTATACTTGTGTCCGCCGAAGGTTAGCGTCCAGTCGCCATCCTCTTTGACCGCGGCCATAAAGTCATCAGTGGCCAGAACGGATAGATTAAAGTTCGTTAACCGTCCCTGGGTTTGCTTGGCCTTGATGAAGGCTTCGATATCCGGGTGATCACAACGCATCGTTGCCATCATCGCGCCACGGCGGGAGCCAGCGCTCATGATCGTGCGGCACATGGCATCCCACACGTCCATAAACGATAGCGGTCCAGAGGCATCCGCGCCGACGCCTTTCACCGGTGCCCCTTTGGGGCGCAGCGTGGAGAAGTCGTACCCAATGCCGCCACCTTGCTGCATCGTCAGGGCGGCTTCTTTCAGGTTTTCAAAAATGGACGCCATGTCATCGCCAATGGTGCCCATGACAAAGCAATTGTGCAGCGTAACAGTTCGTTTTGTACCTGCACCGGCCAGAATCCGCCCCCCAGGCAGGAACTGGTAACCTGCAAGCGCTTGATAAAACTGGGGTTCCCAGGCGGCAGGGTCATTTTCGACAGACGCCAGGGCTTCTGCCACTCTCTGCCAGGTGTCCGCGACTGTTTTGTCCACAACTTGACCGTCAGATGCCTTAAAACGGTACTTCATGTCCCAAATTTCGCTGGCAATGGCAGATAGTGCGACCACGATTTACGCTCCTTAGGTGCTCCGGCAGACTCTGACGGGGGCGCACTCTAATCCTAGAGTGTTAAAAAGTCCCGTAAAAGTGGGGCTTACAACGTATCGTGCTTCCTATCCCAACGACTCGCCAACAAGCCTGGACTTTTACGTAAATGGCTCTGTTGAGGCGAAACGGATTGTCACATAACTGTCTGAAAACACAGTTTAAAATCTGGAACAGCTGAAGCTCTCTCTCAATCACTTGAGTTTTCCCACAGACTTATCCACATGGACCGGATTTCTTCGTCAGGAGGTCACAATAAACAATGATTGCTACTCAGACAGTGCGATCTGGGCCGGGCAGTTTTTTACTGGCGGTTTCAATTGCAGTGCGCAAAGCCGTCAAAAACTCAGCGCGCGTTAATCCGGCTGGAATTGCAGGGAGGATTTGAAAGATGATCGTGCCAGGTAACTTTTTCAGGCGCGTCTTCCCCCAAATTTCCGCTGTGTTCAGAGCCATTGGAATAACAGGGGCATCGCAGTGGGCATAGAGGGCGGCAATTCCCGGCTTATATTCTTCGTAATACCCTGGTGCCGTCCGCGTGCCTTCAGGAAAGATGAGCAATGACTCACCCCGCGCTAAGGCCTCGTTGGCACCCCGTAAAATCTGACGCATCGCACTCGCCCCAGCCCCCCGGTTGATGGGGATGAGTCCACCGCGTTTGATGTACCACCCGACTAGCGGGATCCATTGAAGTGACTGCTTGAGAATAAAGACCGGGTATTTGAACATCAGAAAAAGCATGTAGGTTTCAAATGCGGATTGATGCTGGGCTGCCAAAATGCAGGGACCGTCCGGCAGGTTTTCACGGCCCCGTATTTCAAACTTTACGCCAACAATCCACTTGGCCATCGCAGCCACACCGTGCGACCAAAAACGGGTGACGGATAGCGCGCCTAACCGGGTCACGAGGAAGGGGAGCCCAAGCAATGCGACACTCAAGGTCCAGACTAAAAATAAGACAAGGTACAACGTTGATCGCAGAGCTATCACTCTGTAACTCCCTTTTCTGGCCCAGGCTCTGAACTCAGGGGTAGGGGAGCCAGACCCAGTTTCACTCTGAGGTAAGCTATAATGTACTTCGTGTATTCTCGCGCCAGCAGACTTGTGGTGCCTGGATATTTCCACCAATCGGCTTTGACTTGATCCGGGAAAACCGGATGGGCGACCATGTGGACGTTTGGCATGGCATACTGAAACTCAAGCAAGCTCCGAGGCATGTGGTAGGCTGCCGTCACAAGCCGGATAGAATGAATGTTGTTTTGCTCTACCCATTTCGACGTTTCTGAGGCATTGCCTGGTGTATCTTCCGCATCTGACCCGATGGCGATGCGATTCGACAGATTATCTTGGCTAATCGGGCTCGTCTCCAAGATATCAGTAATACTCACCGACCGACCGACCCCAGATACGAAAAGCCGCGGTGACATGCCGCGCTCTAGCAAGGCAATGCCTTCATCGACACGCCCGCTTCCGCCAGTCAGAACAACGATGGCGTCTGTTACCGTGGTTGTGTCTTTTATCTCCTCAGGCACGCTTTGCCCATATGCAATCAGGCCGATAAGCCAACTCAGAGCCAATGCGGCCGCTAGCGTGAGGGCGATACGCTTCAATGAAAAGGTCTTTACGGCCATGGCTAAATCATGGACCGCAATGTGCTCAGTACGGTCAGGTAAGCCGTGACCATTGCCAATCCGGCGGCTATAAGTGCGACCAACGGGGATGTGAGCCAGAACGCTAGTCCCAAGTTAATGTCAGGCAAGAATCCGCTTTCAACATTGCTCGCCAGCACACCGATAATGATCAGCGCAATAAGTCCTGCTGTAAGGCCACCAGCGCATCCTTTGGCCGCAGCAACTAACGTTCTTTTGGCAAATTGACTGGCGACGTACATGTCTTTGGCGCCAATGAAGTGCAGGACAGAGATGACCTCTTTAAACTCGGCCAAGCTGGCGCGTGTGGCGTAAATAATTGTGAGCGCTAGCGCTAATGTCACGACCATTGCAACGCCGATTGTGAGAGTTCTAAACCCCTCAGTCAGATTGATAAGGTGTTCAAACCACCGTCTATGGTCGTCGATGATGGCGTCTGGAACAACAGCGGCGACTGCTGCCTTCAAATTCTCTATAGCGTCGGCGGAATCATCTGAAAGTGAAACATCTATAAGATCTGGGAGCGGCAAGTTGCTCGCTGCAGCGCCCTCGCCAAGCCACGGTGCGAGAAGAGCGTCAATTTCTTCGTCTGTGAGTGCGCGGGCAGACTCTACGTTGGGAAGAACCGTCAATGCGTCAAGTGCGCGGGCTGTTCGCGCCTCATTGGCATCTTCTTCAGTGCTTGCGGGAAGGGCGGGGATTTGCACCGTTACGGTGCCGGTGACGGAGCGAGACCAGCCTGAAAGAATAGAGTCAAAAACGGTCACGCCACTGACGGATAAGATACCCAGAAAGACCATGATCGCAACGAGCCATGGAATAAACCTAGAGGCGCTGTCACCCCCTAAGGGGAGATCAGTTCTCAGACTCATCATGGCGCGGTCCTTTCCGCGACTGGACCCTTGGCATCGGGGTGCGGCGATAAGGGAGGTAGCTCTGTCAGGTTGCCATTGGCCAAAGTGAGGCGTGGAAAACCAAACCGTTGCACCAGTTGCTCGCTATGGGTTGCGATGACGATTGTGGAGCCCAGTTTGTTGAGTTCAATAAACAGTTGCATCAAGCGCAGTGCGATCTGATCGTCCACATTGCCTGTTGGCTCATCAGCCAAGATTAAACGAGGGCGGTTGACGACAGCCCGAGCGATCGCGACGCGTTGCTTCTGCCCCCCTGACAAAATAGGGGGGCTAGCGTCCATGTAATCTTCAAGTCCGACCCAAGATAACAGCTCGGTGACATTACTCTTGATTTCAGGTTCCGATAGCCCCGCCACGCGCAATGGCAAAGCAACATTGTCAAAAGTCGAAAGATGGTCAAGTAAACGAAACTCTTGAAATACGACTCCAACTTTGCGGCGAATTGCAGGCAGTTCGCCACGTGCAGCGGCGGTCACATTCGTGCCAAAAAGATGAACAACGCCGTTGGTTGGACGCTGGTCGAGGTAGAGGAGTTTTAGCAGTGAGGTTTTACCTGCGCCGGAGGGACCGGTTAGAAAATGGAAAGCCCCTTGCCGCAGAGTCAGGTTAAGGCTTGTTAAAACGTCCGGACCTTCTTCGTACCGAAGGCTGACGTTATTAAGTGTCACGGCTGGAGCCTGACTCATATTCTGATGTGACTCGCTATCTTTCACTTGTTAAGTCTGCCTGTATTTCCCAGCTATCTTAACTTAATAAGAATAACTTAACTGTATGTTTTAATATCAATGCCCAGGGTCACAGCAGCTGTGTACTGGGTAAAACACTTTATATGGTATACTCAAGCGGTATCCAACACAGGACCTTGCATGCGTATCACGTGCCCAAATTGTACCGCAGGTTTTGAGATTCCCACTCAGCTGCTTGGCCGCAAAGGCAGAAGTCTCAAATGCGCCACATGTGGCCATTCGTGGTTTCAAGCGGCTGTGGTTGATGAAATTGATCTTGCAGACGTGTTGGCGGAGACAAAAAAAGACGCTTCCAAAGATATGGGGGGCGCGGCCAAAAAACCCGATGCAGCTGCAGCAGGGCCAACAGCACAGGCTGCCGCAAAATCCGGGGGCGGCAGTCGCACGCCTGATACGGCGGCTGTCGCCGCAGCCGCAAACGCTGCCTTAGAGCAAGGCGCTACGGGTGGGCCGGGGAGTGCGCCGCCGGGAAAGGCGACCTCAATCGCTTCCGGTGACGATGGCGGTCATGGCGGCCCGCAGGCGGCCGCACTCGCAGGTAAATCCATGCGAGACCAAGCTGGGGCAACCGCGACGGGTGAAGAAGCCGTTTCGTGGATGGAGAAACAGCCAGAGTATCAGGGCCAAGCTGGTGCTATGCCGATGGAACAGTCAAACACCGACCAGCAGGGCTGGAACCAGCCAGGCATGGAACCGGGAGCGACTGGTGGTCCAGGCGCTGCGCCGCAAAGTGCAGATGCCGGATATGCTGGCGAACAAGGGGCGGTCGGTGGCCCAGGAGCTGCACCTCAAGCGCAAGAACCGGGATATCCTGCGCCAGGAAAATCCCTAAAAGGTGAAGAAGCGCCTGCCGGACCTGCGGAGAAGCCTATCTCTTGGTTAGACCGTGACCCCAGCGCGGCTGCAACAGGTATTCCAGGCATGCCTGGGATGCCCGGTGCACTGCCCGCAGCGATGCCGGGAGCCTCGGCTATAGCAGGTGGAGGCGCTGCTATGGGTGGCGCTCTTGGAGCGGCCCCAGGCGCTATGGGCGGCGCCCCTGGAGCTGCCCCAGGCGCTATGAGTGGTGCGGCAGCGCCACCGCCAGTCCCAGGACAAAGTATGATGGGGCGGGATCCGATGTCTGGTCCCGGTGCCGGGGCGGTTTCTCAATTGACGGGTCAGCAGGTGCAAGCTTCTGGGCAAGGTGCCCGGTCAATGCTCTCGGGTGAAACGGTCGGCGGCCCAGGGGGGGCGGCTCAATCGCAAATGGGTGGTGATATCAATGCGCCTGGGGGCGTCGCGGTGTCTATGCTGGATGGCAGCGAACATGCAGGTGGAGCCCAGGGTGGTGCGCCAGAGGAAGGCGCGAATGGCGGCCCGGGTCAGTCGATGCTGGGCGAGGACGAAGAGGGTGGCGCCAGCGGTGGTCCAGGTCAAGCCCCCGCAGGTATTGAGGAAAATGATTCAAACGATGACTCCTTGGATGACGATGATTCTTTCCATCAGGCTGAGCGTGGTGCTGGCGACGATGATGAGTTGGACCGCGATGATCTAGCCGACGACGAAGATGATGATGCTTTCCATCAGGCGGAGCGCGGTGAGGGCGAAGAAGGCGATGAAGATGATGCAGACGAATTAGTTGATCCGGACGATGATCGCCCTGACTTCGGGGGAAGTGCCGCTTCAGATGATGAAGACGACCCAGAGGATGACGATCTCGCCGAAGATGAGGACGATGAACAAAGCGAGAGCGATAAGCCTAAGAAAAAGAAACCAACCAAAAAAAGTAAACCCTTGGACCCTGCGTACGTCACTGCAGTGGTGATGACCGTCGTTGTTGGCCTTATCGGGAGTGTTTTGTTCGCGGCTCGTGATCAATTGAGTGATCTGTGGCCCGGAATTAATGGTGTTTATGAGGCGCTTGGTCTGGATGATGATTCTGCCGAAGGACTACGGCTGTCGTCACCCGTGCCTGTTCGTATCATGAAGGGCGGTGTACAGACTCTTGTTGTGTCTGGGTTCGTTACAAACTTGAGCCCGAACATTCAGCCGGTGCCAAATGTCAAATTGATGCTAATTGATAAAGACAATAATGTCGTGCAGGAGACATCTGCCGCCCCATCATCACCGACGATTGATCCAAACTCAACGCAGCCATACCGCATAGAGTTACAGCTGCCCGTTGAATCTGCAACGAGCTTGAAAGTGGATTGGGACTAAAACTGCTCCAGGAGGCGTCGTAAATATTGACGTTCCTCTTGAGGCCGCAACCGCTGACCGGCCCGCCGCCGTATCTCGTCTAATATTTCACGTGATCTTTGGGAGAGTCCCCGGGTATCTGGCTGCGTGGGGAGTTCTAGATCATCTTCCTGATCGGGGCCAAGATTTTGGCCGAGGGCTCCAAAGGGCTGACCACCTTGACCAGGGAGCGGAATAAGACCAGCTAACCCCTGTTCAGCTAAGGCTTGCATCATCTGTTGAGCGGCGCCCTGCATGCCCGACTGAAGGTTGGCCAGAGCCTGGGCCTGGGCATCTGAGGCTTGACGCCAGGATTCTTCGCGCAAAGCGGATTCTGCGCTCCGCATCGAAGAGTCCGCATCGCCTAACTCTCCGGGCACTTGGCCCGTCATTTCTGCCATACGCCCCATAAGGTCTCCCAAACGCTGCCGCAGGTTGTCTTGCTCCTTGGCGGCACCTTCACCTGATTCTGCCCTGCTGGGATCGGATTGAGCCGTTTCACCCTCTTGCCCTTGTTGCTCGGACTGAGGCTGGCTTTGGGTTGTGTCAGATGAGTCTTCCTGGTTCTGCTGCAAGGCGCGTTGGCGTGCTTGCTCAAAGGATGAATTGAGCATCTCGGATTGCTCTTCAGTGATCTGTTTTAGCTCTTCCATCATCTGACGCGCCGCTTCCACGTCGGGATTGGTCATGGGTGACAGGGCAGCATTTCGCAAAGTTTCGAGCATATTGCGCAGATCAGCCAGCATCTCTTTTGCGGCTTCTTCCGCGCCCAATTGTGAGAGTTCACGCAACTGCTCCATCATTTGCGCTAAGTCTTCCGATCCCATTGTTTGCAATTCACCCTGGTCGCTCAGGGGAAAACTGCCCTCTGGCATTTTTTCAGCCAGAGCCTGATAGTACTCGACCAAAGCGCGTTGGAGCCGTTCTATAAGGCGACTTATTTCTTCTGGAGAGGCGCCATTCTCAATGGCTTCGCTCAGGGCCTCTTCAGCAGCATCCAGAGCTTGTTCTGCAACCGCCATGGCACCATCTTCCATACGGATGGCGGCTTGCCACATTAGATCGATGACGCCGTCTAATACGTCTGTTGCATCTTGGAGGTTGAGGCGGTTTTTGGCACTGGCCATTGCCAAGTGGGCAATGACATCTCCCCCATATCCTTCAGGAACCTCCATCAATCGGCTCAAGGCTCGCGCTGCCATGCGCGCGGTTGAGGGATCGTTGATGAGGTCTTTGCGGTACTGAATAATTGTAGCGGCCACCAGGTGTGAGAAAGACCGCTCAGGCAAACGAAATTCAACAGTGTCACTTGCACCGGTTTGTCCTGCTGCATCTTTTGCCGTAAGGGCGAGGTTCACAGTTTCGCCTGCCCACGGGTGCGCCGTTAGGTCGTGAAAAGAGTGGTGATTCACTTCTGTTGTTGAGAGCGGGGGAACTGAAATCGAGAAATTTTTAGCCCAATTTTTTGCGTAAGGGCGTGTCTCAAATGGACGCTCTAACCGAGCAGTGACTGAGGTGATGCCATAATCATCTTTCGCGGTATAGCGAATGCTGAGACGGGAACGACCGGTTTCCTGAGGTGGTTCTGCGATGGCGATTGTCGGTGGTGCGTCTGCTAATGGTTTCAAATCCCAGGATGCGAGTGTTTTGCCAGATTGCCTGACGTCTAAGCGTTCGCCGCTAGGTAACGGGCCTTCATACCGCAGGCTGGAGTCATCCATTGAGAGCAACTCGATGACTGTGTCTTCAACGACCAATCGCGTCGGGCGTTTGGTTCCCGTCACAACGGCCAGGGCAGTGGTTCCGACTGGCACGGTGATGGCCGTGGCTGAAGCTTTTTCCATCGCCGGATCAAGTAGGACTGGCGGTCGGTTCGTATATGCGGGAGGAGTCAACCAAACCTTAACATCCACAGGTCCGGTATCTGCGGCAAGTGCTGGATTTAGTGCACGGATAAAACGTGGCGCGATATCGTCTCGCGCTGAGATGGCTCCAACAACACATAAGATCACGACAATGCTGCGCAGGGCGTAGTGGTCCCGTAACGCAAAGACCGAACGTGGGAAAGGTGCTTTTAAACGCTCAATCAAAGGACGCATACGCAACCGGTGCGCCATCCAAAGCCGGTTCTGGCTGCGGTCAGCTTTGTAGCTGAGGTTGTCTTCCCACGCCGTCAGCGGGCGATGATCAACACCAGACGAGCTTTCAAGAGCGTGACGCGCCTCTAACGTCGTTGGCCAAGAAAATTTTGAAAGTCCAATATAGCCTGACCATAAAATTGCGCTGGTGGCGGCCACCAAAACAAGGCCATGAGCGATACTCGGGAGCAGAGGGAGGAGATCAAACAATCCGACGGCGATAAATATGCCGATGATGAAGACAGGAACACAGAGGGCCGCGCTGAGGCGCTCTATCAGCAGGCTCATGCGTGCCAATGATAGACGTCGGCTGATCAGCCGCCGCAGTTGCAGTAATTGTTTCCAATCTTGGGTCATGCGCCAGTGTAGGCCCGAGCCGACCGACGGTTCAATTCCCAGTTGGCATTAAACTCTGGAATTCTCCGTTGCCCAGTCCGGGAGACTCTCCAAAGCCCAGAGGTCTTCGACGGGCGGACGGCGGCGGACCACCGCAAACTCTGCCTCTTTGACCAGCACTTCGGGAACAAGAGGTCTGGCATTATAAGTCGATGACATGACAGCGCCATATGCGCCAGCAGTCGTGAAGGCGATGAGGTCCCCTTCGTTTGGCAGCGATAAACGAGTGTCGCGGACGAATCGGTCTCCAGTTTCACAGATTGGCCCTACAATATCCATATTAGTAACAGGGGCTCCCGCCGATGGTTCAGTGACCGGCAGAACATCATGATGGGCATCGTACATGGCCGGTCGTATGAGGTCGTTCATGGCGGCGTCAACAATCACAAACTCTTTGGTTTCGCCGTGCTTAAGGTAAATGACTTTGGTAACCAGAATACCTGCGTTTGCTGCAATCACCCGACCGGGCTCGAATAGAATTTTACACCCCAAATCCCCAACGGTCCGGCGCACCACTTGGCCGTATTCTTCCGGGCTGGGGGGGGTGTCGTTGTCTCTCTTGTAAGGAACGCCAAGGCCGCCGCCCAGATCGACAGTGCGGATATCAATGCCCAGGTCCCGTAAATCCGTGACCAAGCCTGCGACTTTTGCAAAAGCTGCCTCGAAGGGGGCGAGGTTTGTGATTTGTGAGCCAATGTGGACCGCAACGCCACGGACATCGAGACCGGGCATAGCGTTGGCTAAGCTATAAAGTTTCGGCGCATCGTCCCAGGCCACGCCAAACTTATCTTCTTTTCGACCGGTTGAAATTTTGTCGTGGGTTTCTGCGTGAACGTCAGGATTAACCCGCAAGGCGATTGGTGCCCGCTTTCCCAATGCAACCGAGATGGTGTTGAGGTGGTTCAGTTCTGATTCTGATTCCACGTTAATTTGGCCAACACCATTCTCGACAGCAAAGGCCAACTCTTCTTCTGTTTTGCCAACGCCGGAGAACACAATTTTTTCTGCGGGGATACCGGCGGCGAGGGCGCGCTTAAATTCACCGCCAGACACCACGTCACAGCCTGCTCCAAGATCACCGAGCAATTTCAAAACAGCGAGATTGCCGTTTGCTTTTGCGGAAAAACACACCATGGTATCTAGCCCTGTTAGGGCATCGGTAAAGACACGATAGTGGCGGGTGAGCGTTGCTGATGAGTAACAGTAAAACGGTGTGCCCACCGCAGCCGCTATTTCAGGTATCGGAACGTCTTCTGCATGAAGAATACCGTCACGATATTGGAAGTGGTTCATGTGTTAAGCCTAGCTTCTTACTGGCGCGGATATTGTTTTGGATACTCCGATCCAGGTGGCGGAGTCAGCGCGCTTTTCTTGCCGCAAGCTGACAATCCTGTCGTGCAGAGTACGAGCATAAGAACGGTTAGGAGGGTAGACCCTTTAAGCCGGGTCATTTCTCGTCTCCCACCAAGAAACGTGTTCTGGCATTGTCGATTTGAGCTCTCACGTTAACCGGACTCGTACCGCCATAACTTGTTCGGCTGTTGACCGATGATTCTACGGATAAAATCCCAAGCGCATCTGCTGTCAGCCGTTCATCAACGGCAGCCAAATCCTCTGCCGTGAGGTCTTCCAGGTCACATTGTTTCGTCTCAGCGACTTTTACGACTTCGCCAGCAATGTGATGTGAGTCTCTGAAGGCAACGTCTTTCTCTCTGACCAACCAATCGGCAAGGTCTGTCGCGGTTGTATATCCGGCTCCTGCGGCCAGCCGCATGGCGTCTTCGTTGACGCGTATATCACCGATCATGCCTGTGGTGGCAGCGACACAAAGTTCCAAAGTATCGAACGTGTCGAAAACGGGTTCTTTATCTTCCTGCATATCTTTCGAATAGGTCAGCGGCAGCCCTTTGACGACCATCAGCAGGCCGTTCATGGCGCCAACCACTCGCCCGACTTTGCCGCGCACCAACTCCGCCGCATCCGGATTACGTTTTTGCGGCATCATTGAGCTGCCAGTCGAGAAAGCATCCGTAAAGGACACAAATCTAAACTGAGCACTGGCCCAGATGACCAATTCTTCAGCCAGTCGTGAAAGGTGTACAGACAGGATCGACGCTGTTGAAAGAAATTCGAGGGCGAAGTCTCTGTCTGATACAGCGTCCAGAGAGTTGGCCATGGGGCGTGCGAAATCGAGATCTTTGGCGGTGCGCTCTCTATCAAGCGGAAAAGAGGTTCCCGCCAGCGCGCCAGCACCAAGCGGACACTCGTTTAGCCGCCTTCTGGCGTCCTGGAAGCGGCCTCTGTCGCGCCCGATCATTTCAACATACGCCAGCAAATGATGACCAAAGGTGACGGGCTGAGCGGCCTGCAGATGCGTAAAGCCAGGCATGATCGTTTCGGCATGGGCTTCTGCTTTATCAATCAGAGCCGTCTGGAGACCTTTGAGTTGATCATCTAAAGTATCGATGGCTGACCGAACCCAAAGCCTGAAATCGGTCGCAACTTGGTCGTTCCTAGAGCGCGCTGTATGTAGGCGCCCGGCTGGCTCACCTATCAGCTGGCTCAGTCGGGCTTCGATATTCATGTGAATGTCTTCTAAGGAGCGCTTGAACGTGAAGCTTCCGTCGCTTATGTCTTTTTCAATCTTCAGAAGTCCGTCCATAATGGCGTTGCCATCTTCTTTGGACAGGATGCCTTGGGCAACAAGCATCGCGCAGTGCGCGCGGGAGCCCCTGATGTCCTGCTTGGCAAGGCGCTGATCGAAGTCGATCGACGCATTAATTGCTTCCATTATGTCAGACGGACCGCCGGAGAACCGACCGCCCCAAATCTGGCTGGTCATGAGTCACCTCTTGCCATACGTGGCAGTTTAGAAGGACGAGTAAATGCCGAAGGTCTCTAAAGTTTCGGTGCACAGCATCGCCGCACTTGCGCTAATGGCGGTGCTTACCATCGTGTCTGCGCCTATGTCCAGAGCCGCGGAGTCGGGAATTGACAAGTTAAAATGGCATGAGGAGCCGCTAGCCGCCCCTGAGACCGCTTTTCAAGACGGCAATGGCACAGATATTCGTCTCTCAGACTTCGTTGGGAAGGTCTTGGTGGTGAATTTGTGGGCGACATGGTGTGCGCCGTGTATTCGCGAAATGCCGACTCTTGATACTCTGGAAGCTGACTTAGGTGGTGATGGGTTTCATGTGATTGCCTTATCCCAGGACCGTGAGGGGGCCCGAGTTGCTCAGCCGTTTATTGAAAAAAACGGTTGGTCAAACCTGGATCTTTATGTGTCTGACGGCAGCACGTTTGCTCGTGAAGCTCAGGTCCGGGGGTTACCAACGACCCTTATTATTGGATCCGACGGTCGCGAAGTTGCCAGATTAGAGGGAACGGCTGAATGGGATGCTCCTGAGTTCAGAGCTCTTTTTGTTCAAATGATGAGCCCAAAAGACTAGTGCTGATTTAACTGGATCGACTGACCATTTCGTTCAAACCAGCGTCGCAGCAACACGGCGACCGCCACGCTAATGAATCCACTCATGATCACATCGCTTACGAAATGCACAGCGGTCAAAAAACGGCTCATGCTGACGGTAAGGGCGACTGCTATATAAGCAGGCGTGTAGCGCGGAGTCAGAAAAGACAATGCGACCATGGCAGACCAGATGGATTGCGCATGGCCCGATGGAAAGCTGGCCATTTTCAGAGCAACCCCAAATGGCTCAAACCCGAAGATGTTGTCATTGAACAAGTAGCGTGGCCGATACCGACCCGTAATGAGCTTCAGGGCATTAATCACGACTGCGGCAGTTGCCATTGAAATGATCATAAAGCCCCACGATCTGGCATGTCTCTTGAGTGTTAAAACGGTTTCGGCGTTCTTAGCGCTGCGGGCTAAGACGAGACAGGCCGCTATACCAATGAAGGCGATGCTAAACCAGATTGCACTGTTGGCGGCTTCAGTGATGTCACCCATAAGAGTATGGATGCTTCTGTCTAATTGTTCTTCAAAGTACCACGCTAAGGGCTTGTCCCAAAAGAGGATGAAAGGCAGCGACACTGCCGTGACCCACAAAAACCAGAATCCCAAGCGTTTCAGGTCAGGGGATAAAAGTTTAAGTGCTGAACTCATTACGGTACTGCTAAGTCGGTGCTGCGAATAATTAAAAGCGTTTCTGATCTGCCTTTTGAATAGTTGTAGCCAGCTATGCTGTCTAGGGGAACAAGCTCTCTTTGATTTGCGAATAAAGCTTCGGTCATCAGGTCGCGTTGAGAGCTCGAAATGACGGCTAGGGCGTCTTGCCTATTTGTAAGTTGATCAGCCGCACTGTCGACGTTCGTGATAATTGTGTTGGTGCCAAGCAAAAATACAGCCGAAGGCTCTTGAAAGTGAGTCAGCACGACAGGATCGCGGCTGCCGTGGCGGTGCTGTGCAATCACCTTTGCAATGCGCGGACTTAAAGCAAGGTCAGTTAAGTTAGGCAGAATGCCACCAAACAGCAGACCGCTGGTGACAATTGCGGTAACAGGCACAAGAAGAAGCTTTTCGGTTTTATGACTCCACAAGGCATATAGAATACTCAGCAGACAGGCTGCAAAGACCACTGTAATGGCGATTGAGCCCGAATAAGTCGCCGACGCCCATAGGCAGCCGCCAACGAGGAGGACCGTCACAATCGCCCAGAGTGCAGATCCCCAGCGCGCTGTCTTGGTCGTGCTGTTGGACATTGCCCCAGCGACGGCCAGGGCAAGTGCGGGCACGATGGGCAGGATGTAATGCGGGAGTTTGGTCGGCACCAGTTCAAACATCAGCCAGGTCGCTCCGGCCCAGGCGAGAGCGAAACGGATAGCCGGCGTATGGCGCTGTCGCCACGCTAAAACCAGTCCTGGAAGAATAATCAAGGATGCGGGCCAAAGCGTTATGGGCGACAAAAGTAAATGCATACCTGGGAATGCGCCGTGTCCCTCTGAGCCGCCAATGAGCTTCGGGAAGAAGTCTTCGGATAGAGACGTTAGGATAACGTTCCCATCTCCACTCATTGACGCAGCAATTGTCCAAGGCAGAATGAATGTCGCCGCGAATAAAAAACCAAATAGTGGGTGTGTGTTGCGGAGCCATCTGAAATTTTTATCAGCTGCGGACAACGCAAGGGCTGTGGCTAGCACAATCGCTACGATCACTGGGCCTTTAATCAGCAGTCCTGCGCCGATGCCGCCCCATAGCAAAAAGAATGCACTTATTCTTGGTCTGCATTCGATTGTCGCCTGATAATACTGCGCTAGCCCCATATGCGCGAGGACAACTGTGAGCAGAAGGGTGGCGTCTGTCTTGGCGAGATGCGCTTCAACGATCATGAGTAAAGTGCAAGCGGTTAGGCTGGCTGCGATCAGCCCGGCCCGCATTCCATTAGGACCCTTAAAGAGTTTGCATCCGAGCAAGAATACACAGATCACGGCGAGCCAAGACGAGATGGCAGACGGGACTCTATACATCCACGCTGTATTCTGTTGCGTCTCTGCAAAAATCTTCACCGATGCATATTGTAGCCAGTGAATGCCCACTGGTTTTTTAGTGCGAGGCTCCTCCTGGAAACGGATGTTGATCAGATCGCCAGTTTCCAACATCTGCTTTGTTGCCTGCATAAAGCGGGCTTCGTCTCTGTCTGTCGGAGGCACAGTGGAAATGCCGGGCAGAAACAAGGCCAAGCACAGCGCTGTCAGCAGAATATAAGGCCGTATGCCTAACGTTAAGTCCTGCACAGGTTGCCTGATCCCCTAGCTAAAATATCGGTCTAAAAACAAGAACGGCCTCCGTTGGAGCGGAGACCGTTCATAGTAAGCATGTACGCTTAGATATGCTGCATTTGAATTAGCGGGTTGGCACAGGCTCGTCGCCGGAATAATCGTAGAAGCCTTTGCCCGATTTACGGCCCAGCCAGCCTGCTTCAACGTATTTGACCAGAAGCGGGCAGGGGCGGTATTTAGAGTCAGCCAGCCCCTCATATAGGACAGACATAATCGACAGGCAGGTGTCGAGGCCAATAAAGTCAGCCAGTTCCAACGGGCCCATCGGATGGTTGGCCCCGAGCTTCATGGCTGTGTCGATGGCTGATACGGAACCAACACCCTCATACAAGGTGTAAATTCCTTCGTTAATCATAGGGATAAGAATGCGGTTAACGATAAAGGCCGGGAAGTCTTCAGATGAAACAGTCTGCTTGCCCAGTCTCTCTGCTACTCCGCGCACTGTTGAGAAGGTGTCTTCTGCTGTTGCAATGCCGCGAATAAGTTCGACCAGTTTCATCACTGGAACCGGGTTCATGAAGTGAAGGCCCATAAACCGTTCTGGACGATCAGTACCTGCGCCCAGTCTTGTGATTGAAATTGAAGACGTGTTCGAGCAGAGGATTGCATCACTTTTCAAAATCGGACAGATGTCTTTGAAGATTTTGTGTTTAACGTCTTCTCGCTCTGTTGCGGCTTCGATAACCAAATCAGCATCGGCCATGAATTCCAATGCTGAACCCGTTGTGATTTTGGCCAGCGCATCTTTTTTGGCTTCTTCAGTGACGCGACCTTTTGCTACTTGACGGGAGATATTATTATCTATGCCTGACAGCGCGTTCTTAAGTTGGTCTTCGCTGATATCAAAGACTTTAACATTGTACCCAGCCAGTGCGCTGACGTGTGCAATGCCGCTTCCCATTTGGCCAGCACCGATAATGCCAATGGTTTTGATTTCGTAATCAGATTTGGACACTCTGCTTTCATCCTTTCTGGCCTGCGAAGCACGGCCGCTATCATCGTTCATCTTGTTTTCCTTCAGAGGAGCTTAAATTAGAGAGCGTCAGAGAGTTGGGGAACCACATCGAACAAATCGCCTACCAGTCCATAGTCGGCGATCTGGAAAATGGGCGCTTCCTCGTCTTTGTTGATTGCGACAATAACTTTACTGTCTTTCATCCCGGCAAGGTGCTGGATCGCGCCAGAAATGCCGATGGCAATGTAGAGGTCAGGTGCGACAATTTTTCCGGTCTGACCAACCTGATAATCGTTGGGGACATATCCGGCATCTACAGCAGCCCGTGAGGCACCTACAGCAGCGCCAAGTTTGTCTGCAAGTGTTTCGATAATTGCGAAGTTCTCTGAACTACCGACGCCGCGGCCGCCGGAAATAACTATTCCTGCTGAGGTCAACTCAGGCCGCTCTGATTTCGATAATTCCTGACCTACAAATGTCGAAATTTTTGGGTCTTCTGCCGCTGAAACGCTTTCAATAGCTGCGGAGCCGCCTTCTGCCGCCGCTTTGTCGAAGGTTGAGCCGCGCACAGTAATCAGGACAGTTTTGTCTTTACTTTGTACGGTGGCCATTGCGTTGCCAGCGTAGATTGGGCGAATAAAGGTATCTGCTGAAACGACGGCTGAGATATCTGAGACCTGTGCAACGTCCAGCAGCGCAGAAACGCGTGGCATAAAATTTTTACCAAACGTTGTGGCCGGCGCCAGAATATGACTGTAATCGCCAGCCACACTTTTTACTAAGGCTGCCACAGGTTCGCCAAGTTGATGCTCGTATTGGGCATCATCAGCCACCTTGATTGCGCTTACGCCTGCAATCTTGGCCGCTTGCTCTGCAACCGCAGCGCAGTTTGATCCTGCAATCAGAATATGAATATCGCCACCGATCTGATTTGCGGCTGTTATTGTGGTCAGCGTTGAAGGTTTGAGGTCTTTGTTATCGTGTTCAGCTATGACAAGGCTGGTCATGAGATCACCTTCGCTTCGTTGCGGAGTTTGTCGACAAGCTCTGCGACATCGGCAACTTTAACGCCGCCAGATCGTTTTGCAGGCTCTTCCACTTTTAACGATATGATGCGTGGGGTTGTATCCACGCCCAGGTCTTCTGGCGTGATTGTATCGATAGGCTTTTTCTTGGCCTTCATGATGTTCGGAAGTGATGCATAGCGGGGTTCATTGAGGCGCAAGTCGGTCGTCACGACACACGGCATTGTGAGAGCGACGGTTTCCAATCCACCATCAACCTCTCGGGTGACTGTGGCCGTGCCGTCAGACAGTTCCACTTTTGACGCAAAAGTTCCTTGTGGCCATCCCAATAACGCAGCCAGCATTTGGCCAGTCTGATTGGCGTCATCGTCGATCGCCTGTTTCCCCACCACGACAAGATCAGGGCTTTCTTTCTCGACCAAAGCCTTGAGCAGTTTTGCGACCGCGAGCGGCTGCAATTCATCATCGGTGTGAACCAAAATCCCCCGATCTGCCCCCATGGCAAGCGCCGTGCGAATGGTTTCCTGACACTGTTGAACGCCCATACTAACGGCAACAATTTCTTCAACCGTTCCGGCTTCCTTGAGGCGAACGGCTTCTTCGACAGCAATCTCGTCAAAAGGGTTCATAGACATTTTGACGTTGGCGAGTTCAACGCCTGAATTATCCGCTTTAACGCGAACTTTGACGTTGTAATCGACCACTCGTTTGACGGCGACCAGGACCTTCATATTTTCGGTTCCGTTTATAATGGCGAAAAATTAAGCACCTTAGCGGCTAGTGTGGCTTTTTTAGCCACACTAGCCGCCCAAAAAGGGATAAAGACCTAATCCTTTGGCTGGGGTTAGTCAACGCCCAATTGTTGCATTGCAGCATGCTTTTAAAGGCTTAAAACCTAACAATTATAGAATTTTAAGCCTGCTTTATCGCGATATCGGCACCCTTGCAGGACTCAGTTCAACGTTCACCGCCCGGTCGCCAGAGAATGTCTCCACCTTCCGCCAGATTGACGACCCGTGCCATGACGAAAAGGAGGTCAGATAAGCGGTTTATGTACTTCATGGCAGCGGTATTTACGTGTTCTTCTGCCGCTAGAGCCGTCATCATGCGTTCTGTACGTCGCACGACCGTACGGGCGTGATGAAGGTGAGCCGCTGAGACTGTTCCGCTTGGCAATACAAAGGAGGTCAAAGGCGACAGAGATTCGTTGAGGTCATCAATATCAGTTTCTAAAGCCTCAATCTGGGCTTGAGTGATGCGTAAACATGTGCCGGGTTCTTCACCATCTTGTTCCGGAACACATAAGTCTGCGCCTAGATCGAACAGATCGTTTTGAATACGCAACAAGGTCGCAGCAATTTTAGGGTTTGAGCTACTTTTGTTGAGTTCGCTTAAAGCTATGCCTATCACCGCATTCGCTTCGTCAACGTCCCCATAGGCGGAGACACGCAACGCATGTTTTGGAAGGCGTGACCCATCCCCAATGCCTGTTTCACCCTCATCGCCGGTTCGCGTATAAATTTTATTGAGTTTGACCATCAGATTGACCCGATTTGGTTTGCCAAGGCCCGTGCGCGAGGTATGGGTTTTCTCACCCGTTCACGGGACATGAGATTTAACGTATGGTGAAGATATGTTCCTTTCGAAGATAGGCCAACACTCTTGAATAGGCTCTACCCCACTTTATCACTCTATATTGGCTGGCAGTTCATTGTCGCATTTGCGAGTGTGCTGCTGGTGGTGATGGGCTTGATCATGTTGTTTGACCTTATTGAGTTGGTGAGACGGTCTGTGACCGCTGAAGACTTGGGGTTGGGCATGCTGGTCGGGTTGGCGGCCCTGAAACTCCCGCATACGCTTCAGGATGTTCTGCCATTTGCTGTGATGATTGGTATGATGTTCGCCCTGTTTAGATTGGCGCGCAATTCCGAGTTGGTTGTCATGCGATCTGCCGGTGTTTCGGTTTGGCAGTTTTTAGCGCCTACTTTGTTTCTTGTTGCGGCAATGGGTGTTTTCAACCTCATGGTCGTTAATCCGTTTTCTGCAAGTTTGTATCAAACCTATGAGCAGCTTAAGGATGAGTTATTTTTTAAACGTTCCAACACTCTTAATATTGGTGTGGGAGGGTTATGGCTGAGAGAAAGTTCAGATGATAAGCAAGCGGTGGTGCATGCCCGCAGTGTTCGCCAAGACGGGAGCGTTCTATTCATCACCGAGGTGAGCCTTTTTGAACTGGACAAGACGGATCGCTTCGTGCGCCGGTTTGAGGCAAAAAAAGGTCAGCTGCTTGAGGGTTTTTTCAGGTTAGACGAAGTCTGGGAGAGTGCCCCGGGCGTTAGTTCTGTCTTTCATACAGAACTCTTCCTCCCCACGACCATTTCTATTGATCAAGTTCAGGAGAGTTTCGCGGCGCCGGAAACAATGTCTTTTTGGGAGTTGCCCCAGTTTATCAAGTTTTCTGAAGATGCCGGATTTGCTACCCGTCCGCATCGTTTGTATTGGCATTCTCTTTTAGCATCCCCCTTTATGTTCTGCGCCATGATTCTGGTTGCTTCAGCCTTCTACTTAACCACAAACAATCGTCTTGGGGGGTGGACGCGTCGCGGGCTTGCAGGCTTGGGCGCAGGGTTCATGTTGTATTTTTTTTCTAGACTTACCTATGCGCTGGGATTGTCAGCCATTTTACCGCTTCCATTGGCGGCATGGGCACCCACAGCTGTTGCCGCTCTCCTTGGTACAACCTATTTGTTTCACCGCGAAGACGGCTAACGCCTATGACACCACAGCCAACAGCGGATGAAAATCATCCGACTTGGGCAACAATCGCGTTTGCGGTTGTTCTTGCCGTCACGTTGTTTCGCGTGCTTGTCATTTTTTCCTCTTCCATCCCTCTCTTTTTTGACGAGGCCCAATATTGGACTTGGGCTCAGGACCTTGCGTTTGGGTATTTTTCTAAACCCCCAGTGATTGCCTGGGCAATTGCGGGGACGACTGCTGTGTGTGGAGACGGAGAGGGTTGCATAAGAATGGCGGCCCCTGTGGTGCATGGCGCAACGGCTATGGTTGTGTTTGCGATTGGTCAGGCGTTGTACTCCGGTCGGTCGGGGTTTTGGGCAGCGGTGACCTACGTAACGCTTCCTGGTGTTAGCCTGTCGGCTGTCATCATCTCGACAGACGTCTTTCTGTTGTTTTTGTGGTCTTTGGCCTTCTTGGCTTTTATCAAAGCTGAAGTGTCTAATTCTTGGAAATGGTGGCTGTTGCTCGGAGTGGCGCTCGGCTTCGGACTTCTTAGCAAGTACGCCATGGTCTTCTTTTTTCTGAGTTTTGTTGTCCTTGCCATTATCCGCAAGCCCTATTCGCAAAAGGAGGTGGGCGTGTTCTGGAGGCGGCCTGTTTTTTGGACGGCAGCTGCAATCGGACTTCTCATTTACGCCCCGAATCTATGGTGGAATTGGTCTAATGGATTTCCCAGTTATCTGCACACGGGAGAGAACATCAACATTGGGGAAGATCTTGTTAATCCTCTTAAAGCCTTAGAGTTTCTGGCTAGCCAGCTTGGTGTGTTTGGGCCAATACTATTCGTGGCTTTTATCGTGCTGGTTTTGCGTTTGGTTATGAAGACGCGGTCTGGTCATGAAATCTCCGACTCCCAAAGGCTTCTGTTGGCGTTTTCTCTGCCCGTTATAACTTTAATCGTTGTCGAGGCATTTTTAACCCGCGCACATGCCAACTGGGCAGCGACTGCGTATATTGCAGCTACCGTGTTTGTGGTGGGTGAACTACTACACGTGCGAAAATTAAATCTGCTCAAGGGGTCTTTAGCACTGCACGTGCTGGCCGCGGCGGCATTCTATAACTTTGATTTAATTGTACGGGCTTTGGATATCTCTATTACACCTGATCTTGATCCAGCACGGCGCATGCGGGGGTGGGATCATGCAGGGGATTGGGTTGAGGGATTGCGCCGTGACCACCCAGAAGTAACTCTGTTGTTTGATGACCGAAAGGTTATGTCTGAACTCCTTTACTACGTTCAACCTCATCCGTTCGATTCTGTGATGTGGAATCCGAAAAATCAAAAGAACAATCATTACGAAATGACGACACGTATTGATGATTCTGTCGGCCAGAATTTTCTTTACATTATTCGACATGATCAGCCTGATTATGCAGCGACGTCATTTTCTGAGTCGCAGTTGATCGCGACGTTTAGATCCCGGGCTTATTCTGGTGATGTGTTGCGGTTAAACGCTTATCTCCTAAGTGATTTCCAAGGCTATGACAGATGACTGTTCCCGGCTTCAGTAAGGTTTGGGCGCATCCGTGGAAAACAGCTGTTGCCATGGCAGCTTTGCTGATTTTGTTTCCTATGATCGATATCTGGGCGAGCAGTTTGTTTTTTGATACTGCGACTTCCTTATGGGTTAAGCGAACCAATCTCATGCAGTTTGCGCGCAGTGGTGTTCCCCCCCTTATTATAGGCGCGCTATTGTTCAGTATTGCCTTGTGGACCGCTGGGCGGGCTTTAAAGCAATATATCTGGAGCCTAACAGGTCGAAAAATACTCTATCTTATTTTGACGCTGGCCTTGGGGCCGGGACTTATCGTTGAAAGTGTACTCAAAGTGTATGTCGGGCGGGCCCGTCCACGCGATATCATGGCTTTTGGTGGTCAAGATGTGTTTACACCAGCGCTATGGTTGTCTGATGCTTGCACGCGGAACTGTTCTTTCGTGTCTGGGCATGCGGCACTCGCTTTTTGGACAACGGCATTCGCCTTTCTAGTTCCTAAAGAAAGTCGGGCCGTTGTGTTTGTATCAGGTTTGGCTCTTGGGGCGCTGATGGGGATAACACGTATGGCTGAAGGAGCTCATTTTCTAAGTGATGTTGTATTTAGCGGCATAATTGTTGTTGGACTCAATATATGGCTCGCACATCGATTACTGCTTAAATCTGAAGAGGTAGAGGTGAAAAGTGGCGCTTAAGGGGCTGGTCACAAAACTCTCTGGTAAGCTCGCTGAGACTTTGACCCTAAAGTCAGCGAGAGAAACATGGTTGCCGAGTGGAGGCTCCTTTCCAAGACTCCTGCATATGGATCACGACGCAATTCAAGCCATGCCAGAGGGCGGGGGCCTGCTAGCATTTTGGCATGGAGGTGTTCGGCCACAGTGGGTTTTTGTCGGACACACAAAAGACCTGCGAAATACGCTGCTTCAAGCGCAATCACACCCTGATCTTATTTTATATGACCGTAATGAAGGTCTTTGGGTGTCCTGGGCGGTCTGCGACGCCGAAGATCGGCCAGCCGCCGTTATCTATCTCAACAATGAGCTTGAGCCTGCGTTGGGACCGCAGGCTATTGCAGGGGCAGGGGCAATCCCTGAAGATCAGGCACCTAAACCATTTCCATTACCTGTGGATTGAGTCTCTTGATTTCTAGCTGCGTAAAAATTTGCACATCCGCAAAACGAACACCATACCATTATTTTTATTTGGACAACTCAATCTGGCGCGTATGCTGACTTCATGAAGAAATATTACATTGATGGGCCTATGGGCCAAGTTCATGTGCGGGAATTTGGTGATCACCAGGCTCAGCCAATTGTGTTGCTGCATCAGACAGCGTGGTCATCTTTGCAGTTCAAGAATGCGATGCCGTATCTCGTGGAGCATGGTTTGAGGTGTATTGCCGTCGATACGCCGGGATTTGGCATGTCCGATGGACCGGATACACCACCAACAGTGCAGGATTACGCAGAGTCTTTGGCTGTGACGCTCGACGCTCTCAACATCGAGCAAACAATTATGTTGGGCCATCACACTGGCGCATCTATCGCGACAGCTTATGCGATCAATCATCCAGACAAGCTGGTGAAGCTGCTGTTGCATGGTGTACCAATCTATTCTGAAGAAGCCCGCGCTGAACGTCTCGCAAAGCCGCACTTTGATCAGACACCACGTGACGATGGAAGTCATTTGACAGACCGCTGGGCGTTGGCAAATTCAGTCTCAGGTGGTTCAGCAACGCCGGAGGCTATTCATTGGTCGCTGGTGCAGTTCTTTTGGGCTGGGCCTAAAGAGTGGTTCGGGCATCATGCCGCTTTTAAATATGACATGGAAAAAGATTATAAGTCTCTTGAGGTGCCGACTGTGGTTCTCTCCAATTCAGGCGATGTTCTCCATAAGAAAATGCCGTATTTGAGAGAGTTAAGACCCGATTTTAGGTACACCGAGATTGAAGGCGGTACATTTCATATCATTTTCGAAGAGGCCGAGCGTTGGTCGCGCTGGGTGGCTGAGCATGCGTTAGAGGGTAACGTATGACTGTTTATAAGTGCTGGTCTGCCAAGGAATTGTCTCTGTGAGGCCGCGTCGTGCCTACACCAATGGTCCGACTGGGCAGATTCACTATCAGGTGATAGGGGAAGGTGTTCCGCTTCTTTTGTCTCATCAATCACCGAGTTCTTCCAATATGTTTAACAAGGCGTATCCGTTTCTGGCAGCGCATGGCATTTGCGCTATTGGCATTGATACGCCAGGGTTCGGATGCTCTGATGTTCCTGCAAAGCGGCCTTCCGTTCAAGACTATGCAACTGCGTTTGCACCCGTTCTTGAGGCTCTTGGATTACAGTCAGCGCATGTATTGGGACATCACACGGGTGCAGCGAATGTGTGTGAGTTCGCCTATCAAAATCCGAAAAAGGTTAAGTCTGTTATTCTTAACGGCCCACCGGTCTTCAGCCAAGAGGAGCGAGAGTCACGTGTAAATGCCCCTGGTCCGATGACGATAGAAGCAGACGGGAGTCATCTGAAAAAGAGATGGAACGCACGCATGGCCGCGACCGAAGGATGGAGCGACCTCGAGGCTATGCATCGTAATGTTTTGCAGACGCTGTGGGCGGGGGAAACGTTCTGGTATGGTCATAAAGCGGCGTACGAGTATGACATCACAGAAGCTTTTATGGGGCTCAAAACGCCGACTCTGATTCTCACCAATACAGGGGATGACATTTATCACCTAAGTTGCCGTGCGAGAGACCTGAGGCCAGATATGGCTTTTATGGAGTTAGAGGGCGGCACCCATGATATTGTGGATGAACAGCCTGAGGCCTGGTCTAAAGCTGTGGCTGATTTCATCAAAGTTGCGTGAACAGCGGTTCTAAAAGACTCTTTTCACCCGAAAATGCATTCATAGCGCGTTGGCTCTGCTAGCCTGCAATGATTATGAGCACTTCATTTGCAACTCAGATCTATGCCGTCGGCACGGCCTACCCCCCTTACGTTATGCGTCAGGCAGAAGTACAAGCACAGGCCGCTAGGATTTTTGGTGAAGAGCCAGACTATTTTCGCAGAATGGCATCTGCCTATGGCAATGCTGGCGTTGAAACACGTCACTCTTGCGTTCCATTAGATTGGTATTTGGAATCTCATGGGTGGCCTGAGCGCACACAGCTCTACGAAGAAAATGCCACAACCTTATTGCAGGACGCAGGGCAGTCTTGCCTTAATCAGGCCGGTGTGGAGTCAAGTAATGTTGCGGCGACTGTGGTTGTGTCGAGCACCGGCGTTGTAACGCCAAGTTTAGATGTATTGATTCAGGAACCCTTGGGGTTGTTACCCAATACACAACGGCTTCCTATTTTTGGTTTAGGGTGCGCTGGCGGGGTGATCGGTCTCTCCAGGGCCGCTGCAGTGTCTCAAAGCCTTCCAGATCAATGGGTGCTTTTTCTTTGCGTGGAACTCTGTGGGCTGACGTTTCGCTCATCTGATCTTAGCAAAGCCAATTTTATCGGCACCGCAATCTTTGGCGACGGTGCCGCAGCGGTTTTGATTCGTACCGCGAGCTCGAGTCTAGACTCCGGAGTAGAACCAAAAGCTGAACTTCAAGGTTGGGCAGAGCACACATGGCCAAATACACGCGATGTTATGGGTTGGCGCGTTGAGGATGATGGTTTGGGAGTTGTGTTTTCACGCACCATTCCAAATCTTGTTAGTCAGAAGTTGCGGCCAGTTACGGATCATTTTCTGTCGAAATATGATCTCGATTTATCGGGCCTGGCAGGTGTGCTGTGTCATCCGGGCGGCGATAAAGTTTTGAGTGCCTTAGAGCACGCGTTTGATTTGGACCCGCAAGCACTCCAGCACGCTCGGGCTATTCTTAAAGCATACGGGAATATGTCTGCGGTTACGGTACTGGCGGTGCTCAAGCGCGCTTTAGACTCACAGGATAGGGGCCGACATATGATGACAGCTCTCGGCCCAGGCTTTACCGCCGCCTTTGCCCTGCTTAATTTGTACTGAGGCCGCACGCGATGGAGTGGGCAAGTTACTTAGTTTTAGCACTGGTTACAGCGCAACGCATCGGGGAGCTTTTTCTAGACCGATCTAATACGGCCGCATTGCTATTGCAGGGGGGCGAGGAGCATGGTGAGGAACACTATAAGTTTTTTCTCATACTCCATTCTGCCTGGTTGGTGAGTTTACTGATTTGGGTTGTTTTGACCGGCGCTGAACCAAACTGGGTTCTGTTAGGCTTATATATCGTGTTGCAGGCTGGCCGATTATGGGTGCTGCGGACGCTCGGGCGCTATTGGACTACACGCATTATTACTGTGTCTTCTTCCCCTCTTGTTATGTCTGGTCCCTATCGTTTCGTGCGTCATCCGAATTACGTGGTTGTTGTGTGTGAAATTGCCCTCCTGCCTCTCGTGTTCGACGGGTGGGAAATCGCCTTGGTATTCTCTGTTCTTAATGCTGCGCTGTTGCGTGTTCGTATACGTGCCGAAGATTCTGTTTTAGCAAGCCGCAAAAATAAAGCCTGATAAAGCTGCAGCGTTCCTATTCCATTTTGTCTTCATCAGTCGCATCAACAATTTTACGTGCCACGTCATAACGAAAACCGGCTCTTCCAAGTGCAGCGAGTTCTTTCTGTTTTTGCTCAGATGAGGGGGTCGTTGTCCGGTAAGGACCAAATCTTCGTCGTAGGGCATAAGCACGGGCCGCTTCCATATCCGGGTCTACGATGCTCTCAGATGCGATATCCAAAGCCCGTTTTATTGTCTCGTTGTCGAGACCTTTTGAGGAAAGATAAGCCTGTATTTTTCTCGGAGATTGCCCACGGCGTATTAAAGTCAACGTCTTGGCATTGGCGTATTCTTGATCGTCGATTGCGCCCGATCTTACTAAGGCATCGACGACTTCATTAATCCAGGTTTTCGCTTCCTCGAGGTTGGTATCATGATGGCGCGCGGCCTTCAGGGCTCGCCGATACAAAACGCGGCGTAAATTCTCAGCGTTGGTAGCGAACCGCTCCAGATGATAGAGGGCGATATTGCGCAACCGATCTTTAGTGATGTGACGCGGGACCTTACGTTCCGGTTTTCCGCTCTTTTCTTTGCTGTTGCCAGATTGATCCGCGTTTTTCGGCATGCACGGCCCCTTGATATCTTTAGTTGTGGAGCCTAAACCAACCGGTATCAAGAGGCACGAGGTGAGACGTGGCAGATATAACGAAAAACAGGCAATTCTCGATTCCCCTTCCGCGCGATGTAGGTGCGGTAAACTGGCGTGGCATGTGGGAACTCTACATGAAGGAGGTGCGGCGCTTTACCAAAGTCGCGACTCAAACAATTGCCGCCCCTATGGTCACTACTCTTTTATTTCTGATTATTTTTACGTTTGCTTTTGATCGCCCGCCAGTAGCCGGTGTGCCTTTTAACGATTTTCTGGTCCCAGGCCTAGTTATGATGGCCATTGTTCAAAATGCGTTTGCCAATACGTCATCATCCATTTTGGTTGCCAAAGTACAGGGCAATATCGTTGATGTCTTGATGCCACCGCTCAGTGCTATTGAGTTGACGGTCGCTTGGACACTTGGCGCTGTGACCCGCGGCCTTGTAGTTGGATTATCAGCGCTTTTTGCGATGGCCTTTTTTGCTGAGGTTCATGTTCACAGTCCATTTTTGATTGTCTACCATGCGTTGATGGGGGCCACGTTTATGGCGTGCGCAGGTATCATCGGTGCAGTCTGGGCCGATAAATTTGATCATATGGCTGCGGTGACCAACTTCATCATTACGCCGCTGACTTTTCTGTCTGGTACCTTTTATACCATTGACCGGTTGCCTGAGGGGCTTCGCTTCATCTGCCAATACAATCCGTTTTTTTATGCCATTGATGGCTTCCGGTACGGCTTCTTGGGGCAGGACTCAACCCAAGTCGGGCTTGGTATTGCAGTTACGGGGCTCACGGCTTTTGCCACCTTGACTGGGACTTATATGATCTTAAAGAGCGGCTACAAGCTGAAAGCCTAAATTTGCGGTTATCGGTATTTATGGCTCAAAGATTGACAACATAGGGTCTGCGACGATAAAACCGCAGAAATAGGGCGGTCTGAGGGTCGCCCTTCTGTTTTTCACGGGTTTGAAACGTGATCAATGGGCCATCGTTAAATGTTTGTGCCCCGCGGACCGATCAGTGCGCGGGGTGCTGTGTTTTAAACTTTATGTAAGGACCGTGTCATGTCGCCGCCGGCCGTAATGTCCACTTATGCAAGAACCGATCTCATGTTTGAGAGGGGAGAGGGCTCCTGGCTCATTGCATCTGACGGTCGACGCTTTCTCGATTTTAACAGTGGTATCGCGGTCAATGCACTAGGTCATGCACACCCACATTTGGTTGCAGCCTTGCAGGAACAGGCCGGAAAATTTTGGCACTGCTCAAATCTCTACCGGATTGATGGCCAAGAAAAGTTGGCTGCTCGTTTGGTCGGCCTGTCTTTTGCCGACACGGCGTTCTTCTGCAACTCTGGGGCTGAGGCTCTCGAGTGTGCGATCAAGATAGCCCGGCGACATCATCAGGCCGGCGGTGAACCGAACAGATATCGTGTGATTACAGCGAACAATGCTTTTCATGGCCGGACCCTAGCCACGATTGCTGCTGGCGGGCAAGCAAAGCATCTTGATGGTTTCGGACCGGTGATAGATGCATTTGACCACATTCCTTTTGGTAATTTGAACGAAGCCCGGGCTGCCGTGACTGCTGAAACGGCAGCGGTTTTGGTTGAGCCTATACAAGGAGAAGGCGGCTTGGCGGTTGCTACAGATGAATATCTGGCTGGGTTGCGCGCAATGGCCGATGAGTTTGGGTTGCTGCTGATCTATGATGAAGTGCAATGCGGCATGGGCCGCACAGGTGATTTGTTCGCCTACCAAAAATCGGGGATTGCACCAGACATTATGACGCTGGCCAAGGCACTTGGTGGTGGTTTCCCCGTTGGAGCCTGTTTAGCCACGGCTGATGCGGCAAAATATATGGCACCAGGAACCCATGGATCTACTTTTGGCGGAAATCCATTGGCTATGGCCGCAGCAAATGCGGTTCTGGATGTAATGACTGAGCCTGGCTTTTTGAGCCATGTATCAGAAGCGTCGCAGAAGTTGTTGTCCGGCCTGAACAATCTCATCACTGATTATCCAAGTGTTTTTGAAGAGGTTCGAGGGCGCGGCTTAATGCTGGGTCTAAAGTGCTGCGTTCCTAATAGTGATGTTGTGAACAGGCTTCTTGAGGAACACATGTTGACCGTTGTTGCGGGAGATAATGTTGTGCGCTTATTGCCTCCGTTAACCGTTTCTTTTGAGGAGATAGACTTGGCGTTGGCTAAGTTAACTTCTGCTGCTCAAGATTTGGCGACATAATATGGGCCAAGAAATGAAGCATTTTCTCGACTTAGATGTGATCGATAAGGAAACCCTTCGTCAGATTCTAAATCTTGGTACGTCTTTGAGACAAGATTTAATGAAGGGTAAGCAAACCAAGTCTCTCGCCGGTAAGACTCTTGCCATGATGTTTGAGAAACCATCCACCCGCACGCGTGTATCTTTTGAAGTGGGTATGCGGCAGCTTGGCGGAGAAGTCGTTGTGCTCCCGCAATCCGAAACCCAATTTGGTCACGGAGAGTCAATTGCCGACACAGCCCGCGTTTTATCGAGATTCGTAGATGCAATTATGTTGCGGACCGACGATCCGGCTAAGTTGGCTGAGTTGGCGCACCACGCAACCGTTCCTGTTATTAATGGCTTAACTGACTTGACCCATCCTTGCCAGCTCATGGCTGATGTGATGACCATTGAGCAACACCGAGGCCCCATCGCGGATCAAGTTGTGGCATGGACGGGGGATGGCAATAATGTTTCTAACAGTTTCATCCAGGCAGCAGCGCAGTTCGGCTTTAAGCTTCGGCTCGCTTGTCCAGACAGTCTAATGCCTGAGCGGACTATACTGAAATGGGCTTTAGAAGCTGGTGCGGATGTGCAAGTTACGGATGATCCAACAGAAGCTGTAGACCAGGCTGATTGTGTTGTGACCGATACCTGGGTGTCTATGCACGATGAGGCGGATGGTCGTGTTGAGGCTTTAACACCGTATCGTGTGACGCCTGATCTGATGAATCTCGCTAAATCGGATGCTATATTTATGCACTGTTTACCGGCCCATCGAGGAGACGAAGTCCTTGATGACGTGATTGACGGACGCTGGTCTGTTGTGTGGGATGAAGCCGAGAATCGGATGCACGCCCAAAAAGGTATCCTGATGTGGTGCCTTGGGTGAGGGCTTTTCTATGACTGCGGGCCTCTCCACAAGCCGACCAGGAGTTAGCCAGCCATTTCTGCTCTATGACGGTGCAGTTCGAGGCAGGCTGGTAAGGCTCAATGGCGTAGCTGAAACAATTCTAAAAGCTCACGACTATCCAGATGCGGTGCTAAAAATCTTGGGTGAAGCGATGGCTGCATCCGCAGCTCTCGCTGATGGATTGAAGTTTAATGGTTCCTTTACGCTCCAAGTCCAAGGGAACGGACCAATTCATACCTTGGTCACAGACATTACCAGCGAAAGAGCCATGCGAGGGTGTGCAAAATTTCATGCCGATCAAATGCCTACTGAAAACGTGCAAGAGGGTGAACAACCTTCGCTTCTGCATCTTATGGGAACAGGGCACATCGCTTTTACGGTAGACCAGGGCCCGGATACTGATCGTTATCAAGGCATTATAGAACTCGCTGGGAGTTCTATAGGAGACTGTGTGCATCAATATTTTCAACAGTCGGAGCAGCTTGAAACCGCCATTAAGATTGTTGCAGGCCGCTCTAACCCGGGCGATCAATCGTCCGCTTGGCAAGTATCTGCCATACTCGTTCAGCGTATGCCATCAGAAGGCGGTAAAGCTCCCACAGAAGCTGAAGAAGATGCATGGAGAACCGCTGTTATTCTGCTGAGTAGTGTCTCAGAACAAGAATTGCTCAGTTCAACTTTGTCAGAAGAAGACGTTTTAGCCCGCTTATTTGGCACGGTCGGGGGCCGTATACTAGATCCGCGTCCCCTTACGGTTGGCTGTCGTTGCACCCGTGATAGATCGGCAAAAATCCTGGCGTCATTTCCTATGGATGAGATTATGTCTATGTCGGAAAATGGAAAGATATCGATGACGTGCGAGTTCTGTGAGATCGATTTCGATTTTTCCGAGCAAGAACTGCGTGCTGTAGCAGAAAATGCTGCTGCGGATTCTGAAACTTAATTACTTAGCCAACCTCATTACCGTTTTTTCTGTTAAATTTGTTCTGAACGATTTGGACCCAGATTAGGTGCGAATAGGGTGGCTAAATTAACCGCGCCAAAACCGTGGTAAAACAAGAACCAAGACCGTGTAGAGTTCTAAACGTCCAAGCAACATGCCGAGTGCGAGCAACCATTTTGCTGCATCAGGTAAGGTGGCATACGTACCCGCTGGACCAATAATAGGTCCTAGTCCGGGGCCTACATTTGAGACCGCGCTGGCCGCGCCAGATATTGCTGTAATGAAATCAAGACCAAGGGCCGCGAGAGCCACACCAAGGACGCAGACGGTCAGGGCATACAAATAGAAGAACCCCATAACCGATGCCGCAACGGATTCGTCAATTGATCTGCCGTTATAGTAGGGCGTAAACACACCGTGTGGTTCCAAAAGCTGTCGTAATTGGACACGCGCCACTTCGAAAAGCACTTGAAAACGGAATACCTTGATGCCGCAGGTCGTCGAGCCAGCACAACCCCCAATAAACATAAGCATAAATAGGACAACCAAGACAAAGCCCCCCCAAAGGCTGAAGTCAGCTGTGGCGAAGCCTGTGCCAGTAATAACGGAAACAGTGTTAAATGCTGCAAACCGCAACGCAAGAACGGGCTCGTAGGTGTCTGTGATGACAAGATAAACCGTTACAAGCCCAACAAAAGTGATAACTGTGCTGATAAACCACCTGACTTGGCTGTCGTTCCACAATGCACTGCTGCGACCACGGATCACCTGAACATACAGTAGAAAGGGAATGCCGCCGACAACCATTCCTATAATCGCTAATGCATCAATTAATCCACTATCAAAGTAGCCCATAGAGGCGTCATGATTAGAATATCCGCCTGTCGCGATGGTCGTCATGGCATGTACTGTTGCGTCTAATGTGCCCATGCCTGCAAGCCAGTAAAACAGCGCCCACAAAGCAGTTAGAAAAACAAAGACGATAACCAGAGCTGCAGCAACTTGCGTGGCACGAGGTAATACTTTTTCTTGCGCCTCGAACCCCTCTACTTTGAACATTTGCATGCCGCCGACCTTCAACATAGGCAGTATGGTCAGCGCCATAATAATAATCCCAAGGCCGCCCAACCATTGAAGAATGCCGCGCCATAACAAAAGACCCGGAGGTGCAGCGTCTAAATTGGTAATTACAGTTGCGCCAGTCGTGGTGATACCCGACATAGCTTCAAAAAAGGCATCGGTGAAGTTCAACCGATAATCAGAAATCATAAATGGTAGAGAGGCAAAAGCAGGTAAGACAATCCAAGACAATGTCGTTAATAAAAACGCTTGTCGCAAGGTAAGAGTAACCTCGCCTGTTCGCGTTGTCATAACAGTCGCTGTGCCGACAAAAAGAGTGAAGGCACCGGCTGTTGCGAAAGCTGTCCAGTCTGGGTTGCCAATGCTGAGATCAACGATCGCAGGAATTCCCATTCCCAACGCGAGAATAATGAGAAGCAGCCCGATGACAAGAAATACAGGCCGAAAGTCTATAACGATGTACGTCATGGCAGCTCAGCCCCGATTATCTGCCGTATTGAAATACAGCAAGCTGACGTTTATCAGCAATTCAGAGCATAGAGGAGGTGAAACGAACTCAAAAGCCCTCAGCGCTAAACAGCGCGTCAAATATTGAAGTGTACAGCGCTTACTTCCCTATAAAAGCAAGGAACTCTCTTCGGGTCGATGCATCGTCGCGGAATGCTCCGAGCATAGTGCTTGTCACCATTGTTACATCAGGTTTGTGAACGCCTCGAGTACTCATACATTCATGGTTACCTTCGATGACAACGGCGACACCTTTAGGAGTAAGGACGTCGTTGATTGTGTTTGCAATTTGTGCCGTCATCTTTTCTTGGATTTGCAAGCGTTTTGCATACGCATCAACGACACGCGCAAGTTTTGAAATACCGACGACTTTATTGTCTGGCAAATACGCGACGTGAGCTTTTCCAATGATAGGAACCATGTGGTGCTCGCAATGAGATTCGTAATCGATACCAGTGAGGACGACCATTTCATCGTAGCCCTCTGTCTCTTCAAAAGTTGTTCGCAAAATTGCCTCTGGATCTTGCCAGTATCCCGCAAAAAACTCTTCATAGGACCGTGCCACCCTATCAGGTGTTGCAAGAAGCCCTTCTCGTGTTGGATCGTCGCCAGCCCAACGGATCAGAGTTCGAACAGCGGCCTCGGCCTCCCCACGTGTCGGGCGGTCCGCCGTGACTTTGTTTTCGCCATGGTCTTTAGGTATTTTGTCGATTGTTCCTAAGTGGATTTTTTTCATTTTTGCTCCCTTCGGACCGCCGAAGCCCACAAATCTGCTGTTAAGAACTTTTCTTTTACGCTCTTGTTACGAAGTCGCCAACTTGTCGGATCAGTAATCCTAGTTGACGGACGCAGAATCGTATGGGCTATCAAGGGAAAATGCTGGAATCTCTACGTTAAAGCGCTCCCCAGCAGAGCTTTCCATTTCGTAAGTTCCAACCATAATGCCTGATGGTGTAGGGAGTGGTGTACCGCTTGTGTACTCGTAAGATTCGCCTGGGTTGAGAATAGGCTGCTCTCCTACAACTCCAGCACCTTTTACTTCCTGCAATCGCCCCAACTGGTCAGTTATACGCCAGTGTCTATTCATTAGTTGGACCGTCTCATCCCCTACATTTTCTATATTGACCCTATAAGCCCATACGTAACGTTCTTCCTCCGGTTCTGACTGTTCATCCAGATAAAAAGGTTGAACTTTGATTCTTATTTCACGTGTTGTTTTTTCGTACATCTCAAATCAATCAAAGTTTAATGCTAATTTAAAACTGCCCACGACCATATCCAACAGTCAAGCCGACAAGGCTTGGTTAATATCTGCGATAATATCTTGAACGGACTCTAATCCCACTGAAAAACGTAGAAAACCGGGTGTTATGCCGACGGTTTCTTTTTCATCATCGGTCAGACGTTGATGGGTTGTTGTCGCTGGATGACAGATGAGACTTTTAGCATCCCCAAGGTTGTTTGAGATATCGATCACTTTAAGCTTGTTCAAAAACTTAAATGCGCTTTCTTTTCCGCCTGCTAATTCGAAAGCAACGACCGTTCCGCCACGTTTCATTTGCTGCATAGCAAGGTGATGTTGCGGATGTGATGACAATCCTGGATAAAGCACCTTAGTAAATTCCGATTTACGTGAGAGATACGTTGCTATTTCTAGTGCTGAGTCGCAATGGCGATCTAGACGCAGCGAGAGCGTTTCTAATCCCTTCAACAACACCCAAGCGTTAAACGGACTCAGTGAGGGGCCCGTGTGGCGGATGAATGGCGTCAGTGTATCTTCTATAAAAGATTTCGTTCCCAGAACTGCGCCGCCGAGGCACCGGCCTTGTCCGTCAATATGCTTGGTTGCTGAGTAAATAATGACATCAGCACCTAACTCTAAGGGTTTTTGTAGCTCGGCTGTAGCAAATACATTGTCAACAAACACAGTTGCACCAGCTGTGTGAGCGAGCTCGCAAACCTGCGCCAAGTCGATAATTTCAAGTCCAGGGTTGGATGGAGACTCAAGAAAAACCGCATGTGCGGGTGTAGCGAGTGCTGTTCTCCATTGATCAATATCCCGACCATCAACGATCTCTGTGATGACACCCATGCGTGGCAATAATTCAGTGCAGATATACTGACACGAGCCGAATAGGGCCCGCGACGCGACCAAGCGGTCACCCGCACTTAAGTGGCTGGCAAGTGCTGCAAAGACAGCAGCCATCCCACTACTTGTTGCGCGGCAATCTTCGGCACCTTCGAGCAATGCGAGGCGTTGCTCGAACATCGTTACCGTTGGGTTTCTGAACCGAGAGTAAACATAGCGCTCAATCTCTTGGTTAAAAGCAGACTCAGCTTCCTCGGCGGTCTTGTATACATAGCCAGAATTCAAGAAAATGGCTTCACTGGTTTCATCAAATTGGCTGCGGACTGTTGCCCCGCGCACGGCCTGAGTTTGCGGCTGCCAATTGCGTTGGCTCTCATAATCGATGGTCATTGTGTGCCCTTTTAGACAATAAAAAACCCCCGACCGGTTGAGGCGGGGGCAGAGCCCTCGACCTTTTTAGCGATTTATTTAACGTGGCCGCAATCCGGTCTTCAAATCACCACACCTCAGATTTTAACCGTATTTCCCAGGTAATCAAGTCTCCAGGCTTGTCGATGCAGACTAGGCTGGAAAATAAGCAATAACTTTTTCATTTGAACCATTCGTGCCGGTTGACTAGAACACTAGGTAATCTTGAATTTTCAGTCTCTTAGCTCGTTATATTTTAAATGGGATGGGCTGGTATACATAAAGGTAAAGTAAAATGAGCCAAGAAAAATTAGAGGCGGCCCTAAGCTTGCATCAGGCAGAACAGTTTGATCAAGCAGAAGAAGCTTATTTGAATATTCTTGTCGACGAGCCCAAAAATGCAGAAGTTCTGAAACTTTTAGGGGTTCTTGCTTGTCAGCGCAGTCAATTTGAAGATGGCATAAGTTATTTGGAAGCTTCAATTGACGCGGATCCATCGGTTTCTGAATACCATCACGTGCTGGGTCATAGTTATCTTGTTGCAGGACGGATAGATGATGCAATTACGTCTTTTATTAAGGCTGGAGAAATTGACCCTGGGCGTGAAGATGTCTTCGCAGCTTTAGGTGATACTTATCAGAACATACAGAAATTTCCTGAGGCTCTGAAGGCGTATCATCAAGCGGCTGAAATAGCACCAGATCAAATTAAGTATCATGTGAATGCTGGGTTAAGCGCTATTTTTAGCAACCAGTTCGAGATCGCGGGCAGGTACCTAAATTATGCACTTGAACGCACAAAAGACTTCCCCCAGGTTTATTATGGTTTGGCCCTCGTGGAGGCCGAGAAGAAGCAGATTGCCAATGCGCACGAGTTTATTTCAAAAGCGGTCAAACTCGACCCAGATAACCCTGAGTATCAAAGATTGCAACAACAGTACGCGGCTCAATAACACAATCTGTACGGCGTTATTTTTAATGCTTCAGAGTAAAACTTGTGCGTTCTGGGGGAATCTATTAGCGTTTCACTTACATTACATTCCTCGTCGACGTCTAGGCTGAACCTGCGTTCCTGTTAGCAAGGTTATCACATGTGCAAGCGTCGCTAAGAACAACAACGCCAATATGACCATGAGTAACCCATAATTTAGGATTCGTGGGTTTAACGGATCTGGTGGTTGTTTCGCCCTATAATAGCAGAGGCCAAGCAGTCCGATTTCTAGAACCAAAACACCTATAGTGATTGCAAGCTCAATTTGTGTGGTCATATTTATAAGTCTTTGAATTGCCCGATTTCTTCACCCTGACCTTTAGTTAAAAATGGGATCTTTCTGGCCATCTGGGCATGGTTGATAATAGTCGTCGCCCATCTCTGCGAATTTAGTCGGACGTGTACCTGGATCACCTTCCTGCCATTCTATGAGACCTAAATCAATTAGGCGCCGAAGATTGAAGTTCGCGAGCACACTATTTCCTTCTAAATAAGCTTTTCGATACCATTTTGCCGCTTTGGAGAAATCACGATCTAGTCCACCTTTACAGCTGTCATAAGCCTCAGCCAAGCTAAACTGAGCATCAGGATGACCTTGCAGCGCTGCTTTTCTGAACCACGGTATAGCAGATTCCCAATCAACGGATTGAACGCCTTGTCCCCTAGATAACATAAAAGCATACCAATACTGCCCCAGGTCATAACCTCCTTTGGCAGACTTTTCCATCCAATGTATCGCATCCTCATGAGAGAGGGGGGCACCAGCTTCTAGAAGATAGGCAGACCCAAGGAAGTACTGTGCTCTTGGGTCTCCGCGAGACGCAACATCTTCTAGAATCTCAATGCCTTTAGATTGATTACGTTCTAGTCTGTCTCCACTCATGTAGCGAATTGCTAAGTCAATTAGAGCCTCGTCAGACCCGGCTTTACCTAAGTCTTCCAACTGCTCAGCAGTAAGAGTGCTATGGTAAGAGTCATTCGGGTACCAATAGTCCCGAGTTTGTTCCGACGTTCGGTATGTTGTGCATGCGGCAAGTGCGAGAACGCATGATATTCGTAATAGAGCTCTTACCGGCTTTAGAATTGCTTGGGTATCCATAGTTATATGCATCATTCTTGTTCAGGATATTGTGGATAGGAATTTTCAAGCTCTCCGAGCTGTGATCTGAATGCATCACGTACCAATCGTGACGTATCTCGATTATCGATTATATAAGGGGTAAGTAAGACGATTAGCTCTGTCCTATTTAGGCCCTGCGACTGATTCTTAAACAGATTGCCCAACAAAGGAATATCTTTCAGATATGGAATTCCATTATTTCCTTTGCTGAAATTTTCTGAAATCAGTCCTGCCAGTAAAACTGTTTCGCCATCGTCGATTGATAAAGTGGTTGAAAAGCCCCGTGTAAGTATCAAGGGGCTTTGTATGCCAGAAGTATCGTTTGCTTGTGCATCACTTACTTCTTGTTGAATTGTTAGTTCAACACGCTGGCTAGAATTTACGACAGGGGAAATTGTCAGCACCACACCGGTGTTACGATATTGTACTTGTTGCAGTATGTTGCTGGTCCCATTTGTAGATCCGTCTGGTGCAGTTTGCTGTGTTGTAATGATTGGCACCTGAGTTCCAACTTGCATTGTCGCAGTTTTACCGCTGGCGGCAACCAGTCTCGGGCTGGATAAAATAGAGACCCTGCTTTCATCTGCAGCAGCATTAAGTGAAGCCGTGAAACTTCCATTATCGCGAATTAGATTAACGGCGAGGCCCTCGCTAGACTCAATTGTAAAAGAGTTTGATGCAGATGCAGTATCATCAAAATTTAATACGGCACCTAATGACTGACCTTGATCCAAAGTTACCTCTGCAACAGTTGCCTCTATGAGTACTTCATAGGGCGCTTTGTCCATTTGATCCGCTAAAGACCTAAACTGAGAATATTGTTCTGCAGTGCCTTGGAAAATAATTGCATTTCTTGATGTGTCGACCACGACAGAATTTTTGGCCGCTTGCACAGTTGTTTGCTCGCCGTCTGTTACCGTGCCTTCCCCGCTAGTCCCTAGAACCTGGCTTATCAGAGCAGCAACTTCTTCAGCATTCGTGTTCCTGATCTGATGATAAAACACACCACTAGTGTTGATTGTCTGTCCAGGCTGATCTAATTCAGCCGCCCAGTTGGTGACATGCCGCAAGTTTTGCTCACTCGTGGCGAAGACAATGATAGTGTTAAGTGCTTGCACAGGTATTAGCTTGATGGACGCTACAGAGTTAGAACCTCTTTCAATTGAGTAACCCTCTGCTTGAAGAACTTCTAAGAGTTGCGTGGTGAGCCGGTCAACACTCCAATAAGCTGGCGATATCTTTAAACTCCTGCTGCCCGCTAGTGTTGGCTGATCTAATATTTCTATCAAATCTAGTGCAGCCGCAATGTCCTCTCCGGTGCCTAGTAAAATCAAAGCATTTGAAAATGGAACAATGAGAATATCCAGCCTTCCTCTAAGGGTAAGGCTGAGCCAGTTCTGCATCGTTTGAACGCGGATGTTATCAACGGTTGCATAGTAAAATACAGGCCTCATGTCGCCAGGGACATTTGAAAACGCACGAGATCTAATGATACGGGGGATTTCTGTTTGGGCCTGCGCATTTTCAATGACGCGATAGACACCATTTTGATAAGCAATACTGATGCCGTAATTTGCTAAAACTTGCGTAACAAGTTGATAGAAAGAGTCCGGTGTTGCTGGTTCTGCAGTACGCAGTGTGACGAGCTGTTCTCTGGACAGAACTGCGCTATCTATCTCAAATGTTAAATTAAGTAGTTCACCGAAGACAGTGTTTATAAATGCGGGAAGGGCTACGCCTTCGAAGTTAATACTTATGTTTTGTCCGGTTAAGGATGGTGGCTGATCGCTAACAACGGGTGCGCCTGCATTCCTGCCAATTGGCGTCATTAAACCGGGTTCGGCTAATAATTTCTCGCGACCAGCGGTAGGGCCCGAGAGTTGGGCAGGCGCAACATCTGAGTCCGCTGAATCTTTCTGTTTAATTAAAGGCGTCGTAATTGGAGTCCGCGGAACCGTTGTGCAGCCAGTGATTAAAAATATAGATAGTATAACTGCGAACGGTTTAACCGAATTTCTAGATGGTAAATTCATCAGTCCAACTCCAAACTTTCGGCGTCACTAAAAAGTGCGATACGCATGCTCTGGCTTTGTTTTTCAAATTTTATCTCATTTTCCGCGATCATAGTTAACACTTCACCTCCTGGCAGAGTGTCTCCCGTTTCATAGAGATTTAGCTTACCGGTCACTAAGTTGAGGGTCACGGCGTTCCATTTTTTACCTCTGCTCACGATGCCCAATAGCTGCCAGCGGTCCCCGTCAAGTGAAGTTTCAACCGCTTCTTCCACTAAAGGAGCTATGCTGAGTGGCTCGCCGCCGAATAGCGGAGCAGCTAGCATCGTGTCGATATCAGGCTGAATATTTAGAGTTGCTCGCGCAGGAAGTTGCCAAGAGCTGTTAAGGTCTGAGTTGCTTCCTGAACTTACAAGCCCCAGAATTGCAGCCACTACTCCGAGGGCAACAGAGCATGAGACAACAAGGATTGATGTCATGTGGCCTTTTAAGGCTTTCACAAACGACATGATCTGATGCTTTATGTCAACGTTCATCCTGCGCCATCTCTTATTTTAAGCACGGTCATGAGGTCCATCTCAACTCTTGCATTTCTTCCCGGTCGAATAATCAATTGCTCAACTATCACCCAGGGTTGACTGGTTGCGGTGTCGTTCAAAAAACGGATTAGACCTACTTCTTCCAGCGGTGCTAACACTTTTGCTCGTATGTGCTGCAGTGACGATAAAGTTTCAGAATTTGCGCCAATATTTCCAACAGGACCTCTGGAAAGCTGTACTTGGCGCACTTCCATCCCATGTTTTTCTAGATTCGTGCGTATCCATCTTTCAAAGCCAGCTTCTGCTAGGCCAGGTGTGTCACCAGGCCAATATCTTTGTTCTAGTTGGCTGACGAATTCCTCAGCTTCAGCTGCTCGCTCTGGCCACCTTGTTTCGCTAACCTGAGCCTTAAGTTGAGCCAGCTTCGCCTGTGATGACTGAGTTTCGACTTTGGTTTTGCTCGATAAGCTCTCTAAATAAATTACTGGTCCAATATAAAGAAGGCAGCCGAAAACTAAGACAAGCCATTTAAGTCGCTCATTAGCCCTTAACTCGGCCTTAAAGTCGAGCATGAGCTCTTTAACTTTAGGAGAGATAGTCTTTAACGTGTTGTATTTATCCATTCTGGCTCCCCTGTCTTGAAGAGGCGATTTTCATTCTCACTATAAGCGTTTGACCTCTCGTGCTTGCGCTGACGTTGGAAAATAAATCGTCATTCTCAAAAGCTTTTATAAAAACCCTTGGATCGAGTTCCGAACTAAGATCGAGGCCAAATTCTAGGTCACCAGAATCGTACTCCCAACTGAGCAAAGTTACACCGTGCTCATAGAGCAGGCTATGAGCACGGGCGAGTATTTCAATTTGATGGGGGTACTTGTGCAGTGATGAGATGTCTTCCGCAGTTTCAAGAGCAATTAATGCATTGAGCCGGTTTGCTCTAATGGACTGACTAGTGTCCTCTATTGCCGCAATTTCTTTATTAATAAGCCAATTCTGAGTCATGTATGTTGTTATCTGTGCAAGAAAGAAGGTGATAGGCAATATTAATAAAACCGTCGCGAAAGTGCGTGCCGGTCGATAGTTAACTACATAACTAATCAAATCACCGCTATTTGGCTTCTCATGCCAAGTTTTATCAAGCCATACCGGCTCTATTACATCTGGCAAACCGTTGCCTGCCTGTTGTCCTGCTATGCGGGAGAACAAATACCAGTCGTTCACTGTAGGCGTGTTCTGCCACCATCGTGAGGCCATGAGTATACCGTTTTTCCAGAATTGGCCTTCTATACCATTTACACAC
Source organism: Rhodospirillaceae bacterium (assembly GCA_040219235.1). NCBI lineage: Bacteria > Pseudomonadati > Pseudomonadota > Alphaproteobacteria > Rhodospirillales > Rhodospirillaceae > Rhodospirillaceae bacterium. The sequence continues at coordinate 86,571 of JAVJSV010000005.1, forward strand.
GTCACAAGACGTAGACCGTCGGTTATATTCTGCCGAATAAAGGCTTCTGGTATTACTTTGCATTTGATTGGATCGTAGCCGAGTTCTCTAATCTGGCTGTGTACTTGCTTTTTGTCCCATGCAAATACACAAGCAACATTTCCGGACCATGCGACTGCATAACCAGTATCATCAAACGGCGACCAAGCCTCCACTTTCAGACTGAGAGCAGAATCTTTTTGTCGTTCACTTAATTGCCCAGGAATTGAGAGGGTGACATGCTTCAAGTGCTTTCGCGCGGGTACCCAGATAACGTTTCTATCGGACTCTTCAGCACTTTCTAAATCAATCTGCCCCTCGCGCAATATCTTCGGGCTTGGGGAAAGTATATTTTGGATTGATGTCTGCCACTCGCTCTTGGATGACTTTAGGAATTTTATAAACATAGTCTATTTGCCAGGGCTGGTCTGGCTCCCTTCGAAGTAATGTAAGAGAGAAGCGTATTGTTTCATTTGTTTCTCTGTCTATAAGGTCAATTATAAAGCACAGTCCTGGCACAAAACTGTAAAAGAAAGGTTGTGCTACCAGGATTAATCCAGCCGCATTTCCGATGTCTTGAATATTCCGGAAAGGATACGTTTCGCGGGCAGTCATTAATAGACTAGCCGTATCAGCGCTGACCCCTTCTATGTAAGTTTGTAGCGCTATTTGTGGGGCCGTATTCGGATTGAATCCATTAGACCTACAGGTCGTCAAAATTGGCGTTGTATAATGGTTTTCCCAAATTTCTGATGCTGCTGACCAACCAATTATTCTTTGAGCTTCTAATGGGGTTAGGAGTTGAAAATTGGCTGGGCGAGTAAGCCCTAAATTATTGTAGTCATTGATTTCGGCACCAGAGAGTCTCGTTAGATCATCCTCATCGCGATAGTCAAGTAGCGTATCAATCAAGCTATCGTGAAGCGTTTCGTTGATGTTCAATGATGTAAAGAAACGTTTAAGGGTGGTGTTGTTCGCAACATTCAGATTAACCAATCCTCTGCCGTCTTGGATTTTAATCGCATATCTAGGATTGCTTGAGACTGTTGAGATTCTACCGTCAAGAATGATCGTCTCACCGTCACCAAATTCAGTGTTTAATGTGTCACTGAATGGATCCAGACTAGATCCTGGTTCTGGTAGTTTGTCTACAATCACGCCACGGAATGTCATGGGTTGCCTAGCGAAGGCAAATATTATTTCATTGCGAATATTAGCAAAAGCAAGTTCTGAGTCTGCTTTGTTTTGGACGGCTATTGCATTGTTAACTGCAGTTGAAACCCACTCAGACAATACTGCTGCCGCTAAACCCATAACGGCAATGATCCATAAGGATAATGGCAGTATGAAACCACGCGACAGTTTGATAGAAATTTTCATACAATGGATGTTTTAAGAAAACTCTCTAAAGCTGGTTTGCAGAAGTGACACATAGAGTTTCGTATCGGTGAGCAACAAACTATCTAAAAAATAGACTTAGAGCCACACCGGCTACCTATAGAGAAAAGCGTCTTCAGGCGAGTTAATTACCTGTAAGATTTTCGCCGCTTGAAGTCAGTATTGCTAATTCCTTTTGAACCGATTTTAGCGCTCTGTCCCAACTGCTGTTTGATTCCTGTCGCGATATCCGCATAGACGGATACCAGAGATTGTCATCTGTTTCGCAAAACCAATACCAAAGCCAACCTGGGCCAATTTTTGGCACTAAATTCCAGGTTGGAACCCCCAAGGCACCAGCCATATGGGCGGTCGCATTACTTGTGGTGATTACGGCGTCTAGCGCGCGAACTTGGTTGGCAAAATCATCAAGACTCAGCAGTGGGTCAATATCTGAGTCTATTATTAATCTGCTTGATATGTGCTCTGGCAGTTTCCTGATCTCTTCTGCGACATCACCATATTGTAAAATCACAAAAGCGCAGTCTTTAGTTTCTAAAATTGCCTTGAAGTTTTTCAGAGGAATAGACTTAAAATTACCATTGAGTTGACTCGCGCTTTTCCAGGAAAGGCCGATCAATTTTTTCTGCTGGTTTAGGGCGAGGTATTTATTTCGAAGCGCAGCGCTTTTGCTTTGATCGGCTCTGAGATAAAAATCATGTCTGGGAAAATCTGCTACCTTCTTTCGATAGAAAGAGGCCAGCGTAAATGCAGGAGTCTGTAGCGTAACACCCTCCAAAAGGCGGGGTGATTCTGAAAGCTCATTATTGCTTATGCATTTGGCATTCGGGAACGAGCGCGTTGTTATTGGCTTAAGTCTTTCACTGGTTGCAATAACAAGGGGAACGCCATCCGCGTAGGCATCTGACACGCACCCCAGTTGCAGTATTTCGTCACCTACTCCTTGGTCAGTCCAAACCAATAAAGAACCAGGTCCTGATGGTGGGGTTGTCAGTGGCGCTAAACTTGCACCCACAGGACTGAATTTGACGCCTGTCTGTCCATACCTCAGGGAGTAGAAATTCCAAGCCTGATTAAAATCACCTATTTGGAAATAGGCACCAGCCATATGATAAGCCGCTGTATCGAAGTTTGGTTCTGCTGTAAGTGCACGGGAGTAGTATTGTATGGACTGGTCAAACTTCTGTTCTATGAAGTAGGTGAAGCCGATCATGTCCAGAATGACAGCGTGATTCGGTTGAAGTTTTATAGCCGTCAGCAAATGTTCTCGGGCAAAACCAGGCTCTTCATACTTGTATAAGTCTGCTAAGTTGAGATGTGCTTCAGCAAGGTCAGGGGCAAGTTCAACAGCTCTCTTACACGATGCCTTGGCGGAATCGCTGTGTCCAAGGCGGCTTTCAACTAAACCAAGATTGCTCCAAAGCATAGCTGATTTGGGAAGCATTTTCAGTGCTGATGTTAGGAAAGACCTGGAATCTTCATATCTTTCCTCATCTATTGCGATCAGACCTTTGATCATGAGTATCCCTGGGTCAGCCGTTTGCTGTGCTAAAAAATAACTATAGTCAGTGTTGAGTGCGTTCAGTCGTCTCTGCTTCCTGAGAAGCAAGGCTAAATGTACGAAGGCATCATAAGACTTGGGATCGAGTTCTAGGGCCTTGCGGTAGTTTTCTTCTGCTAAGTCGGGCTTCTCTAATCGATTATAAACATGACCTAAATTTGCATAAATTTCTGGTCGTGAACCGTCTAATTTTTCTGCTTTCCTTAGTATTCTTCTGGCTGCGTCTGGGTTGCCGTTTTCCAGATGAATCAAACCTGATGTGTTAAGGATTATTGAGTTGTTTGAGGCGAGTGACATGGCGCGTCTAATGGTTTTGTATGCATTTTCTGTCTCTTTAAGTGCCCGATAAGAAAGCGCTAACAGATGATATGCATCCGCATTATTGGGGTGCGTTATAAGTATTTTACTACACTTATTGAGGCACTCGCGGGCATTCCCCTGGTGTAATTGCTGTGCAGCCTCTTTGAGTTTGAAGCCAATATCTGGGTCGGCAATCATCTACTGATGGTGCCGAATGGCCCGGTGCGCACGGGACTAAGGCGATTATGAGGTCCCATTACTCGGATAACGGAACTGAAGAGTGGTAAGCCGGATTCGATTTTGATGGAACTCGGCGTTTGCTTAAATTTTTCATCTGGATTCAAGACGCCCGGGCGAGGTGGCCAACTCGTTCTCCAGTCGCCGGACCGGCCTCGGTAGGAAAACTCACCAGTATCACCTTCCCATTTAGCCAGACGGACTGGGTTATATCCTTCCTCCAAGTAAACGAGTTCTGTCACGTTATCTCTAGATACATACTGAAGAGCCATTTCAAATGACGTTGGAGCACCCATGGTGCCTCTGAGGGGTGTTAAAGTTAAACCTTTGATGCGACGCTCTTGGCCAGAAAAGCTATTTTCACTTTCGTCAAGGCTGGGCACAACGCCTACGAGTGGACTTTTAATAACACTGTTTTGTAAGCTGACTGTCTCTATCCTTACTAATTCATCTGCAACTCGTAATCGAGTATTGAGAACGATTCCTAGCCCCTGCATCAGAATGGCTGTTATTAAACTGGTAATTGTCAGCACGACGATGACTTCAAGTAATGTAAATCCTTTATCAGACTGATGAGAGGTAAGAATCATTCTGGGTCTGCAAAAGGGAGGCTGGTTAAGAAGCGCTCATAACCAACTTTACGAACATTGAATTTAAACCAATCTTCTTCAGCGGTTAGAACGTTTACCTCAACGTCGTAAAAACCAACTTTATAGCCAGCTAAGCCTGTTCTTGTTTGTATTGTGTCGTTTGGAGTGACGAGCACGGTACTGTTCCATTCGAAGCTATAGCTCCCCATGTCCATTGCACCCGAAGGGTCGGATAAGGGATTGATAGGATCTATCAGCGCTAGGATAGATTCCATTGCGATAGACCGTGAACTGGCATCAGCGGCGCGTGAGAGTTGGGTGAGAGATTCACTGATAAGCAGCATAATAGGAAGGATAGTCATCCCAATAATTACGACTGCGACAATCGCTTCAATTAACGTGAACCCCCGTCTCAGCTGAAGTTGCAACGTGTGAATGTGTTCTGTCATTTTTCGTCTGTTGTGATCTGACAATACGGTGGGGTCAGATTAAGCTCTAGTATTACGGATCCCGTCGAAATGGTGACTTGCCCACCTGAGCAAAACCCTGATGCCCGATAAAGTATCGGGGTCGGAACCTCAATATCCCAACCTAATGGTACATCGATTTTTGCAGGAAATAACATGGTGCCTATAAATGGGCCGAGTCCATCCAGGTTATTTATGTCAATGCGTTCGTCTGGGCCTTCTGTGAGAGGATCAATCTTAGTTTGATCAGTAGCCATCAAAACATAGTCTTGATTGGTGCTATAGGCTTGAAATGGAAGGGTGTTTATGGACCTGAATAAGCTATCACGCTCGTTTGCGAATAAGACGCGATCAAAGAGGCGTGGTAGGTTTGGTAGAACCACAGCTGCAGCTAGACCGATAATGAAAACGACCACGAGCATCTCGAGCAGAGAGAAGCCTGCGATTGATTTCATGGTATTAGGGTGTTGTTGAGGCCAAGAAGCCCACATCCGCGTCCATTCCTTCCCCCCCTTCTTTTCCGTCTGCCCCAAAACTGTAGAGCGTTATAGAAGTCGAGGTGTTTGGCTTATATTGGTAAGGACTTCCCCAAGGGTCCAGAGGTACGCCTTCTGATAGGTATGGACCTTGCCATTTACGTCTTGTTCTATCATCCGCTGGTGCTGTCATCAGAATAGACAACCCTTCCTCAGTTGTTGGGTACCTTCCGACATCAAGTCTTAAAGTATCAAGAGCGCCTTTTAACATTCTTATCTGTGTATCAGCCGCTGTAACCCTTGAGCTATCTACACGTCCGAGTAATTGAGGACCGACTAAACTAGCCACCAACCCAATGATAACGAGCACAACAAGCATCTCTAGCAAAGTGAAACCGCGATAGTTTGCGCTATGTTCACGGGGCTTAGTTGATCGATTAGTAATTTGCATGGTTAAAGTTCTCTATAGTGAGACCTGATTTACACTTGTGATAGCTAGCATAATGGCCGTAACGATTCCACCGATCACAACTCCAATGAGTATTATGGCTGCGGGCTCGAGAATAAGCAGAAAGCGTTTCATCCTTTGACGGCCTGAATCTTCATAAAGCTTGGCGAGTGAAGTCAGCATACTTGGCAGTTCGCCAGATTCTTCTCCGACCTGCACCAGGCTTAATGCTGTGTCTGAAAAAGTTTCTTGATCGCGCATTGCGATCGACAATGACTTTCCGGCGCGTACTTGCTTGCTGACTTGTTCCATGCGGGTACTAATAGTCTTTATCCCGAGCGTCCCTCGCGCAAATTCAAGAGCTTTGATGAGATCGACTCCATGACGAAGCATCGTTCCAAGCATTGAGGCCCATTTTGCCAGTTCAGCTTCTTTAAGCCAACTCCCGAGCAACGGCAAGGTCACCAGATTCTGACGCATCCAATCTCGTGCGACCGGTTGCTTATATCCCCAACCCAGAAATATCAGCGCGATAGCTAATGCTGTGAAAACGATCACCTTGTTCTCGCTGAGCAACATACCCGTGGATAGAACCACTTGGGAGAGGAGCGGGAGAGGCTCTTTAGATGCGGAAAGCATTGCTGAGAATCGGGGAACGACGATTAGAAATATAAATAAAACGGCACCAAGTCCTGCCGAGACGAGTATCGCAGGGTAGGTTAGTGCGTTTTTGATATCCTGTTTTATTTGATACTCGTATTCCATTTGTGTTGCCGTATCAGAAAGCGCAGGTCCAAGTTCGCCGATAGACTCTCCTGCTGCGCTGAGTTGAAAGGCATAACCGGGTAGGCTGGGTAAGGCACGTGCAAGGGCGCTAGAAAATGATGCGCCTGATCTGAGCGCCTTTGACATACTCTCGAAGGCTTCGATTAACTGAGAATGCAAACCCTGGGACTTGAGAGTGTCAACAGCCGTTATGAGTGGGACACCTGAATTGAGGAGAAGCGCTAACTGTTTGACAGTCAGGATGTAATCTTGCGGCGAGGGCGCACGTTTTCCCGAGAATAGGCTGGTCTTGTTTTTTCTTGGTTTTTGGCGTTCTAAAGAAACCGGGGTTAATCCCCTTGAGGCCAATAGTCTCAGGGCCTCTTTTTTGGTATCGGATTTAATATGGCCAACCAGAGCCTTCCCAGTGCCGTCTACAGCCTCATATTCGTACGCTGACATTGAGTATCTCTTGCTGAAAATACAGGCATCATTAGTAGCTGTAACAGTCTACGAAGATAAGTTAATCCAATGTCATGTTGGAGAACGTGTGATTCAATTTTCACACAATAGCCAAAGAACACTAAAGAAAAAGGGGAGAGTGCGACGCACTCTCCCCTTTACTCAGCTCAAATAGAGCTGAATTATTTTATCAAGCTTACGGGTTAGCAGCTCTCGCGCCTGACAGCTCTGTGAAGTAGTTATCAACAGAGTTGAACATCACATGCTGCACGTAACCGTCGATCGCGCCTGAGAACTCAAGGCGGTACTGAATGTTAGATGCTGGTGCACCAACAACAGCTTCGATCTGCTGCATGCTAATTTGCAGCGATGATTTGGCTTCGATGCTTTCCGTTGTGTAAGTACCGATCGTCGCACCAGTATTATCGTTCTTCACGACAATGGTTGCGGTACCCGGTACGGCACCGTTGTTCGTGATCCGTACAAAGGATTGGAACAATGTTCCGCCATCACCAAACGTGGACTGAACCGTATTGAGTTCTGTGGTGAATCCACTGCGGCTCAGTGCTGCAGTTGCACCTGACGCACCTGGTGAGGCGGCTTCAGTCGCCGAACCTGATGTGAACGCAATTGCAACTGTACCTGCAGCCCATTCAGAAATGGCTGTTGAGCCATTGAACTGAACTTCAACATCAAACGACCCCGTTAAACGGGCCTCGGTTGTAATGTTAAACGAGGCAACAGACCCTGCCGTTGTTGTTGGTGTGAACGATGCCATCGTTGCGGTTGCAACGCCAATCTCACTGATTTGCAGTTTTGTCGTGGCTGCATCAGTCAACACACCATGAGTGACAGTCAATTCGACAGTGCTAGATAGGGTGCTAACAGTAGTAGCAAAGACGGTAGGTGAGCCTAATGCCGCATTCGTAACACTGGGGTTTAAAGTGGAGTTCACTGTCGCCAGGCTACCCGTTGTTGCTGCGCCGGTCAGCTTGCTAAACGCCGTCGGCGTTGCTGTATTGCTGATGTTGAGTGTGCCACCAGCCGTGACAGAGCCTGAGAGAGCATTGACACTCGTCACGAGGTTCGTACTTGTGATGGTTTCAAATGTTGTACGAGACGTTGTCCCAAGGGCAATACCGCTGATCGAAATGTTCGCCCCAGCAGTCGCGAGACCATTGGCTTCGTCGTACGTAATGCCAGATAAGATTAAGACATCAACGCGAGGTGTGGTCGAAGAAGCAAGGCAGGTATCAACAATAATACGGTCTGTCAGCAACTGAACGCTACAGCCGGTGAAGCTAACAGCAGTTAATGAACCGCCGGTCGATTCTGCAAAAACACCGAGTGATTGTGTGAAAGCATTAAAGTCAGCCCCGGTAAGGTCCAGGTTAACATCGAATGTTGATGTCAATCCGCCTGGTGCCGCGAAATCAATAGCAAATTGCTGATCACCAACTGTGATGGTAGCCGGTGTTGCGCCGCCAAAAATTTGAGCAGCAACCTTAGGAGTATTGAAAGTGCCTGGGATAGCACCAACAGCTGCATCAGCTTTGATGGTCGCTGCGTAAGAAGCCGTAGATAGGGCCGTTGTTGCCAACAGAGCGCTACCAATTTGAAGTGTTTGTCTTTTCATAACTAAAGGATCCCCTTAAGTTTCCAGATATCTGATTTAAAAGGTTACGCGCATGCATACGCGTGCGCCCGTCAGCGCGCTGCTATAACACTGGTTCAGGGGGGGAAAGTCAAGCGATAAGGTTGGGAGAAAATGGGGGTGATGTATATTTGCCACACACGCCTTAATCTAGCGTTTTAGAAACGCCCTTAGCGTGCTGATTATTTGAAAGATCACGGCTTATTTTCCTTATGGGTGAAGTCCACAAGCCGTTGATAGGTTTACGATAAATCTTCACTGATTCGTACCATCTGGTGCGTTCGCCCGCTGCCGACCAGTACCAAAGCCGGGCGCGCCCCGCGGGCACGACAACCCAGGTGTTCAGGCCAGCTCCGCCCGCCAGGTGAGCCGCAGTGTTGCTGCAGGTCAAAACCAAGTCCACAGCCGCCAGCAAAGCTAGGGTGTCGTCAAGGTCTCCATCCAGGTCAATAGAGTCTAAAGTAATGATAAATTTGGCCAAATTCCTCGGCAAATGATGAACATCATTTGCTGCTTCTCCATATTGAGCATTGAGAAAAGTAAGGTCTGGCAATGTGAGTAGATTTTTCCACTGGTCCAAGGGGATGGTTTTGTCAGACCCGATTGTCGCGTTGGAACTGGCCCAAGAAAGACCAACGAATTGCATTTCTTTTCCGTATTTAGCCTCTAAGTCTTGTCGGATGAGCTGGCTTTTATCAGAATCGGCAACCAGATAAGGAGTTGGGTGAGGAAAGGATGCAGCGGTTGGCCGGAAAATAGCCCCCAAATCAGCCAAAGACAGATGAAAATCGAATTGTCTTAACGTGTCTGTGCTCATTTCATCTGGTCTGCCTGCTTCAATGGACAGATTTTCTATGCCTGAAAATGATCTTTTGAATAAAGTTAAGAGTTTCGAAGAGCATAGAAGTTTGCAGTTTTCAGCAGACTTGGCGAGTTCAGCTAGCAGCCCCGCATAAAGGATTTCTTCGCCGAGCCCCTGTTCTCCCCAAATCAAGACCCTCCTGCCCTGGACGTTTTCACCGCTCCAACGCGGAATGCATAGGTCCATATTTCTATAATATGGAGCGTCTGAGTCCGCCCGCAGGCGATAATCTTTCCAGCCCTTCTCAAAATCGCCCAGGCTTAGCAGCGCCAGTGAGCGATTTACTTTCGCGTTTACGTTTTTTGGATCAAAACTCAAGGCTTTGTCATACGCGTTGACGGCTTGCGACTGGCGATCAAGTGCAGCTAAATAATTGCCATAGTTCGTATACGCCGCAGACCAATTTGGCCGCAATTTGATTGCTGTTTCGATGTGATGAACGGCCGCTTCAAGGTTTTTGGTGCCAGCGCTTAATCCAGCAGCAACAAAATGAGTGTCCGGATCATCAGGTTGTAGTCTTAGAGCCTTACCAATGGCTTGGTGCGCTTCTTCCAGCCGGTTTAATGCGCCAAAACATTTAGCCAGATTATAGTGGGCTTTTGCAAATTGCGGCGCGATTTCTATTAGCTTTTTAAAGTGCGGCAGTGCCGCTTCCATGTGGCCTTCATCGTAGAGGACGCAACCCAAGTTTAGAATAGCGTCTCCATAGCCTGGATCGATTTTCAGTGCAGACTCGTAGGCCAACGTGGCCTGTTCTGGATGTTTGATATCCCTGCATAAATTGCCTTTGTTGAAATGGGCGGCAACCATATTCGGGGCAATAGAAATTGCGCGATCAAAATACTCCAAGGCTTCCTGGTAGGCTTTATTCTGATGGGCAATAACACCCAGCAGATTAAGGGCATCTGGTTGAAGGGGGTCTTGAAGCAGCACGGCGTGGTATAGCCGTGTTGCTTCGTTGATGTTTCCAGCTTGGTGATGGCGAAGTGCAGCTTCAAGCTTTTGAGCTAAAGCATTTTTCATGGTTTTGGGTGTGTTGCTGAAGGTGTGCCTGCGATCCAGGCTTTAAGACTCTTTACCACTTTCTCAATGACGCTATGCCACCAATGACTTGTCTGAGATCCGACGTTTTGCTGTCTAAACAACCGAACAGAATCGTACCAAGGACTATTCGTGCGCTCCAAGAACCAGAACCATAAGGGGCCTAATCCTTGTCGCGGTAGCATGACCCATGTTGGCACCCCCAACGCCCCGGCAACGTGCGCCGTCGTGTTTGAGATTGTAATCACCAGATCCATCGCTGCAACTTGGGCAAAAAACGAGTCCATATCGATCAACTGATCAACCGTATCGTCATTGTAAATTTGAATATTTGTTAAACTTGAAAATTCATTGAGTTGATCTGTGACGTTTCCATATTGCAGGCTTACAAAGAAAATTTTATCGGTTTCTAAGATCGGTTTTAGAGCCTCAATGGGTATCGCTTTGAAGTCTCCAATCTGTGAGTTCAGGCTGTGCCAAGCAACGCCGACAATTTTTTTTCCCTCGGCATGCTTAAGGTATTTTTCCCTCAATACCGCGACCAATTTTCTGTTTGCTTTGAGGTATCCCTCGGTTCTTTTTGGAAAGTCGTCAAAACTTCTCCGGTAAATTTTTCCAATATGCAGGGCCGGAAATTGGAAATCAGAATTTAAAACTGCCTCTGAAAGGCGTTTCACGTCTTCACCTGAGATCACGTCAACGCTCGGAAATGAACGTTTGAAAACGGGCACCATCCGGCTTGAGCATTTAACAATCACTCGTCCGGCCTGTGGTATCAATTCGCTGATCAAAGCAGACTGAAGGATATGTTCTCCTAGGCCTGCTGTGAAGAAGATAAGAATTGTTTTTTCAGTAAGGTCTTCTCCCTGCCAAAACTTCAGGTCGTTTTCTCGTTGCTCTATGGAGGTTGTGTCCATCAATTGCGCTGCGAGTTCTGACCACCCTTTTTCAAACTGACCAAAAAGCAGGTGTATATGCGCAATGGCTATTGCCGATTTTATATAATTTGGGTCAAGTTTTATTGCTTTTTCGTAAAAAGGCAGGGAAAGCGCATGAAGGCCGAGGTCTTGCAGCATAACGCCAATGTTGTTCAGTGCGGCTGTGGACGTCTTTACGGTCATCGAATATTCTAGAAGCTTCAGGGCGGGCCAGGGACCGGAGTCCTCGTGAGCTATGGCTGCTAAGCTGTTGAAGGAATCCGGTGATATCCTGTCTTGTTTTGTCGCCTCGAGTAAGTGCGTGGCCGCCGCGTCGTGATCGCCTGCGGCTTGATATACGAAGCCCAAGACAACCGAATAAGCCGGGTTGTCCGGGTCCAGGTTTTTTGCTTTCTCGCAATGTTCAATTGAGTCTTTGAACTGTCCATCTCTCGCAAGTGCAATTCCCAGAAAGCTGTGCGCTTGAGGCCAATCTGGTTTGTAATCTAAAGCTTTTTTCGCATAGTTAATTGCTTGATCAAATTGCCATATATCTGAGTAGGCATTAGCAAGCTGGAAGTTTATAGTTGGGTCTTGCGGTTGCAAATGTAATGCCTTCGAGAGTGCCTCTACGGCCCCCGCGGGGTTCCCAATGCGCGCGTAGCACAAGCTCATATTAATGTGCGCTTTAATGTCTCCTGGATAATTCCCAATATACTTTGATAGAAACTCTATAGCTTTGCGCGGCTGATTGTTTTTTTGAAGCATTAAGGAAATATTGAGAAGAGCATCTTTGTGCTGGGGATCGTGCGCTAGAGCATTACTATATGATAGGTATGCATCGTGGACTTTTCCTGCGTCGCGTAATGCATTGGCTTTATTGTAATGAACATTTGGTAGTGTCGGCGCGGAGTCTATGGCTTTGTCAAAAAGCGACAAGGCTTTGTCTATATCGCCCTCATGATGGGCAATTACACCGAGTAGATTCAGAGCATCAGCTTGTGCGGGATCTAGATTAAGCACTTCCAAGTATAATTTTTTCGCATCAGCTAACTGCTCTGCTTGATGATGTCGAACGGCAGTCTCGAGAAGTTTTGATATCGATGGTTTCATCATAAGGGCTGATCAGTTGCCGACCGGCTTGATCGCCATTCGTTAAAGGCCGCTGCGACTTCTGGTAACAAGTCCTGCCACCATTCAGTATTGTCGGGCTGTATTGTTTTCTGTCTGAACAGACGTGCCGAAGAATACCAAGGGCTATTAATTTTATTTAAAAACCAGAACCAGATTAGCCCGCGTGCCTTTGGTAACATAGACCACACGGGTATACCCATTGAGCCTGCAATGTGAACATTTGAGTTAGAAGTAGATATTACTAAATCCATAGCTGCAATCTGAGAGAACACAGGATCTAAATCTCCGAAGGGATCAATGTCTGGGTCTTGGTATATTTCGACACCTAAACTGTTCTTCACCTCGGCCAACTCTTGAGTGCAGTCTCCATATTGGAGGTTCACAAAGAAAATATCATCTGCTTCGAGTATAGGCTTCCAACTCACCAAGGGTAGCGTTTTAGACTCACCAAACTCCGAATTTTTACTTCTCCAGGAAAGGCCGACGATGCGCTTTCCGTTAGCCATCTTTTCGTATCTCTGTCGGTAAGTTTGAGTAAGCGCCTTCTCATCTTTTAGGAAAGCCCTCTGATGAGGAATTTCATCTAAAGATAATCGAAAACGACTCATCATACTGAGGGCGGGGTATTGGAAATCAAAAGGAGGATGGGACGCCTTTACAGTGCTCGCATGGTCTTTCCAAGCAAGGACCGCGATATCTGGAAAGCTTCTTTTCATAATCGGCACAAGTCTAGTCGAGCACTCGAATGTGCATGCTGCGCCTGCTTTTATTACATCCGGAATTATGCTGCTGCTCAGAATTTCTTCGCCTAGTCCTTGCTCTGTCCAGAGAAGCAGTTTCTTTTTTCTAATGGACTCGTTTGCTAAGTATTTAGGGGGCTCTGCACGTCTGTGAGACTTGGCGTTATGGAAGTGATCAAATCTTTTGTCAAAATCTCGCCACCCCCTAACCAGGTCGCCAGACAAGAGTAAAAAATTACTGAGTTCATATCTATACTTATGATTCTCTGGTTCAACTTCAATGGCTTTATCGATAAGCACCATTGCGATTTCGACGAAGCCGCTGTCAAAAAGTAAGGCAGCTGAATTGCTATATGCAGCGCCGAGATTGGGGTTGAGCCTTGCGGCCATTTCGAACGCATGCAAGGCCGCAGTATCGTCTTTGAGTTGCCGTTCTACGACCCCTAGGTTGACCCAGATGTCTGGGTCTTTATCGCTAAGGCTGAGGGCTTTTGTGTAGCGTTCTTGAGCTTCGTCGTATCTTTCTGCGTCTTGCAGGGCCCGGCCTGCGTTGTAGTGTGCATCGACATCATGGGTGCCAAACCGGAGCGCTTTTTTATAGGCTTTTATTGCGTTGTCATATTTTTTCAGGTTCCTAAGTGCTGCCCCCAAATTAATGAACATCGCAGCGGAGGCAGGACCAATTTTAATCGCTTTGCTTATAAAGTCCTCTGCTTTTTCGTATTGCTCCACTTGCAGGGCGATTGTTCCCAGCCTGAATATGGCTTCAGCATGTCTCGGGTTTTGAGTGAGTATTGCTCGGTAAAGATCTTTTGCCTGACTTAGATTTCCAGCAGTATGTTGCTGAATAGCAGCCCTCAGAAAAGCCTTCTCGTCAATTTTCGGAAAGGGCTGTTTTACCGCCAATTTTTAGTTCCAAACCATTGTGGTTGCCATGGTATTTGGCCTTGATACTGAACTGCCAAGGTTTAGCAACACTAGCCAGCGTAAGACATGCGTTCTTTTTCTGCGAACCATAAATCTGAGTATCCACATGTTTTATAGTCCTCAAAATAAGGTCCGCCCTCAGTAAAATGAAGCAGAGAAACATCTTCAATGGGTAATGCAGGGTCGTAGTCAACCAGATGGTTCCAACGAGGCGAGATTTCTCCGATCAGAGAATCGTCTTCTAACCACTTAAATTGATGAAGTTCTAATCCGCTCGCACTGTTCACGTACTCAGGTGTCAGTGCGGTGCATAATTTGTTGTTAAAAAGTATAACACTAGACCAATTCTTTTTTTCATATTTGCTTTGCGGTTTATCTAGGAATTTCAATTTTTCGGAGGGTTTATGGTCATGCTTCACGACTTGCACAGCAAAAGACTCATCTCTTTGCGCCCATAGATTTGCGATATCATCTAGCATCAACATGTCACAGTCACAAAACATCGACCAACCTGCATACTCGGAGAGGTAGGGCGTTAAAAATCTGGAGAACGAGAAGTCTGTGGATTGTAAGGGATGTGGTTCTCTATGAAATACGTCATGCAGTTGAGATAGCATTAAGGGGCTAATGTTTACCGGCACTGATGAACGACTATGAATACTGTGAGAAAGCACATGGAATGCTATTGCTTCTCGAGCATCGTAACCGATAAAAACACGAATCATATTGCTGTTTCCATGCCTCAAAAATAGCCATTAAAGCGACCCTATAACCCTAACCCTCAGGCAATGACAACCCTGTAAGATTATGAGGTATGATTAATCCATTCCAGCGCCTTCACTATCGCAGTATCCCAGGCGCCTGGAGTTTCCTGCCGGCAGATATACGTAGAACGGTACCATGGGTTATCTGTTCGATCCTGATGCCAGTACCAATAACAGCCGTAGCCTTTAGGTACCAGAAGGGCTGTGTCAGATCCCAACGCTCCTGCCATGTGTGCAGTTGTGTTGCTTATGGTAACGACCTTATCTACAGCCATGATCTGTGATGCAAGAGAGTCCATATCCGTTGCTGTATGAATGTCTTCATCTACATAAATCCCGCTTTCGGTAAGGCTGGATAGAACGTTTAAGTCATCGTTATGTGGCGCGAACTGAAGGCTGACAAAAAACAACGATGTGTCTTGAAGCAGTGGTGTCCAGGCGTGGAGCAGTGGTGTTTTTAATCTTCTGTTGGTACCGCCACTGGCCCAAGATAAACCAATCACCATGCGCCCGTTTGCAAGGTCTCGATACTTTTGTTGGAGTGAATTGATTAACGATTTCTCTGCAATAAGAAATGGCCTCTGAGAACTTTGAAGTTTGTTTTGTCTTTCTAATATTCGAGCACCGGACCAAGACGGGCAAACGAAGTCTGCCCCCCCTTTCATTAAAGAGGGGGGGTCTTTACGAGGTATGACGTTTGTTTCTGGAAATGAGCGCTGAATGAGGCTGGTTAATCTTTCGTCACATTCAACAATACATTGTGATGCGTCACCACCAGACAGAAAATCTCGCCAAACGCCCAACGACAGTATTTCGTCACCAATTCCTTGTTCGAGCCAGACCAGCATTTTCTTTTCTGATAGCGCTTCCCCTTTCCATCTTTTGATATTGAAGGGGCGAGACGAGACACTTTGGGGTGATGGATAAAGGCGCCACTCGTATTCCTCAAAGCCTTCAGTAAACCTCTCGGCGCGCAGCAGTACTAAAGCTTTGTGTTGATGTAGTTCGGCGCTTTGTGGATGTTTCTGTATGAGTCGGTCAAGAACTTCAATGCTTTTGTCAGTTTGCCCAAGGTCTGAGTGTATGGACGCTTGGCGAATGGCTGCCTCTATATTGTTCGGCTCTATTTTGAGGGCTTCTTCTAGCGAGCTCAGCGCTTCGTCCTGTTTCGCAAGTTCTCGTTGACATGCAGCAAGATTAAGCCAGGCGATTGTGAGGCGCGGGTTCATGTGGACTGCTGACCTAAAGCTTCGCTCGGCCTCAGCAAACCGTTCCGCACCTAATTCTGCACGGCCAAGGTTAGACCAAAGGGTACCAGACGAGGGATTGAGTGTTGTGGCTTCAAGGAGAAACGGAATAGCGTCAACAAAACTCTCTTTGCCAACCAAGAGATGCCCTAGATTTGTGAGGCTAAAGGCTGACTGCGGATTATATTTGAGCGCCCGTTGGAAGGCGAGAATAGCTGAGTCAATTTTACCGGCATGTTGAAAGCACGCGCCTAAACCTTCCCATGAGTCTGAAGATCTTGGGTTTTTCTCAGTCAGCCTTTTGAATTTTTGGAACGCTGAAGCAGCATCACCCTGTTGCATAAAAGACCAGGCATCGGTGAGTTCTGAAATTGTGAGTGAGTCTGCTGGTTCGGTCTGACTCATTCGCTGGCCTTTCTGGGCATCGCGGTCGGCTGCATCGACGCGTTAGCTAAATCATCGCTCAACGTGGTCGCGTCACATTTTGCAAACTCTGAGTGTGGTTCGTCTTGGTGAGTCTTGAATTTAGCCAGGTCGAGCGCCATTCTTTGAATTGGTATGTGCCATTGTTTGCGTATTTTCTGGCGGTATAAGGTCGTGTTTTTGTACCATGGACTGTCCACGCGATTGACAAACCAGGGCCAGTATAAGCCTTCTCCCAGCGTGTGAGGTAGTAAGACCCATGTTGGCATACCAATAGACCCTGCGGCATGGGCGGTTGTGTTTGACGTTGTAATAACCAGGTCAAGGCTAGCGATATGCGCTAGGTGGTCATCTAAATCGACTAAAGGATCACCAAGATTTTCTACGTGTAGGTCAACGCCTGTTTTGTTTTTTAAGTCTGAAATTTCTTCAGTTACGTCACCGTACTGCAAGTTGACAAACTTAATTCCAGGAATTTCAAACACGGGTCGCAAATCCATTAAAGAAACGGACTTGTGAGTGTTATTCATGGTGTTAATGCTTTTCCATGCAATGCCAACTCTCAGAACGCGCTTGTCTTTTGTCTCTTCTGTCAGGACGCGTTCAGCGTATTTGCGCGCAAGAGTCTTGTCGATCACAATATGGGGTATTGGGGCGGGAAAATCATCCCAAGCCCGCCTTAGCCAGCCACAGGCGTCCGCCATGGAGCTTTGTAGGTCTGCGGTAGAGGACTCTATGTTGCTGCTTTCTTCCGCAACTACGTTAGCCTTTGGAAATGACCGCTGAAGAATCTGTACCAGCCTGCGTGGCGTTACAATGATACACTGGGCTGCAGCCGAAATAATCTCAGGTAGCGTCGTGGAAAAGAGAAATGTCTCGCCGGGGCCTTGCTCATTCCAGATGAGAATTGATTTTTGCGACAGGTCTTCTCCCTGCCAAACCGGTATGGGGTAAACCGACGCTTTGTTCGGATTGTCCGGATGTTGATTTCGCCAACTATAGGCGTCCCATGCTTCATCAAAAGCCCCCAAAGCAAAGCAGGCATGTGCGAGGTGTATCCGTAAGGTTGGGTTTTCAGGGAACAGGTCAATTGCGGTTTTAGCTATGTTTTTACAGTTCAAATAGTCTTCGTTTCGCTTGTAAAACCGGCAGGCGTTATCGTACAGCGGCTCAAATTTTGGATTAAATTTTATACCTTGGCGCAGGGCTTCAAGGGCGGGCTCAATCTGCTCCATATCAGCGTAGGCGACGGCTAGGTTATTCCAAGCCTTTTCATAGTGAGGATCTAATTCTATGGCTCTCGTGAATGCTTTGGCAGCTTTTTCATGGCTCCCGTTTTTCTGATGCAGAAGTCCTAGGTTGCCATACGGTTTGGCAAAATCAGGTCTCAGCGCAATCGACTTCTGAATAAATGTGATGCCTTTTTTGTGGTTTCCCATTTGACCTTCAACCACACCCAGAAGATGAAGGCACTCTGCGTGTTTTGGGTTGCTGCGCAGGATCGCGCGATAACCACTTCTTGCCGCTGTTAAGTTACCAGTTTGATGGCACTGAACAGCTTGCTCAAACGTTGGAATATTAGCGGTCGATCTCTTAGCCAATTTATACGCACCAGTAGTATGTTTTCTTGTTTCAGAGGTTGAGACGCAAATCGTAACAGTTAAATTGAGTTGTTTGTTACGCTTTACATAAATTTGGAATTCGTTGATCCAGATATTTAGAAACGTTGTCGAGGACTTTGTCCCACCCTTCGTCATATTTGTGTCTAAAAATGTGCATGGAGTCATACCATGGGCTTTTGTCTCCTTCGATAAACCAGTACCAGAGACGACCCGGACCTGTTGGTGTCATATTCAAGACCGGAACACCTAGTGCGCCGGCAATATGCGCAGTCGTATTTGAGATGGTGACAACCATATCCATAGCTGCAACTTGAGCAGCAAACTGATCCAGGTCACCCATGGGGTTGATTTCTTTATCTTCAAGAACGCTTAAACCTCGTTTTGATCGAAGGGCTTCTATGTCACCGCCCCTGTCACCATATTGTAAGCTCATAAAGGCTGATTGAGGTTTGTCTAAAATGCTCACCCATTTGTCTAAGTCCGTAGACTTGAAGTGTGAATGAAACGTCCATCCGCTCCACCATGAAATGCCTATGAGCGGTCGTCCATTCGATAGATTTAAATACTTCTCTCTCAACTCTTTTGTAAGATGTGGGTCGGCCTTTAGATAGGGATGGCCAGAAATACCTGAGGGAGATGAGTTGAGCAGAAAAGTCGCATCTAAAGTAGAGCACTGGAAGTCATACGGCCCTGTTGCATGAACACGAGGTGCTGTCTCCTCGACAGCGCAAACGTTTACATTTGGAAAAGATCTCGCAAACATTGATTCAAGCCGTGCGTCGCATTCCAAAGTACACCCTCTGGCAAACTCTGAAATTGCAGCCGCACTGCGGGAATGAATAACCTGGTCGCCAATGCCTTGTTCACCCCAGAGCAAAACTTTTTTTCCAGTTATGTCTTCGCCGGTCCAGTTGGGCCAGGGCCAAACCCGTTCAGGTGTCGGAGACTCTTTTTCAAACCTCAGTCTGTGATCTTGCCAGGCTTCCCGCAGTTTCCCCTGGTTTAATATGGAGAAACTTCTGTTAAATCGCATGTCAGCGGATTGCGGATTTAACTCAACAGCTTTGTCAAAGTGCGAGATTGAGCCATCGATATCATCCATAAACAACAGGAGGTTTCCAAGATTGTTGTGCGCATCCGGATAGGTTGGGCTAATTTTTATCGCCTTCTCGTAGAGCGCGCGAGCCCCAACCAAGTCTCCTCTCTGCTGACGGATCCGGCCAAGATTTGATATCGCCCCGGGCATCTCCGGTGCGATGTCCAAAGCCAGTCTTACAAGTCTTTCAGCATCTTTCCATTGCCCGACTTTGAATAAGTGGCTCCCAAATTTATTAAGATTACCATGGCTGTTCGGCTTCAATTCGATCAATTTTTCAAATGCTTGTTGAGCGAGGTCGTTTTTTTCAAGCATGCTCGCTGACAGGGCGTAAGCTAGCAGAATGGCGGTGTTGTCTGGCCATGACTCCGTCGCTCTCGCAGCATGCTCAAAGGCTTCCTGGAACTGTTTGGAGTCGATGAGGTGTTTAAGCAAATTCTCGTATAGAGAGGGGGTCTTAAGACCCCCTGACAAGCCTGTAAGGAGCAAGTTTGCGGCTTCTTCAGCCCTATGTTGTTTGGCAACGCATGAGGATAATAACTGAAGTGCATCTTCATTCAGACCGTTATGTTTAACGACAGGAGCGAGGGTCGCTTCCCCTAAAGCATACTCATGACCGGCCAGACACGCGCGGCCAAGGTTCAGTTTTGTTTTTTCGTCATCCGGATTTAGCGCAAGAGCCTTACGAAATGCAGTAATAGCTTCTTCATGCTGGCCAGTTTTTGAAAGTGCAGCGCCGAGGGCGCTTAGGGCTGGGGTATGTTCTTCTGATATAGAAAGACATTTTTTTAAGGGTGCTATAGCCTCGTTAGGTTGGTCACGCTGTACTAATACGGCACCCAATAAATAGTGCGGTTCTGCTTCTTCCGGAATCACTTCTGTCAGAAATTTATATCCATGCTCTGCCGTTTCAAGGTCGCCCGCTTTATGGGCTTGAACAGCATCATCAAAAAATTCTTTAGCGGTCTTGCTTGTCATTAAATGAAACTTGAATTCAGTAGTAGCGAAGTGCGTAAAAACAATGATCCGGTGCTCACTTACTCTCGTCCATACCCGCTTGACCGGCTACCCGAATAACCTCTTCGACAGATGTTTTTCCTAACGCAGCTTTAATGAGGCCGTCTTCGAGTAGGGTCCGGAAGTCGTGAGATTCTGCTGCATTATGTAGCTCATGAACAGGACGATTTTGCATAATGAGATCGGCAATGTCATCAGTTACTGCCGCCATTTCATACAGCCCCATCCTGCCGCGGTACCCTGTGTGCTGGCAGGCGTCACATCCTTTGGCTGAGACCCATTCTGGCGAGGCCGTCACGAGATTAGTAAATCGGTTCTGGATGGATTCATACTTTGCCAAAATGGGGCGTGGTGGCGTCGCTGCCGTTTTGCAGGCGGGGCAGACACGCCGTGCAAGACGCTGCGCCATCACAGCGCGCACTGAGGACGCAACAAGAAACGGTTCTACTCCCATATCGATCAGGCGTGTGAAGGCGCTGAGAGAGTCATTTGTGTGTAGGGTCGAAAACACCATATGGCCGGTAAGCGAGGCTTGTACGGCGATTTCAGCTGTTTCCAGGTCACGAATTTCCCCAATCATAATCGTGTCTGGATCTTGACGCAGGATCGACCTGAGCGCCCGGGCGAAAGTGTAATTGATTTCCGCTTTGGTTTGTACCTGGGTGACGCCATGTATGTTATATTCTACAGGGTCTTCAACGGTGATGATTTTCTTCTTGCCATCAATAATATGTTCAAGTGTTGCTTTGAGGGTTGTTGATTTTCCAGACCCGGTTGGCCCAGTGACAAGCACGATGCCATAGGGCTCTTTTACCAGCCTTGAAAACACCTCAAAGTGATCGTCTGCCATGCCAATTTTGCTAAGCGAGAAATCTTTCTGCTCTTTTAACAGAATACGCATCACAAGGCTTTCGCCCCATACGCCAGGCAAAGATGAAACACGTACATCAAGATCTTTACCGCTGATGCGCATGCCAATCCGGCCATCCTGCGGCAACCGACGTTCTGCGATATCAATTCCAGAAATTAGTTTAATCCGGGAGGCGACGGCATCAAATCGATTGCGTGGCATTGTTAACCGCGTTTGCAGGACGCCATCGATACGGTAGCGAATGTCAAATTCTTGTTCGCGTGGCTCGACATGAATATCAGAGGCACCTTCATTAACCGCTTGTGCGAGTGTATTCGATACCAGTTCAACAACTGGAGCCTCTTCAGCTAACTCGCGTAATAATGCGACGTCGTCTCCGACATCAATCGTATCGCCTACAAGTGATTGACGGACTAAGTCTAAGATGAAGTCCAAATCGCGACTGCTTGTAAGCCACCAGTTTACAGATTCGCCCTCAAACGTGTCGCAAACCATTTCCTGCAGGCTTGGCTCCAGCGGGTCGCGGCTTATGCAGTTCGGCCGCGAGTCAGAATCGTTGCGCCATAACAGAGAGCCAGAATCAACCCACCAAATTGGTTCAGCGGTTGTTTTTTCTAAACACGAAACATATACAGTCGGGTCTTGCGGAAGATCTTTGCGATCAATAATAGCAAAGCCGAGTTGTTCTGAGAGTGCCACCAGAACGTGCTGTTCTGACACAGCACCTATTCGGATCAAGATTGCCCCAAGTCTGCCGCCAAATTGTTCCTGAAAAGCGAGCGCTTTGGTGAGGTCAGTCTCCGATATATGTCCTGCTGTTTTCAGCATTTCTCCGATTGGAGCAGCGGGCAGCATAAAGTCTGTTAAGGCTTCACTCATTTTGTAAGCGGCCTAGTGATCCACATACACAGCATCGTTGGTCCAACTATGGCAAATCATGAGAGGCTGTTGTCCGGCCCATCCTATGATGTTTTTGGGTTTAGATACTGCTTTCTGTTCATCGAAAGAAACTGTTGGGCGATCCTCTGTCGGGGAGGGCTCGGGAAGCAACCCCTTTTGTTGGCGCAGGTGGAGTTCCGCCCGGGCTATCGTCTCTAGATCCTGTAATGCGGCATAAGGGTCAGGTCCCTTTCCTGAGGCAATGTCAGGAAAATCCACGAGCGTTGCGATAAAGCCGCCAACGTCGGTTTTGTTAACTCGGACAGGATATTCAAGCATATGAAAGTCTTATCGATCGTTTCTAAGGCGTGGGAGGCTGACTATAGTGAATTCACCTAAAAATCATCATCTTAATCTAAAGGGCTTCGGCCAGCCTGCCAATGTGCTGCCACAAACTAACTGGTCCCATGACAAATAAGTAAGACCAGAAAACAGGACATTTTTTGACCACTATGGCTCTCGTGATGCATAAATCCATGACTTTGTTTAGTAATGCATCCAAGCAGCGTCATTTTTCCTATCTTGAAAGTGTTGTATCTTGCGGAACACGCTATTGATCATTCTGTCTCTCGCCATTTCCTTACTGATGGTGGAAATAGGGTCGCGCGTCGCCGGTTTTGAACCGCGCAGACTTGCCGTTAATGACTTTTTCGTTGATGGCCAAGAGACCACATGGTCCACGCCAGACTCAGAACTTGGGTGGGTCAACAAGCCCGGCATCTCAGTCTCAATGGAGTACGGAAATGCACGCATGACTTTCTGGGATAAGGCGCGACGCGCATCCAGAGAGACTGCAACTGTTCCGCCGCACAAAGCCTCGGTTATGATTGTTGGAGGGAGCAATGCGCAGGCATATGGCGTGATTGATCAAGAGTCCTTCGCATACAAACTAGCCACGCGGTTTCCAAATTTGTGGGTCGAGAATTTTGGGAATGGTGGCTATAGTACAGTGCAAGCTTTGCTGCTTAGCGAGCGCGTGTTGTCTGATATCTACGCTGCAAACAAGCCAGATTTGATTGTGCTGACGTTTGCTGATTCTCATGTGAACCGTAATGTATCTGATCAGTCCTGGGTATATAGTATTTCAGACTCTCAGGGCAGGTATGTCGCACCACCGCACTTTCGTTTAGTCGATGATGCTTTGGTTTTCACACCCTTTAAAACAATAGAGCCCTGGGCACTTGAGACCTCCTCAGCCGTGCTGACTCTGCTTCACAACATTTGGCTGCAATCTGTGGTCTACAATACGGCGGATCAAAGTATAGAAGTGACGCGCATGGTTTTTGAGAAATTTAAAGCATTGGCCAATGTCAGCAGTGCTGAGCTCCTGGTTGCGGTACTAGAGGATCGCGCGCAGATGAGTGATTCTGTTTTCGATGGATTGTCCCTCAATGTTATCGATTGTTCTGGATACGAGCGGGAGGATCCGGACGATTATCTATTGGGGGGAAATGGTCACCCTAACGCACGCTATCACACACACTTTGCGGATTGTATTGGTGGCTGGATAGAAAAACAATCGGCCTTCAAAGCATCGGCGCACTGGTGAGTAAACTTAAGTCTATTTCACAATCTATTGCACTTGTCGTGGTATCGTTGACGGTGATGGCCTTGCTGTTTGAGGGGGCGTGCCGGCTCATTGTTGATACGGGCATGCATTATCACCTTGAAATGTGGAAGTACGCTGTTCAATTGAAGGAAGTTGCGGAGGACCCAGCGATTGGCCACCGTCACAAAGCTGGTAGGCAAGCGAAACTGATGGGTGTTGAGGTAGCGATCAATGAAGATGGTCATCGAGATAGTCCAGTGTCTCAGATGAACAATACTGCGGCCAAAATTTTAATGTTAGGCGACTCAATCACCTTTGGATGGGGCGTTCCACAGGACGAAACGGTTTCAGCGCGACTTGAGCCTATGCTGACCCAGCGCATTGGCAAGCCAGTTAATGTGTTGAACACTGGCGTCGGGAATTACAACACGGCGATGGAAGTCGCTTGGTTTGAACGGTACGGGCTTGCGCTTAAGCCTGACGTTGTTGTTCTGAATGTGTTTATAAATGATGCTGAGCCAACGCCGCACGTTAACAACGTGCCATGGTGGGATAGGTTTCTGTACAGTCGCGTTATCTTGTTTGGTGCCTTAGATACAGCACGACGAACGCTTTTCGGCGGGCAAGATTGGGAAACCTATTATGCCGAACTTTACAACGAAGATGCTGCGGGGTGGAGAACGATGCAGGCTTCAGTCCGTCGACTCGCCGCGTTATGCCAGGAGGCTGGCCTATCCCTCATTATTGTTGATTACCCGGAACTCAGACAACTCTCGCCTTATCCATTCGCTGAAATCTCCAAACGGTTTTCTGCTTTGGCAGATTTGCATAATGTAGAATACGTGGCTTTGTTACCGTCAGTGCAGGGTGAAAACCCAGCCTCCCTTTGGGTTACAGCGCCAGATCCCCATCCCAATAGTTATGCGAATAAACTGTTTGCTGATTACCTCGCAGACTCCATTGCTAAGCACTTGCGGAGCCTGCCCGGACATTCTAACTGATATCTACGACACGCGGTCGATCATGCGAAGGCGAGGCACAGGCATCGTCCCACATGTGCTTGAAAGCGCGTTCTAGCTTTTGGGTAAAGGCGATGTGTTGGCAAAGGGCGGACACAGATAAACGCTGCCTTAAGGTGCTGCGCAGTTCTCGTAACGACTCTGAGTCTGAGGCTTTAGCAATCGCAGTTGCAATGTAACTGCTGTCATCGTTCGCAACCCAGTCCGCGAGCCCGGTTGCGGTCAGGTGAGTGGTGCTGTGTCTTCCGGAGAAAGATCGTCCTGTTTTCGTGACCACAGGCACACCCATCCACAAGGCTTCGAGAGTGGTTAGCCCCCCTGAGTAGGGAAAAGGGTCTAGGGCGATATCAATCTCACCATAGGTTCGGAGCAGCCCTATATGGTCTGATGCCGGTCTCAGGCTTATTCGGCTGAGATCAATATTAGCGCTTTCAAAGCTGGCGTTGATTTGCGCGCAGAGTTCGGGTTGGTCCAGATCAGCCGTTTTCAGAATAAGCTGGCTCTTTGGAAGGGCTCGCAGCACGTGAGTCCAAGCCTGCAGCACACCCGCATTCAGTTTTACAAGATTATTAAAACACCCAAATGTAATGTATCCATTCTTGTCAAAGGGCAGAGGGGCAACATCGGGTGTTACGCTGGGCGGCGTATAACAAATGTAGTCATCTGAAAGCCGGATAATCCGTTCAGTGGTGTAGTTTTCGTATCCCTTTGGTGCGTGGATTTTATCTGCAATGAGCCAGTCCATCGTTGCCAAACCCGTTGTGCCGACATAGCCGGCCCAGGTGACTTGAACAGGGGCCGCCTTTTGAGCAAATACGGTCAATCTGTTGCGTGCAAAGTGGCCCGACAGATCAACCAATATGTCGATTTCATTTTGCCTGATGACACGACAAAGCTCATCATCGGAGAGCCTTCCGCTTTCGATCCAGTGATCAGCATTTTCTTTCAGAGCTGAAGTTATGTCATCCTGCGTACGTGTGTCTGAAAAGCAAAACGCATCGACGAGGTCGCGATTGTGACATTCGAGAACACCGCTTAAAAAAAAGCCTATTGGGTGCTGACGAAAATCCCCTGATACATAGCCAATGCGCAAGGGACGCTGAATGTCTGTGGGTATTTCAGGCCGCCCGACCGCCACTTGAGATTGATTGAAAAAGCATTTCTTGTGCTTCTCATAGAGCAGTTCATCAGAGACATCAGGTTGATATTGGTGTGCCACCGCAAGATTAGAGCGTAGATGCGGATTCTCTGGTTCAAAATCTATCGCAAGTTCATAAGTGTGTATTGCATCTGACAGTCTGTTTTGTTTTCGATAGGCAAGGGCGAGGCTCGCTAAAACGGGTGCGCTCGTGGGGGCTAATTTATGGGCAATTTCTAGTGTAGAAATGCTATCTGTGCCGCGTCGTTCTAGGGCGAGAATGTTCCCTAAGTTATACCACGCGCGTGCGTCAGACGGCGCGACTTTGGTGGCGCTTAAATAAGACCCAATGGCATCTTCCGATTTTCCAAGTCTGGCTTCTAGATTTCCTTTATTCAGCCACGCTTCAACTGAGTCGTGTAAAAGTGAAACAGCCGTTTCAGCAAGCTCAAGGGCATCGTGAAGCTTACCGCTTTGGCCGAGCAAGACAGATAAATCTTGCAGGGCGGCGCCATCGTTTGGGTTCGCCTTGAGGCGGTGCCTTAACTGAACAATAAGGTGTTCTATCGGGCCGCTTGTCATGCCTTGGCAAAGCGCTGCACAAATGCGTTTATATGCGCACGCTCCTCTGCCTCACCTGCCGACGATCTCGCATGCGGTTCAATATGCACGGGCGCGTGATCAAGAATGATATCACAGACCCGATCTAGAGATTGATCTTTGCCGGGCTGCAAAGCTTCAAGAGAGTTATAGGCCGCTTCGCCCGTGGCCCAAGTGGGTTGTCGAACAAGAGGAAAGTGAATCGACTGCCGGAAGAACCAGCAGTAAGCAAAGCGCCACGCTGCGACCGTTGCCTCCATGGTTGCCTCGAATGCTTTCCCAGAAGCTGCATCCCAAAGGAACTGTGACAGACTATCGCTATAGCTAACATCAGGTGTTTGCTGAGTCATAAAACGCGCATCGCGAAACCAGTAATTTCCAGCTCTAAATACAGGGCGACCTGTTGCCGCAATCTCAATGCCCAGGCTCGAATGCCATATCAGGCCACAGTGCGCGGTTTTAATCAGATCATAGCTGCTGATCTCGTCTTCGGGTTTTACAATAACAACATTGTTCGGGCAGTTTTCTTGAAGGGACTCAATAAAGTCCAACTCGGATACATTATCACCGACGGAGCGTTTGCCGCCTGAATTCGGATGTGTGCGCACAATTAAAGTCCAGTCAGGTTTGTGACTGAATTCAGCAATCGTTTCTTGCACCCAGTCCCGCTGGTGATCAAAAGAGCCAACCGCTTCTGGTTGACCAGAGGGCTCATCTGTTGAAGAGGTGAAAAGGACTGCGCGTTTAACGTTGTCCTGTATGCCCAGTTGACGCTTAATGCCTTCGGTTTCCTGAACCGGCGCAGCAAACAGGGACATTTCATAGTCTGAGCCAGCAAAGTGTTTATCCAGCAAATTTTCTAATGCAGAGCGTTCGTCCAAAGTTAGCGGCGTGTATTGCCAGGCCGCGCTGAGCGCGTAAAACGGTTTAGGGTCTAGGCAATGAGTATTTTCGACCAATCTTAAATGCCCTGGCGTAAAGCCACGCTCTTCGGTGATGGTTCTAACGCCGTGTTGCTTTGCCAGTTCTAAAGCAATGCGCGTGGGGGCCATACGACCATTAAACAGCAACTGAGCATCAGGTTTTTCATGAGTAAGCAGAGCATCAAAGGCCGAGGCGATGACAATGCCGCCAGCAACATATCTCCGATACGTTGTTTCAGTGTCGGCGTCTTCTAAATCCAAAGTTTCGCGACGATAATGAGAATGCACACTCGATTTGACCCAAGCGCCAATCGGCCAATCATTGTATTCAGCTGTCACAGGATCGCTTATGGCGTTAGAAAAAGCATACGCTTTTGCAATGACACCCGGCTCGAGCCAACGGCCCAACCATAAGTAAGCAAGGTTATTTTTTGCAGTCAGGTAAGATGATTCAGCTTGGCACCGGTTGCAGCTCTTGCCCGTACGTTTGGCCTTGTCACCTTTTGCGGGCTGATAAAGATCGCATTCAGGCATGAGCCCATCACATAGCACCATCGTGATCTGGGTGTCGCGCATGTGTAAGCCGTGCAGAATTGCGGCTTGCCGCGCGCCATGCAACGTCCATCTTACGTAAGGGTTAAAACAGAGAACGTGCATTAAACTTTTACTTCTGGAGAATAGAAAATTAAGAAGTTAACGTTAACTTATTGCCCCGTTATAGAGCCTAAGATACGAATACTTAGAAGGCTACTGCCTGGCTGTAATAATCTGATAAATGTTCCTTAAATAGTTCACTTGAAACGATTAACGCTTACAAGCTTTTTTGAAATTTGTAGTGCTTTAATGCACCCTTAGCGCAATGTTAAGCTAAGGCCATTAGCTCATCATAGATTTCTTGGGCTAATTTTGGGATGGAGTGCTCTTGTACAGATCGTGTTAGTCGACGTGTCGGAAACTCACGGTCAACCGTGTCGCCAGTAAACGCTCCAATTTTATTTTGGATTAATTCATCAAAGACTTGCTCATATTCTATGAAAAGCCAATCCCCACTGTGACGCTGCTCATCTAATACTCTTAAATATAACAAACACCACAACTCAAATGCTTGATTCACACTAATTGCAAAGTCATGCAAATACTCGGCTTGTCTACACTCCTTTAAAATGCTGGATACAACGACTGAAGGGTTCCTAAAAACGCAAATGACTTTTGCTTCTGGGCAATACCTTAGCCATTCGTGAAGGGTGTAGCAAAATCTAGGGTCTTTAAAACAAATGGGCTGCTTATCGACTAAAGCTCTAATCTGTTGTTGTTCCGCAGCATCTGCTTCAATTGGAATATCTGGTGGTATCCGGGCTAGCCAGCGTTGCCAGGGGCCAGGAGAATCACAAGCAAAGGGTACACCGCGAATATTCTGTGGTGTCGGTGTATATCGAGACAATATGCGCTCATTTAACCCGTTTACTTCTTCAGTTTCGAAGATCCCGAGTGGATTATTGTCTCTCACTTCATGAAAGCTATCACCAAAATACCTTCCGCTGTTTCTGAACAGTCCCGCGACCATGCTAGTGCCACTGCGACCGCAACCTGTAATAAAGATATTGTAAGGAGAGGCGATTGTCATTGATAACCATCCAGTTCTTTAGTTCAACCTATTAACCCAATACTTACCTATGTCCACAATTTGCACAAATGGAGAGAATAATGCTGCATAGTTGGCGTAATTTGCCACTAATGTCGGAAATATTATGAATCCCAGAATTACTGTCATAATATGCACAAGGAACAGGCTAAATCATCTCTCTCTGACGTTAGCAACGTTAGCAAAACAGAAATCCAGCGCTGATTGGGACCTACTAATTGTAGATAACGGCAGCACTGATGGTACAGCTAGTTTCGTTTCACAAGTGTCCAGATCATTTAATGTGCCAGTCAAGCTCATTAGAGAAGAAAAGCCAGGACTTTCATTTGCGCGCAACACAGGTGTAAAATTTGCAAGGGGAGACGTAATTGTCTTTAGCGATGATGACGTTAATTTTGCCGAATATTGGATGGAGGCAATAAATGACGCTTTTTCTGATGCTTCCGTGTCCGGTATGGCAGGTCGTATCATCCCGTTGTTGCCACCTAGCACTCCAGATTGGCTTGAAAAATATCTTTGCTACGAGATAGGCGGGCCCACTGCTCGTTACGACTTCGGCGAACTTGGCGGAAATATAAAAGTCGTAGCCGAGAACGTACCGCCATTTGGCGCTAATTGTGCAGTTCGCAAAGATCTAATCATTGAGTATGGAATGTTTAGAACAGACCTTGGGTGGGGTCCAAGCATGGTACCGAGTGAAGAAACCAATTTATTCGGTCGCATGATGGCGGATCATTTGTTTGTGTACCAACCCAGTGCAACAGTTTTTCATCGCATTGATGAGAGTAGGACAAGCTGGAAATATTATGTTTGGTGGCAAAGAGCATACGGCAGAGGTCTATGCATCACGAACAGGCCCAAGAATGTCCTATACAGAATTCGCGATTTAAGTGCCCTTACATTTTCATGGATACAAGGCAAGGTTAGAGGACTCTTCTTCAATCGAGATGTGGACGATATAAATCGGATAAACGAGAAAAGACGATTAGCAAGGATCGAGGGAGTTATTTCAGAACTGATTAAATTTTGGAAATGACGGGTTGCTCCGGTCGCAATATCAACCAAGTGAAGGTATCGTTTTGAGCCAAGTTTTTTTAGTTGTCACCTCGATTAACAAACCGTCGCTGTCAATGAAATCTCTTGCAGCTGGCGCCAGAAAAAACAAATGGAACTTTATAGTTGTGGGGGATCGAAAGACCCCAGATGATTACAACCTTCCAGGAGTATCTTTTTATTCTTTCGTGGACCAGTTAGACGAGCTAGGTATTGCGAAAGAGATACCACCTGACTCATACGCCCGAAAAAATCTTGGCTATCTAAAGGCAATCGAAAGTGGTGCAAATGTTATAGTGGAAACTGATGATGACAATGCTCCTATAGGTCACTTTTTTGAAAACAGAGCTGTCAATACAGTCTCGCAGACCATTAATAACAATGAATGGACCAACATCTATCGATTTTTCGGTGTGGAGAATGTCTGGCCAAGAGGTTTCCCTCTTGAACTACTCCAAACGCATGAAACATTTGCCCTAGAAAACAACGATAGCTGCTCCCCAATTCGACAAAATTTGATCAATGGAGACACAGATGTCGATGCAATATATCGCCTGATCATAAACAAAAACGTTACTTTTGATTATAAGGATAATATAGCTCTTTCGCCTAAGTCCTGGTGTCCGTTCAATAGTCAAAACACGACTTGGTGGAAAGTCGCATTTCCGCTTATGTATTTACCGAGTAACTGCTCAACACGAATGACAGATATTTGGCGGGGTTTCATCGCCCAAAAAATTTGCTGGGCGAAAGGTTGGTCAATATCTTTTGGTCATCCGACAATGTTTCAAGATAGGAATGCTCATAATTTAATTTCTGATTTTGAAATGGAAATCGATGGATATTTAGGAAATGCGAAATTTATAAGTGTGCTTGATTCTTTGCAAATTGACAAACATCAGGAACTTATCGATAGCATTCGATTATGCTATCGAGCTCTAGTAAATGAGGGGTTTTTTCCAACCAATGAGCTAAAAATTTTGGACTTTTGGTTGGCGTATTTTTAGGTTCGTTAATTAGTAGGCGCCATAATGACCAATCCTAAGCAGTTTGTTACCCTATATTTTTGCTTTGAGGACTTAGACACAGTAGCTGAGATTTTGCCTACAGTTCTGACTGAATGCCGTGCGACCAATTCCGGTTTAATTGTAGTTGATTCCAGTCAAGCCAATCGAGTGAAAATGTTTCAACTGATTGTAAGTATGATGGAACACCCGGATGAGTTTCCCATCATTCAATGTTCTTCGTTCTCGATGGGATTTGCAAGAAATATAGCCCTTAGTGCTGCCGTAGAACTCTACGCGCCTGAGTATATATGTATGCTTGAAGATGACCACGGGTTTACGGAAGGTCTCGTTCAAATTGCCATCGGTGCAATGAAAAAATACTATGGCAAGAGCGGTCCCATAGGGCTTAGGTTTGGCTTGTTCACGGCCTGTCCTTTTTGTTGGGGGCAGCCTTACATGCAGAATCTTGTTAGAACCGATGACGGTCATTTATGTGTGGCAAACCTGTCGTTACCATTGCTGCAAATTGGAGGTGCGAATAGTTGCTTCAGATGCGCCCCGACTGTGCATTGGGTTTCTGTGTTAAAAGGTTACGACACTGACGAGTATCCAATTTCAACATTTCAGACTGCGGGCCTTAATTATCGAAATTACCAGAAAGGGTTTACTAGTCTTGTACTTGGTGGCGGAGATTTAGTAATTAGAAAGCATAGAGAAGGCCGTGGTTACACCATTGACGAATCTAAGAGGCCCTTTGACGAAGCTTATTCGATGCGCGACCCAAGAAGTGACTATAATAAATCAAGTTAACTTTTTTCAAATATTTTTTTATGCTTATACTGTTTTAAGCCTAGTTAACAAAATTCGCAAAACAGAATAATATTTCTAACCTGACAAGTGGAGTTATAGAAGCAACTCATGATTTTGCGGACGTGCGAATCGCTCGAATTACGGCTGAACTTAGAGTGTCACTCGTGTCAGTAATTGTGTTTACAATCATGACATGTCCCGCTCCATATCGGTTTCCCCAGTGGTATTTTTTGAAGAGCGTTTTATTTTCCACTAGTATTAGTGAAGCCCGGCTATCAATTGGCCGTGTCACTTCTAAGGATGCCAAAGAATTCGGCCTTCGGATATAATAAAAAAATAGCTCTGTACGTTTTTCCATTATGTCATCCAGGCGGGCCCAGTTTGAAATCATCAATTCAAAAACAAGCACAAAAACATTTCTTCTTGTCTTGGTGATTTCCGCTTCATCTATAAGTTCTTCCGCAGACGAGAAATAAAACTCCGCGTCAGACCCCAACTCCTGCTCAAGTTCGTCAACAACCCTTTTATCGTCATCGTCCATTTCAGCTTCATCACCAAGAATGATGATTGTAATCGGGCTAGCCTGGAGCTGGTTCAGCGTTTCTGCGACATGGTGGCGCGACATGATATCTTTACATCCCAGGGCGGTCATGCGGCGCATGAAATCTTCAGATACCTTCATGCCCGCCATAGCATTTGCATCCTCGGGGACTTCAAGTCCGGCCGCCCGGTAATGAACACCATACCGGCTGGTAAAATGCATTGTGGGTTTGGGTGAGTGCGCATGTTTGAGGCCAATACGCAACGCCGCTTGATAAAACACGCGGTCACAGTTTGGCCCGAGTTCATCTGGCATCAAGGCCCAGATTGGCAGCACCGGGAAACCACTTTGGAACACGATAAATGCACTCGTGTCTGCGTGCCGCTCACCGTCGCCAGATTCGCCGTTTGGTAATAAAACAGTCCCGTCGATCGCATGAATAACCCGACCGCTTGACACAACATCAGCACCGGATTCCTCATGAAGGGCCATTAAATTCTCGATGTGATCCGGATCAAACCAATTGTCGGCATCGAGATAGGCAATAGCCTCAAAGTTATCGCCAATGGCATCCATGCTGCCAATCGCGCGCGGGGTATTGCCATTGTTATTGTGTTCTATCGGCAGGGGAATATGTCGAACATCCCAGGAGTCAATTTCTGAACGGGCATGACCATCGGCTACCATGTAATGGGTGCATATGTATGTTTGTTTGGCAACGCTGTCATGGGCGCGTTTCAGCATCTCCAGCGGTTCAGTGTGGTAGGGGGTAATAACGGCAACTCTCATGACATGCTCATAATGGGGCCGGCCCGGTAATGCCGGAGACTCCAGCAAGAGCCGCGACGTAAGACGCCAGTATGCCGATGGCGAGACCTGGCCCCAGCGGTATTTCGCCTTGCCATGTGGGCTTACGTAGAATTAACGCCGCAAGGCCGACGGTGATTAAGGTGAGCAGTCCCGAGAGTGCCATAATGTAAGGCAACGCCCACGGGCCGAGCCAAAGCCCCCCCACGAATACCAATTTCACATCGCCGAAGCCCATAGCTTCCCGGCCCTTAACGCGGGTCATGACCCAGCGTAGGGCCCAAAAGACACCGCCATTCAAGGCGGCGCCCAGCACAGCACTGGTCCACGTTATGCCGATCGGCGACCCAAGAGCGAGTACCGCAAGTGCAGCCAGTGTCAGCGCGATTTGCAATGTATCGGGCAGATATCCTGTCTTGAAGTCGATCCACGCCAAAGCTCCAAGACCGGCCGTGAGCATCGCCAAGCTCATATAAAGTGTAAGTGTTTCGTCCATTCTCGGACTTTCGGCGAAATCCTGTTTTGTTGCAACGAATGCTTTATAAAACAGGCTGCCAAACTTGTACTATGACGTCAGGGTTACGATGGTCTAAGCTGCGCCAGCTATTTTGGTGTAAACATTTGTGCGCCGCATTGGGGGAATTATGGATATCATCCGTATTATTTTTGCAATCATTCTGCCGCCTGTTGGCGTCTTTTTGCAGGTCGGCATTGGCTGGCCGTTTTGGATTAACATCCTGCTCACGCTGCTTGGCTACATTCCCGGTATTGTCCATGCCGTCTGGATAATAGCAAAGCGTTAATGCAATTTTATTAGCCATGAACTGAAGGCTACAACGCTATTACCGCTTTGAGCGGGAAGGAGATTCTTATGACCTTTTCAATTGCTGAAGTGTTTGGTCAAACTTTGCGGGTTGTGTTGCTCGGCTTGGTGCTTTCTGCTTCTGTTGTTGCCTCAGCCAGTGCCGGAACGGTGCTTATTACAGGTGCTAATCGCGGTATTGGTTTAGAGTTTGTCAGGCACTATGCGGAAGAGGGGTATACTGTCATCGCAACGGCTCGGGAGCCATCTGAGGCCGCTGAGTTGCAAGCGTTGGCTAAAGAAAATTCAAAAATTCTGGTTGAGCCATTAGATGTCAACGCGTTCGATCAAATTGATCGCCTGGCCGAAAAATACCGGGGCACGCCAATTGATATCTTAGTCAACAACGCGGGCATTACGGGGCGGCCAGACCTTCAACGTTTCGGCTCCATCGACTATTCCACATTTGAGGCAGTGATGAACACCAATGTGCGAGGCCCGCTGAAAATAACAGAGGCGTTTACAGGGCATGTCTCCGCGAGCAAGGAAAAGAAGGTCGCCGTCGTCACCTCAAGTGAAGGCTCTATCGCTCGCGTAACAAGCAATCGTCAGCCTTTTTATCGGGCCAGTAAGGCGGCTGTGAATATGGTCATGAAAAACATCTCGCACACTTTGAAGGAGCAAGGTGTGACAGTTGTGCTGGTTAATCCTGGCCCGGTTGATACGGATATGATGGCCGCAGCGCGGGGGCGCATGCCGCTTAGAACCACCACATTGGCGGTCGATGAAATGGCCGAAGTGATTAACAATGTATCCCTGGAGGAGTCTGCCACTTTTTATAATTTTGACGGTACCGAATTGCCCTGGTGATATGATGATTATCAGCTAAGATTAACCGTCAGGTTTAGACTATTGCGGGTGTGGTTCAATGGTAGAACGCGAGCTTCCCAAGCTTGAGACGAGGGTTCGATTCCCTTCACCCGCTCCACCTAAAAAATACTACTGATAACAATCCCAACCACATGTCACAATAAAGTGGTATGCTAAACTTTAGCGGCTGATAGCATCGCTCTTAGACTGGCCTGTTGTTCAGGTCTAGGCCGCCGAAAGGTCAAAGCATGACTGCGGCAAAGTTCCGCGTGAAGTTTTCTACGGCGGGCAGAATTGCTCCCGTCGAGAATTGGTTGAAGCTCAATATTAAGGGGCCGTGGTCTATTCAAATGGACAGCGTCTCTGATGATATGTCCAAGAAAAACTATCTAATTGTTTTTGATAATGAGGCAGACCGCGACAGCTTCAAGCTGCGTTTTATTTATGGCCAAGCGGCATTTGATAAAAAAGCGACTACCGTCGAACCGGGAGTCGGAGTCTTTTCCAAAATTGCTAAATTTTTTGGCACTTCAAAGGCTAAGCCTAAACCTCAAGCTAAACCAAGGTCGAAGTAGCCGTCTGACACAAGAGCACCGCAGTGCCTTAGGCTTTAGGGGCCGTACCAGGCTATAAAAATCACGAGCAGGACCAGGCAACCCATAATCCAAAAAGGGACGAGATCGTGTTTTTTTGATCTCTTGTCTTGATCAGAACCTGCCATGAAAACCTCGTGAAGTTATGTGGACCGACCTCAGTTTAAGTCCATTCTCACATCACTCAGACTATTTCTCAATTGCTTTGCGGTATGCTGTAAATTCTAGGGCCTGATTTCTAACCACGCTGCCCATCGCCCCATTTCACGGCTACGGCTTCAAACGCTTTCAATACGCTATCGAAATCTTTGCCTTTCTCGGTCAGTCCATAGGTGACGGCGGGTGGTATGCTCGCCACGTGTTCTCGCCAGATCAAGCCGTCGGCTTCCATCTGCCGCAGCCGGTCCGTCAGCACTTTCGGTGAAATGCCTTCCACGAGCCGGTTAAGGTGATTAAAGCGTGTCGGACCTTCTGTGCTCAGGGTCCAAAGAATATGCGTTGTCCATTCTTTCCACAGCACGCGCAGGACACTGTCCATAGGACAGCCTTTGCTCTCAGACTTTTTGTTCGTTGCTGTCGGCATTGTATCTCTCATATGTCCAAGTCTACTTACCAAAAGGCAACTACTTTCTCTGAGTAACTATACCTCCTATATCGGTGCCAGTGATGTTTTAGCAAGCCTGCTTTGTATTCAAATCCTCTCAAAACAGGCCCAACGATAGGAGAAGGGCATGATTACCGTCAGAGACCGTAATGATCGAGGTCACACAAAAACCGGCTGGCTCGATAGCCACCATACGTTTTCTTTTGGCGCGTACCATGACCCCGCCAACATGGGCTTTGGCGCGCTCAGAGTGATTAATGATGACCGCATCATACCGGGGGCTGGTTTTCCCACCCATGGCCATCGCGATATGGAAATTATTTCATACGTGGTGAGCGGCGCAGTGGAACATAAGGATAGCATGGGGACCGGGTCAATTATTCGCCCCGGTGATGTGCAACGTATGTCAGCTGGAACGGGCGTAACGCATTCCGAGTTTAACCCAAGCAAAGATGAGGGCGCGCGTTTCCTGCAAGTCTGGATTACACCAGAGCAGGCCGGGCTCAAGCCTAGCTATGAGCAAAAAAATTTTTCCCAAAGAGAGCGCACAGATACTTTAAGGCGTGTGGCCAGCCAGGACGGACAGAATGGTGCTGTCAAAGTGCATCAAGACGTCAGCATCTACGCAACCATGCTTACGGCAGGGAGCGAGGTGACGCACACCATCGCGCGCGGTCGTCAGATTTGGGTGCAGGTGGTTCAGGGGTGTGTGAACATCAATGATACAGAATTGCGCGAGGGTGATGGCGCTGCCGTTACAGATGAAACCAGCATTACGCTGTCCTCCCAAACAGGTGCCGAAGTGTTAGTGTTTGACCTCGCGGCATAAGATCAAGATCATTCACGTTAGCACAAGGAGTGTTCAGGTTATGCTTGAGAGACAAGAAATTACCCCGGAAACATGGCCTGAATTGCCCTACAACGAGTGGGCTGAAACCTGCACGACTCTGCATCTGTTTACACAAATTGTTGGCAAGGTGCGCCTGGCGGTTGAGCCCTGGTGGAATCACTCCTGGCACGCCACGCTCTATACCACGGCGCGGGGGCTGACCACGTCGCCACTCGCGTATAAGTCACGTGTGTTCCAGATCGATTTTCAACTGCTCGATCATCTTCTGGTTATTCATTGTGCCGAGGGCATCCAGCGCAGCATTCCGCTGGCCGGACAATCCGTGGCCAGTTTCTACAAAGGCGTCATGGCGGCCCTGGAAGATTTAGGCATGCCGATTAAAATTCATGGTAGCCCCAATGAAGTGCCGGACCCGATCCCCTTTGCCGAAGACACCGTGCACATGTCCTACAAAGAGGTCTACGTCGAACGCTATTGGCGGCTGCTGATTCAGGTCGATCGGGTGTTCAAAAAGTTTCGCACAGGATACATCGGCAAAGTCAGTCCGGTGCATTTGTTCTGGGGCAGTTTTGATATGGCGGTGACGCGCTTTTCGGGCGGCGAGGCCCCTTTACACCCAGGTGGTATTCCCAATTTGCCGGACGATGTCACCCGTGAAGCCTATTCCCACGTCGTGTCCAGCGCCGGGTTCTGGCCAGGCGGTAACGGCTTTGATCAGCCGATGTTTTACTCTTATGCGGCGCCCACACCGGATGGATTTGCGGACGCCAAAGTAGAACCGGCTGAGGCTTATTTTCATAAAGAATTGGGTGAATTTTTGTTGCCCTATGAAGTCGTAAGAACGGCGTCAGATCCGGATGCGGTCTTGCTGTCCTTCCTGACCTCCACATTCGATGCCGCGGCAACAACAGGTGCCTGGAATCGCAACGCCCTTGAGTGTGACATCGGGGAACCATTGGTTGTGCGCCCGGGGCCGTGGCGCCAACGCTAACCGGGGGGATGTGAAGTCTTAGCGCTGTGCGTCTGCAATGGCGCGCCATACGCGCTCGGGTGTCAGAGGCATATCGATGTGCGACACCCCCAACGGTCTCAGCGCATCAAGCGCGGCAATCACCACAACGGGCAGGGCACCAACGGTTCCGGCCTCACCGGCCCCTTTCACGCCCAAGGGGTTCATGGTCGTCGGCACAGGGCTGGTTTCCACTTCAAAAGTCGGCATGTCGTCGGCACGCGGCATGGCATAGTCTAAGAAGCTGCCGGTAATGAGCTGGCCATCGTTATCGAAGACAATCTGTTCCATCAGGGCTTGTCCAGCGCCTTGCGCAATACCACCGTGCAGTTGGCCTTTAACGATCATCGGGTTGATCACAGTGCCAACGTCATCAACCACAACATATTTGACCAGGGTTGTGACGCCAGTGTCTGGGTCAATCTCGACTTCACAGACGTGACAGCCATTTGGGTAAGTCGGACCATCGGCTTTCTTGGTGACAGAAGTATTCAATGTCCCGTCAGCATGCTGCGCCAAGTCATGCAGTGTTATCTCGCGATCTGTGCCAACCACGCGAAAAGCACCGGAAGAAAACTCTATATCAATCTCGGCAGCCTCAAGCGCGTCCGCCGCAATCGGTTTGCCCGCTTCGATGATGCGCTGAGATGCGGCAGTCATCGCGGTGCCAGCGGCAATCATGCTGCGTGACCCAAACGATCCTGTGCTGCTGATAACCGTATCGGTATCGCCGTCAATCACGGTCACCCGGGCAGGGTCCAAGCCTAATTGCTCTGCCAGGATTTGCCGGTAAGCGGTGCCATGACCGGTGCCCATTTCTTTTGATCCGGCAAAGACGGTAACATCCCCATTTTTGGCTAGGCGGATGTCCATGGTTTCTGGCATGTGCGCGCCTTGCGGGCCGCCGGCGATTTCGATGGAATACACAAGCCCTCTGCCACGTAGTCGTCCGCGTGCGCGGCTCTCGCCTTGACGGGTTGAGAAGCCATCCCAATCTGCGGCCTCTACGCCTTCTGCCAAAACTTTGGCGAAGGCCCCACTGTCGTAAATCATGCCTAATGGTGTGGTATGCGGCAGTTGCTCTGGCGTCAGCATGTTCATCCGTCGCAACGCGATAGGGTCCGCGTTCAATTGCCGTGCTGCTTCATCGACCAAGCGCTCGATAACGTATGTCGCTTCTGGGCGGCCTGCGCCACGATACGGTGCCAGCGGCGGGACGTTGGTGTGAACACCAATCACTTCAATATGTGCAGCTTTGATGCCGTACGGCCCGATCATGCCGCCCACGTTTGCGGTGGGGGGGTGCGGGGTGGTTGCACTGAGATAAGCCCCGAGGTTTCCGATCAAGCGCACCTTGATGGCCAGAAATGTTCCATCTCCCTCCACCGCCAGTTTCGCATTGACCCAATTGTCCCGGCCTTGAAAGTCAGATTGGAATCCTTCGATGCGGTTTGAGCGCCAGACCACAGTGCGGCTCAGTTTTTTTGCCGCCCACAACACCAGACCCTGTTCAGGGAAGACGTTGTTTTTCATCCCGAAGGCACCGCCGATATCGGCAGAAATTACATGGATGCGTTCTGGCGATATCTTCAAAATATCGTTGGCCAGGGTGTCTCGTAATCTGTGAGGTGTCTGTGATGCCGAGCGCAATAGATAACGGTTTGTCTCTTGGTCAAAACTGCCAATGGCGCTTCGCGGCTCAATCGGGTTGGCCGTAACCCGCGTTATATCTAGGTTCAGTTCGATGATTTTTTTGGCATTTGCGAACGCTGCATCTGTGGCGCCGCGGTCTCCACGCTCAACAACAAAGGCTTCATTGCCAGGGACCTGCTCCCAGACAGATGGCGAGTCATCTTGAAGCGCGGCCTTACCTGAGGTGACAGCCGGTTCATCATCGTAATCGATCAGCACCTGCTCGGCGGCCTCTTCGGCCTGATCCAGTGTCTCGGCAATTATCGCAACAACGGGATCGCCGACATACTTAACGGCATCTCTTGCCAATAATCCGAAGGTAGGGCGATACATCTCCGTCCCGTCGCGGCGTTTAAAGGGGAAGGGTGTGGTAAACAGTCCAATCCCATCAGCATCTAAGTCTGTTCTGGTGTAGATTCCCAAGACGCCTGGACACTCTTTTGCGGCGTCTATGTCGATGGTGGCGATTTTTCCTGCCGCAACAGGTGAACGGACCAACACCATATGCGCGTCACCGGGCTGCACGGCATCATCCGTATAGCTTCCGTTACCACGCAGCAGGCGGTCATCTTCGAAACGGGGAATGGCCTCGCCAATTTTGCTCACAGGGGCTTATATCCTCATTCATCACCAACGATGAATGTGTTTACCTCGACTTATGCGCCCGGTCACCGCTGATCAGAGGTTCACCCGCGTGGCGAACCTCTGAATTTGTGGCGCGGGTCTGTAAAGCTACATCACGTCAGATGTGCGACTCTTCGTCTCTGCGCTCAGTTGCGAGACTGGCGGCGTGTAGATACCTTGCTCCACGTAGCTTTCAATCCGTTCGATCATGGCTTTCGCCCCGATGTAGGGATTGTCGTACGGATCGCCCGCCCACATGTTGCTGGGGAAGCCCATGTCCGGGGAATACGTATCCGCATAAACGGCAGGATCATTCCACAGTTGGAAGTTGGTGCGCGGGTTGGCGCGCGCACGTCTCAAAGCGCCGAGGTCAATATGGGCGCGCAGTAAAACCGGACCTGGGCCATCAACAGTGCCTTGTAAGCTGCCGTCGAAGTTAACCAGGCGCGTATGGCCGCGTCGGAAGAAGGTCATGTGTTCGGAGTCGTGTGACTTGTACTCGCCGCCGTCCATGGCGGAGAGCATGTAGGCACAGTTTTCCATGGCGCGGGTGCGGCGGGCGTTGTCCCAGGCACGTCGGCCTTCACCGCCATGGGGTTCGGAGGTCGAGTGCAGAATAACCTCTGCCCCTTGGCGGCGCAGTCCGCCCGCGACTTCAGGGCTCATGTTGTCGAAACACACCATGTTGGCAAGTTTACCGATGGGGGTGTCCGCAACCGGGAATAAGGCGTCATAGCCAAATAGGTCCAGGTATTCATCCAGCACGGACCCCGGCGTGGTATCTGGCAACAAGCCCCAGACATCGGCGCATTGGTTTTTGCGGTAAGTGTGCACATGATTGCCCTGGTCGTCGATCAGGAACGCTGAGTTAAACACGCGCCCCGGCAGCTTCGGGTGCACTTCGAAATTCTGGAAGGCGACATAGACATTATATTCCTGGGCAAACTTTCCGATGATATCGAAAATTTCATCACCCTCGGAAATCGCCATCCGTTCCAGGTTCTGCACCGTGCGTTGCACGCCGCCAATACCGCCGGGTCCCGTCAGCCAAAACTCTGGGAAGACACACAAACGCATGGTGGGAACAGACAAACGGCTCCCAGCGTTCGACAGATGTTCATCCAGATTCTTGCGAATGATTTCACGCGGATCCGCATTGCCGCCGATGGGAATCAAACGGGCGACGGTTTGTACCAGCATACAATCGTATTGAAACTCTGGGTTTGGATGTTTTGGTCCGCGCACCTCGGCTTCTGTGGCCAGGCGGCGCTCGGCTTCTTTAAGCCAGCCATCACGGGTGGTCGGGGCTGCTGGAATTTTATCGGTTTCTTTAGCAATTTTGTAGCCACGGCCGTAGACGTCAGCACGCACAATCGCTGGAAAGCTGCCTTGCGGCGTTACACGGCGACGGCGCAGCAGCTGCATATCAATGTCAGGAATCACGAAGGTTTCATCCCCACGCACGGCCGTGGCCTCACGCTCCCATGGGTAAAGGGCCGTCGCGGACGGCAGTTTAACTTTGATGCCGCCATCGTTCATTTCGGCAGGGCTTGCCACGGCCACATACGCGACGCTTTCGCTGGCGCGCCCAAAGCGCGACATCACGCGATGATCAAACTGTTGATCTGAACGTTCCACACAGGGGTTCAAAATAACCTCTGCCCCGTGAAAAGCGAGCGCCCGGCCATACTGTGGAAAGTGAATGTCTTCGCCGCACAGCATGCCGACCTTGGCAAAAGGCAATGCGGCGACAGGAAATTCCGCAGGTTGACCCATAGCAGAAGTGGTGTCGGTGAAGCCTTCAATGAGGTCAGGTGAAATTTTCAGAGTGCGCAGTAATACATCACCATTAGAGGCAACGACGAACCCGATCGTCTGCGGCGCGGATGCGCCTTCCGCTTGCATGACGGCTGAACCTGCAAGATGCATTTTGTTCGTCGTTGCGGCTGATTTCACAACGTCCATAATGTCTTCTTCACGAAGCGCTGCAGCGTCCCCTAAAGGGGCATGTGGCAGAAGCAACAAGACATCCGGAGAACCACTTTCAGATTGGCGTACCGCCTCGCGCGCCGCCGCCGCGACGAGCGCATATAACTCGGGTGCATCATTGGGAGACCAGGAAGATTGGGTCAGCATCAGCATAATTCGGGCGTCCTTGATTTATGGCCTCTGATTTGTGGCCACTGATTTATGACCTGCTTCTTAAGTGACAAGATCAGATGAGGGGTAGTTTTAAAACCCTTCCTGCAACTACAGGGTAGGACTTGCTAATATGCTCGTGCAGTGAGCGTGCATGGGGCAGGTTAAGGGGCCGGCGGAGAGAGGCTCTCAATCTTCACTCGCGTTGCAATCACCATAGAAATCACGACGTAAGCTAGGCTGGCGGCGGCGAGCAGCCGGACAGACCAGCCCGCATCCAACAACCACCCCATCACCGCTGGGGCTAAGGCGGCGGCAAAAATCGTGCTCGAGCTGACCAGCGAGCGAATCGCCCCCAGGTATTGGGTGCCATACAATTCGGCCCAGATCACATTATGAACCACACCGAACATGCCGCCGCTGAGGCCATTAGTAATCATGTAAGCCCAAATCATCAGGGGGGAGTCAAAGGCCACAAGCAAGGCCATGGACAAGGCCAGCGGGACCATGAACCAGGGCACCAGGGCACTGACCCCGCCAAGCCGGGTGACCCATCCGCCGAAACTTAAACCGCCGATCACGCTGAAGGTTGCTGAGACGAAATACCCCGAGGCAAAGGTCGCCAGCAGCCAGCCTTTTTCTTCCACCAGTGTAATTTGATGAAACTGGATGCCGGTCGCGACGAAGGGTAGGGCCATCATCAGCGGCAGCAGCAAATAGAAACGCCGGTCGCGCAACACCTGCGATCGCGTCCAACCGGCGCGGCGTGCTGGAGCATCCTCAGCGCCCGGTGTATCGGTCTCCTCGTGTTGCGCGATATGGGCTTGATGCCGTGCCTTATGACCGCGGAGTAAAAACAGAGCAAAGGGCAAGCAGATGACCATCAAAAACGCAGCGCTGCCGGTCCAAATACCGCGCCAGCCGTATTGCACCAAAAGATACGCACCCGCGACCGGCAGGCTCGCCACGCCCGCGGCAAATCCGATGTTCGCAATGCTCACAGCAAGACCGCGCTCGGTTTCGTAGTAGCGCGACATGCTGGTCAGTGCCGTGTGCGACATCAAACCCTGACCGCCCAGGCGCAGGCCCCACATGGCCAGCATAATGGTGGCGGGTCCGGTGGCATTGCCGAACATCCAGCAGGCTGCAGCCAGAATGCAAAACGTAAAAATCGTAAAGACGCGCAGGTCCCAAACGTCTATCAGCTTGCCAATCCAGATCAGCGTCACCGCGCTGACAAATGTTGCGGCACCATACAAAGTGCCGAGATCACTGCTCGACAGGCCAAGGTCTTGGTTCAAAACGCCGTTGAACAACGCCACGTAGAACGTTTGTCCAAAACTCGAGAACAACGCCAGAAAGAAGCCGAAGCTTACAAATCGTGCGTTCTTGGTAAAAAACAGGATCAGAGGGAATTGGTGTAACACGGTACCACACATTCAAGGGGAAAGGAGCGGTACCACACGCCCGCCTGGCAGCGCCACAGTCAGTTAACAGTTCCCACGCGCGCGATAGTCACATGCCGGACGAACTCGGGCTGGACGCTAAGCGTAATCCGTCGCACCATAGGCCCATAAAAGGATTTGTGTGTCAGCCCTTGGCGGCTCGACTGAATCACAGGGGATTAGGAATGAAACGAATTGTTCTAGGATGTGCGGCGCTCATCAGCGTGAGTTCGGTTGGGTATGCTCAGTCCGGTGACGATTGGCAAAACTTCGGCAATGACTCCGGCGGCAGCCAGTATTCGCCCTTGGATCAAATCACCGCTGAGAATGTTGCAGACCTGGAAGTGGCCTGGATACATCGCTCTGGCGACGTCAAGCAAAACCCGTTCGGGACTTCTCTTCAAGTGGTGCCGATCCAGGCTAATGGACTTTTATACTATTGCACGCCGTTCAACCGTGTCTTTGCTCTGGACCCGGCAACAGGGGAAGAGGTTTGGGTGTTTGATCCTCATACACCCCATCCAGAAACCGGTGAGTTACTGATTGAAGGAGACCGCCTCTCAAGCACCTGTCGCGGCGTTGCCTATTGGGCTGCAGCGGAACCTGAAGAGGGCAATGCCTGTGAGAAACGTATCTTCAAAGGA
This sequence comes from Rhodospirillaceae bacterium, assembly GCA_040219235.1. NCBI lineage: Bacteria > Pseudomonadati > Pseudomonadota > Alphaproteobacteria > Rhodospirillales > Rhodospirillaceae > Rhodospirillaceae bacterium. Next base: position 130,908 of record JAVJSV010000005.1, read on the forward strand.
GATCGCGGAGGTAATCTTTGGGCCATTGATGCGGATACTGGCGAAGCCTGCCGGGATTTTGGTGAAGATGCCGGCTATGTGGGGCGTGTCAGCAACGCGGATTATGAAATGCACGGTGAAGGGTTCGTCGGCATGCCATCTCCCGGTGCCGTGGTTGGCGATACCGTTATTGGCGCAACGTCCTCTAACGATGGCGTGCAAGACGCCAATGATGGGTTTGTGCGTGGCTGGGATGTGCGCACCGGCGAGTTGAAGTGGGAGTTTAATCCCATTCCACAGTCCTATCGTGATCAGTCTGGCGCAGCCAATGTGTGGTCGACCATGAGCGGTGATCAGGAACGAAATCTGGTCTTCCTGCCAACCACCAGTCCATCGACTGATTATTATGGCGGCGGTCGTCGCTTTCCCATTCCTTATGCCACAGCCCTGGTTGCGGTTGAGGCCGATACAGGCGGCGTTGCCTGGCATTTTCAAACCGTTCGCCATGATCTGTTTGACTATGATTTGGTCGGCCATCCTCTGCTGGTCACTATTCAGAAGGATGGTGAACCGCGTGAGGTTGCAGTGCTGCAAACCAAAATGGGGTGGCTGTTCACCTTTGACCGTGACACGGGCGAGCCGATTTGGCCGCTGGAAGAAATGCCGGCTCCTGAAACCAATGTTCCGGAGGACGAAGCAGCCCCAACTCAGCCGATCCCCACTTTGCCAGTGGCTTTCGCCGGTCAAAAAATAAACCGCGATGATCTGTTTGGGCTGACACCCTTTGACAAGGCGTGGTGTCAATCCGAGTTCGATGAGATGCGCTACGAAGGCTTGTATACGCCACCGGATTTGCGCGAAGCCCTGCTGTTCCCGTCTGCCCTTGGTGGCGGCAACTGGGGCGGAGCTGCCTTTGATCCAGAGAGCAATACGCTGATTATTAAAGCCGAAAATCTAGCCTCCCGCCTAAAGATTGTGCCCAAGGGGGATACCGCAGACGAAGATGTTTTGCGTATTGATTATCTGACGCGACCGCTCAAAGGCACACCTTATGCCGTTGAGGGTGAAATCTTCATGTCGCCCTTGGGTATTCCCTGTACGCCAACGCCCTGGGGGACTCTCGCCGCCATTGATATGAGCAGCGGCCAGATGAAATGGCAAATTCCCCTCGGCCAAGTGAAACGCTTTGGCATTACCGTGCCGGCCTCTTTCGGTTGGGGGTCACCCAACATCGGGGGTCCTATCATCACCGGCAGCGGGTTGATTTTCATTGCGGCCACAATGGATGAAAAAATCCGGGCCATTGACCTGTCCAGCGGCGATGAACTCTGGCAGGCCAACTTGCCGTATATGGGCTCATCGGTGCCGATGACCTACATGGCTGATGGCCGTCAGTATGTGGTGATTGCGGCAGGAGGCACGTCCCGGGTAACAGAAAATCTAGGCGATGCGCTGGTCGCGTTTGCATTACCAGAGAAATAGGATGACGGGCGCGTTAGTCCTCAAGGTACTCTAAAAACTCGGTTGCGGCGGACTGCTTATACGTCTGCCCAACCGGGATGCGTTTGCCACCCTTTAGCACGATGTCAAATGATCGACCGCGCCGTACCATAACGTCGATGGCGTCTTTGCTGACCCAAAAGGACCGGTGCACTTGTAATCCTTCGCAGCCCTGTTGTTCGCGGACCGCATCTGTGAAGCGGTAATGAATCAGCTCTGAGCCATCAATTGTATGTACACGTACATAATGGTCTTCTGCTTCCAATGCGGCGATTTCGTTTTGAGAAATGTCTTTCAACCGTTTTAAGAATTCAGGCTCCGGCGGCGGTGTATCATCAGCCCTTCCGTCTGTGTCCGCAGAGGGTGCGAAACGCCCGAGGGGCGCATAGCCAAACCGCGGCAAATGCAAGGGCCCACGCATCATCAGGTTGGCGCCGATCCACAGCAGCAAAATAACGGCGGCTTCCTGCAAAAAGCTGGTCATCCATTCAATCGACCAGATGAACTGAGGGGCGGCCACGGGTGAGCCATCGCCACCTTGGGCGGCGCCCAGAAAAGTGCCAATGATGTAAACCACAAACGGGCGCGCCGCGAGGCCGCCGACCACACTGCCAATGACAATCACTGTGATAAATCTTGGCGTCAGCGGGCGTAGAATATAGGCGGCGGCCCAACTGCCCAGTTCAAAGGCGGCCCATGTGGTCAACAGAATGGCCAGCCAATAGGTGATGGCCGTGGCTGAGCCAATGCCGGTGGTTGGAATACCAGCGCCATACCAGCCCAGCAGCAAGGCCGCGAAAAGGGGCACAGCAAAACTGACCGCCGTCGAAACGACGATGTTTTTATCTATCCAGGATGGGACAGCTTGGCTGTTCAACGGATATCATCCCCTTGCCGGAGTTATTTGGCCTATAGGCGTTGATTTTAGCTTCAGACGCGTATGCCCTTGGAATACAAGCATAAGTCTAACCTGCACAGTCTATTTCGTGAACCTGCTTTGCGGACTCGCGGTTATCCGCCGATCATAAGGGCGAAAATCTCACTTTTTCGCTCGAATAGGCTTTAGCGCCCTTGAGGACTCGGCTTAGACTTCGTCCCAAGTCTTCAAGGTGAAAGCCTCGATCATAAGCCCGATCACGAAGGCGCGGTAACTCAACTCTGGGGAGGAGTAAAACCCATGGCCAACACGACCACGAGTACGCTCAAGACAGATCGCCCGACCTATGCGTCGGACTTCATTCCATCGGACGTAGAACGCGCCGTATTCCTCGGCAATCCCGTTCTCGACAACATGATGACCAGCCTGATCGCCCTGGGCGCTGAAGTATGGTCCAACCGCCGCCGGATGAAGGTT
>JAVJSV010000006.1 GCA_040219235.1 Rhodospirillaceae bacterium
TTGGCGCAAGGGTGTTCGGGAGTTCGCCCGTGTTGAAACATAACAAATAGTTGCAGCGGACGTTTGAACCGCAGCCCATTTTGCTTCCGCAAAATGGCCCGCGCCTCAAACGCCGCTGAACTCAGGCGTTATGTGTCTTAACAATACGGAGTGCCTTAGATGAGTTTTGTTGCAATTTCCAGCGTAAAGTATCCACAACGACTAAAAGATGAGATCCATTCTTTTGGAATGAGCATGATCCCATTAGCAAAACTGCAACCGGGATTCATATCCATCAGCTTTCATCAATCAACAGAAAATGATGAAACCATGATGTATTGGGAATGGGGCTCTCAGACTGATCATGAAGCCTGTATGAAATCGTCAGACTGGTCTGCACTCATGACAAAGTCCCGCGAGCTATTCCAATCAGAGGGTGTAGATTTTTCTATATCCACCTATAATCGTTTGGCTTAACTGAATGGAAATGGACCGTGCACATGACAAGCGCTTAAAAAGCGACGCCCGGCCCTCGCGCGCTTTACGCAGGCTTTATGTGTCTAAATTTAGCCTGGTGGATATACCAGCGATAGTGAAAGTCGTGCTAAAGGCAGAGAACTGATTAAAAGGAACCGCCATTTTGAATAAGTATGCACCAGCGCTCTGGATACTAAGCGGTGTCTTGTTCATGTTGCCCAGCATCCTTGGTAACGATAGAGCCGAACTGATTCCCATAGGCATCGTGTTTATGGTTATCGGTATCGCATCCAAAAAGAAAAATGCAGAATCAAGTGACTCCAAAATCCAGTGATAAGGAATTAGCAGCGCGGGATCCATGTTGACGACGCGTAACTCGTTGGTCTGCATTAATAGAGGATCAAAAGCAATGGCGAGACTAATTATTGTTACTGGCCCAACGGGAGCGGGGAAAACCACATATTCCATATCTTTGTCCAATAACATTGGGGCGGTTCGCTTCTCTATAGATCCGTGGATGCAGAATCTATTTTCAAAGGATATGACATCCCTTGATTATGCTTGGATGCTTGAGAGAGTGAATCGTTGTTATGTTCAAATCTGGCAGGTTGGTGAACAAATCTTGAAACTGGGCGGCAACGTAGTTTTAGATTTAGGGTTCACGACTAAAGAGCAGCGTGGTCATTTTCTTGCTCTGGCAAAGAAGCTCGACCTAGAGCCTGAAGTACATTATTTGAGCGCACCAGAAGAAGTTCGCAAAAACCGCGTAAAAAAAAGAAACGTCGAGAAAGATTCTAGCGTGTATTCCTTTGAGGTTACTGATTTCATGTTTAACTTCATGGAGCCAAAATATGAAATTCCTGACGAACAAGAGTTAGAAAATGGTCGTGTCGTAAATGCATAACAAATAGCAGAACGCTGACCGCTTTTTCGCCGCTCTGCGGCTCTAAACCGGCACGTGTGCCAATGCGTTATAGGGCTTGCGTCGAGGTATAACCATGGTTATACTCGTGGCATGAAAACAGCAATTTCAATACCCGATGAAGTGTTTGAGGCAGCGGACCGCACAGCCAAGAAACTTGGCGTGTCCAGAAGCGAGCTCTATGCTACTGCCGTCCACGAATTTGTCGAGCGGCACCGGGTTGAAGATGTGACTTCAAAATTGGACGAAGTGTATGCTTCCGCCAAGTCCGATTTGGATGATCAGCTCTCTAGGATTCAGAGCCTGATTCTGGCAGATGAGAACTGGTAGGTGAAACGCGGTGAGATCTGGTGGGCAAATCTCCCTGACCCGAGCGGCTCAGAACCGGGGTTCCGGCGGCCCGTACTGATTTTGCAGTCTGATGACTTCAATCGAAGCCGCATAAGTACTGTCGTAGCTGCAGCCATTACTTCAAACAAAAAACTCTCATTGGCTCCTGGCAATGTCCTTCTGTCGAGGCGCAGCGCCAACCTTGGCCGTGAATCTGTGGTGAACGTTTCTCAAATTGTCACACTAGACAAAACCTTTCTCAGTGAACGTGTGGGCAGACTCCAACCTGCCAAGCTTAGGGAGGTCGAAGAGGGTGTTCGCCTTGTTCTCGCCTTATAACAATAACCGGCAGTTCGGCCCTACGGGCCCGGACGCAAAAACCGCTGCGCGCTTCCGGCGCCGCTGCGGTAAGCATTACGCGTCTTGACGAGTGTTGCGCAACACGCTACGCTATCTGCATGATCAAGTCCTTCAAGCACAAGGGGCTCAAAAAATTCTACGAGGTAGGCAGCAAGCAGGGCGTACAGACCCAGCATGTGCCCAAGCTTCGTATGCAGCTAGCCGCCTTAGATTCAGCCCATTGCATCGAAGACCTTGATATTCCCGGGTACCGGTTACATCAACTAAAGGGTGACCGAAAAGGCATTTGGTCAATTTCCGTAAGCGGAAACTGGCGAATCACGTTTAAGTTTATCGATGGCAACGTCTATATCGTCAACTATGAGGATTATCACTAATGGCTATGCACAACCCTCCGCATCCAGGTGAATTTATTCGGGCAACCTATATGGAGCCTTATGGCCTTAGCTGCCGCTATTTGGCGGAGCAGCTAGATGTAGCTGCATCCACGCTCAATCGAGTCCTGAAGAAGCAAAGTGGCATTAGTCCAGAGATGGCGCTGCGTCTTTCTAAGGCATTGGGTCGCAGTCCTGAAAGCTGGCTAACCATGCAGGACGCATATGATCTCTTCCAGGCGAAGAAGGGTGTAAAACTTAATCGCGTACAAAGGGTTACCCTTGATGCCGCGTAAAAAGTACAGGCAATACGCTCCCTTCGGTCGCTGGACCGCGCTACCGCGCGGCCGCTGCCGCAGGCGTTAAGGCTCTATTGACATTATCACTAACGTACATACACTGTATGTATAATTAAGTTCAGCTGGAATAGAATCAACGCTAAGTCCAACCTCAAGAAGCATGGAGTTTCTTTTGAGGAAGCTCAATC
>JAVJSV010000007.1 GCA_040219235.1 Rhodospirillaceae bacterium
GTTTTACTTCCGCACGACGGACGTGACGGGGACGATTGAGCTTCCGGAAGGGACAGAGATGGTTATGCCTGGAGATAATATTTCCATGCAGGTCAACCTGATTGCCCCGATTGCCATGGATGATGGTCTGCGCTTCGCTATTCGCGAAGGGGGCCGTACCGTCGGTGCCGGGGTCGTCGCTAAAATTATCGAATAGGACAGTTAAGCTTCGGCACCCCGATTTTGGGGTGCCGTTTCTTTCAGGAATGGACTGATGCTAGACAATCAAAATATCCGCATCCGCCTCAAGGCTTTTGATCATCGCGTGCTTGATCAGTCGACCCGTGAGATTGTGTCGACAGCTAAGAGAACGGGTGCTCAGGTTCGCGGGCCCATTCCGCTGCCAACTCGTATTGAGAAATTTACTGTTAACCGGTCTCCGCATATCGATAAAAAGTCGCGGGAACAGTTTGAAATCAGAACGCATAAGCGTCTGCTCGACATCGTCGATCCGACCCCACAGACTGTGGATGCACTGATGAAGCTGGATCTTGCGGCTGGCGTCGACGTGGAAATTAAGTTGTAGGGTTGATCTGATGCGTACCGGTCTAGTTGCACAAAAACTGGGGATGACCCGGGTCTTCGCCGAAAGCGGAGAGCATATTCCTGTCACTGTTCTTAAGGTAGATGGTGTTCAGGTGGTTGCTCAACGCACGAACGAGAAGGATGGTTATTCAGCTGTTCAACTCGGTATCGGCGCTGCCAAGCCTCGTAATGTTAACAAGGCGATGCGTGGCCACTTTGCAAAAGCAAAAGTAGAGCCTCGCAAGAAGCTTGTTGAGTTCCGCGTCAACCCGGAAAACCTGGTGGAAGTGGGCGCTGAAATCTCCGCGGAGCACTTCATTCCTGGTCAATTCGTTGATGTTACAGGAACCTCTATCGGTAAGGGGTTCGCTGGCGGAATGAAGCGTCACAATTTTGGTGGTCTTGAAGCATCTCACGGTGTGTCAGTTTCTCACCGTAGTCATGGTTCAACAGGCCAGTGTCAAGATCCAGGTAAGGTCTTCAAGGGTAAGAAGATGGCCGGTCACATGGGTGATCAACGCACGACTGTTCAGAATTTGAAGATCGTATCAACAGATGCTGCACGCGGCCTTGTTCTGGTGAGTGGCGGCGTTCCAGGCTCGGACAATTCTTATGTTCTGATTAAGGATGCTGTTAAGAAGGCGCTTCCCGAAGGGTTGCCGACGCCGGCGGCATTGAAGGCTTCTTCTGTTGGGGCGGCGGCGCCAAGTGGTGAAGCGCATCCTGATGAAGAAGCTCCTGCAGAGGCTGCTGAAGCAAGTGTTGCTAATGAAGCGGCAGATGCTGGCGAAAAGGACGCATAGATATGAAGTGCGATATCATTAATCTCGATAGTAAAAATGTCGGTTCAGTTGAGTTGGCTGATGCAATCTTCGGGCTCGATATAAGAGAAGATATTCTGCATCGGGTTGTGCGTTGGCAGCTTGCAAAGCGTCAGGCTGGTACTCACAAGACAAAGACTGTTGGCGAAGTTAGCGGAACCAACAAAAAGCCCTTTAAGCAAAAGGGTACAGGACGTGCGCGTCAGGGTAATGCCCGTGCACCTCACCAACGTAGCGGTGGTAAAGCTTTTGGTCCTGTTGTACGCAGCCACGCTCATTCCCTTCCAAAGAAGGTCCGGCGCCTGGGTTTAAAAACAGCTTTGTCAGCCAAAGCTAAAAGCGGCAGTCTGATTGTTCTAGAGGAAGCTAAGTCTTCGGAAAGTAAAACGAAGTTTCTAGCTGAGAAGATTAAAAAGCTTGGTTGGACGTCAGTCTTGATCATTGACGGCACGTCGCCAGATGAGGCTTTTTGCTTGGCGGCCCGCAATATCATTGGTGTTGATGTGTTGCCGGAGCAAGGAGCTAATGTTTACGACATTCTTCGTCGCGAAAAGTTAGTTCTAACCAAAGCCGGACTTGAAAAGCTTGAGGAGCGTTTAAAATGAGCGCCGATAAGCAACCGACAGAAACACTTTATGATGTGATTAAGTCTCCACTTATCACTGAAAAATCAACCATGGCCTCTGAATTTAATCAGGTCATGTTCAATGTCTCAATGTGGGCAACCAAGCCTCAGATCAAGCAGGCGGTTGAGACCTTGTTCAAAGTAGACGTTAAGGGCGTAAACACCCTCATTCAAAAGGGTAAAGTTAAGCGTTTTAGGGGCCAGGTTGGCCGCAGGAATAACATTAAGAAGGCAATCGTTACGTTGGCTGAAGGTCAGTCTATTGACGTGACGACGGGACTGTAGATCAATGGCACTTAAATCCTACAAGCCGATGACGAACGGGATGCGTGGCCTCGTGCTCGTTGACCGTTCTGACTTGCACAAGGGGGGGCCTGTAAAGGCGCTCACCGAAGGTTTGACCAAGTCGGGTGGTCGGAATAACCATGGTCGGATGACGATGCGCCACATCGGTGGTGGGCATAAGCGTCGCTATCGGACGATTGATTTCAAACGCACGAAGTTTGATGTCGTTGCTACTGTAGAACGCCTTGAGTATGATCCCAATCGCACGGCTTTCATTGCGCTGATCAAGTATGAAGATAGTGAGTTGGCCTACATTCTGGCTCCGCAACGTTTGAAGGTTGGGGATCAGGTTGTAGCTTCTGAACATGCTGACATTAAGCCCGGCAATGCGATGCCGCTAAAAAGCATTCCGGTCGGCACTATTATTCATAACATTGAAATGAAACCTGGAAAGGGCGCGCAGATTGCTCGCTCAGCCGGTTGTTATGCTCAGTTGATTGGTAAGGATGGCGGTTACGCCCAACTTAGACTTTCATCTGGTGAATTGCGATTGGTCCGCGGTGAGTGCATGGCATCGATTGGTGCCGTATCTAATCCGGATAATCAAAACGTCAAGCTTGGTAAAGCTGGACGTAAGCGTTGGATGGGTGTCCGTCCAACAGTTCGTGGTGTTGTTATGAACCCGGTTGATCACCCCCACGGTGGTGGTGAAGGAAAAACCTCTGGAGGTCGCCATCCAGTGACGCCATGGGGTAAGCCAACCAAGGGTAAGAAAACGAGATCTAACAAGCGCACAGATGGGCTGATTATGCGCAGCCGTCATCTGGCCAAGAAAAAAAGAAAGTAACGGAGGGCGCTAGTGGTTCGTTCTGTCTGGAAAGGTCCGTTCGTCGACGGCTATCTGCTCAAGAAAGCAGAAGTAGCCCGTGCGTCTGGCCGAAACGATGTGATCAAAATTTGGTCGCGCCGCTCAACTATATTTCCACAGTTTGTGGGATTAACGTTTGGTGTGCACAACGGGCATAAGTTTGTCCCGGTTTTGGTGACCGAAAACATGATTGGTCATAAATTCGGTGAGTTCTCCCCGACGCGGACCTATTACGGCCATGCGGCTGATAAGAAAGCGAAGAGGAAGTAGCTATGGGTAAGCCCAGCATTGAGCGCCGTCTTAGTGATGTCGAGGCACGTGCATTTTCTAAGTCTATCCGCGTGAGTCCGCAGAAGCTTAACTTGGTTGCGCAGTCTATTCGCGGGAAATCCGCTGAAGCAGCATTGGCGCAGTTGAGTTTTTCGACCCGCCGGGTGTCTCAGGACGTGAAACGCGTCCTAGAGTCCGCGATCGCAAATGCGGAAAATAATCACCAACTAGATGTCGATAGTTTGGTTGTGTCAGAAGCGTTTGTTGGCAAGAGTTTGACCATGAAACGGTGGCGTCCTCGGGCGCGTGGCCGGGTTGGTAAAATTCTCAAGCCGTTCAGTAATCTCACCATTATCGTGCGTGAGCGCGAGGAGACCGTCTAATGGGTCAGAAAGTTAATCCGATCGGCCTGCGCCTTGGCATTAACCGTACGTGGGATTCACGTTGGTACGCCAGCAAGGACAAATATGTCGATATGCTGCATGAAGACCTTCGCATTCGTAAATACTTGCAGGGCCGTCTAGCGCAAGCAGGTGTGTCTAAGATTGTGATCGAGCGCCCCGCTAAGAAGGCTCGTGTTAGCATACACACTGCGAGGCCCGGTGTTGTGATCGGTAAAAAAGGTCAAGACATCGAAGTGATGCGTAAAGATTTGCAGCAGATGACAGGTAACGAAGTCAGCCTCAACATTATTGAAATTCGCAAACCTGAAATCGATGCTCAATTGGTTGCTGAAAATATTGCTCAACAACTCGAGCGCCGTGTCGCTTTCCGTCGCGCCATGAAGCGTGCCGTCCAATCTGCAATGCGGCTTGGCGCTGGTGGTATTCGAATTAACTGTGCAGGTCGACTAGGCGGTGCTGAAATCGCACGCACGGAATGGTACCGCGAAGGCCGGGTGCCTTTGCATACCCTTCGGGCCGATATCGATTACGGCGAAGCAAGCGGGCATACAACTTATGGCGTTTGTGGTGTTAAGGTTTGGATATTTAAGGGCGATATCATGGAGCACGATCCCATGGCCCACGATCGTCGTTTACAAGAACAAGGCGCACGCTCTTAAGCGTAGCTCGTTGAGTTAAGGAAGGTTCGGGATGTTAAGTCCGAAGCGTACAAAGTTTAGAAAGGCCCATAAGGGACGTATTCACGGCGTCGCTCAATCTGGGGCGCAACTCAATTTTGGGTCATATGGCCTGAAGGCGTTGCAGCCTGAACGCGTAACAGCGCGTCAGATTGAGGCGGCTCGTCGTGCAATGACCAGGCACATGAAGCGCCAAGGTCGCGTTTGGATCCGTATTTTTCCAGATGTGCCTGTTTCTAAAAAGCCACCTGAAGTTCGCCAAGGTAAAGGCAAGGGGGCTGTGGAGTATTGGGCTTGTCGGGTTAAGCCTGGAAGAATCATGTTTGAAGTTGACGGTGTGTCTGAGGCTATTGCCCGTGAAGCTTTTGAGCTTGCGGCAGCAAAGCTTCCAATTAAGACAAAATTCGTCGCTCGTATTGGAGCTGAGGGCTAAATCATGGCTAAAGCAGAAGATTTGCGCGCGAAGAGCGAAGATGAATTGTCGGGCCTATTGCTCGACCTTAAGAAGACTCAATTGAATCTGCGTTTTCAGCAGGCATCTGGCCAACTGGAGAACACAGCAGAATTTAAGCGTGTGCGCCGGGAAATTGCGCAAGTTAAGACAATCCTGCAGCAACGCGGCGATGCCGCCGCAGCTCAGGCGTAGGGAGAGACTGATGCCTAAACGTATTCTTCAAGGCTTGGTCGTTAGTGACAAGCAAGACAAGACCGTTGTCGTCAAAGTGGAACGCCGAGTTGCTCACCCGCTCTATAAAAAGTTCATCAAGCGCTCCAAGAAGTATGCAGCGCATGATGAAACAAATAGCTGCAAGATTGGCGATATCGTGCGTATTCGTGAGTGTTCGCCGATCTCAAAAAACAAGACTTGGGAGCTGGTGTCTGACTCTGCTGAGTAGCCACCCCCAGGAAGAACGTAAGGACGTAATGCTATGATTCAGATGCAAACAAATCTGGACGTTGCTGATAACTCAGGAGCGAGGCGGGTTCAGTGCATCAAGGTTCTCGGTGGATCTAAACGCAGATCTGCCGGCGTCGGCGATGTTATTGTGGTTTCTGTAAAGGAAGCCATTCCGCGTGGCCGTGTTAAGAAGGGTGATGTACACCGCGCTGTTGTTGTTCGTACGGCAAAGGAAGTGCGCCGTGCAGATGGAACCGCTATCCGGTTTGATGGCAATGCCGCAGTACTTATCAATAAAGCGGGTGAGCCGATTGGGACTCGTATCTTTGGACCAGTAACCCGCGAACTTCGTTCCAAGACATTTATGAAAATCGTGTCTTTGGCGCCGGAGGTGCTGTAATGGCCAAGATAAAAAAAGGCGATAAGGTCATTGTGTTGACCGGGCGTGACCGCGGTAAAACCGGTGATGTGGTTAAGGCGCTACCCGCGCAAGACCGCGTTATCGTGCAGGGTATTAACGTGACACGTCGGCATACCCGGGCGTCTGCGACTGCCGCTGGCGGGATTATCGAAAAAGAAGCATCTATTCATGTGTCCAATGTGGCAATCGTTGACCCTAAAGAAAACGTAGCTACACGTGTCGGGTTTAAAACACTCGATGATGGCACCAAAGTTCGGTACGCAAAGCGTACCGGCGAAGTGATCGATTGAGGCCAGTTATGACTGAACCGCGTTTACGCCAATACTATAATGACGTCGTCCAGAAGTCTCTTCAGGAAGCTTTTTCTTATGCGAACCCCATGCAGGTTCCTAAGCTTGAGAAGATCGTACTAAACATGGGCGTGGGTGAAGCTTCTCAAGATCGTAAAAAGATCGAGGGAGCCGTGCAGGATTTGACTTTGATTACTGGTCAGAAGCCTGTGATTACACGATCTAAGAAATCAATCGCTGGCTTTAAGCTGCGCGACGGCATGATGGTCGGGACGTCTGTTACCCTACGTCGTGTTCGTATGTACGAGTTTCTTGATCGCTTGGTTACGATTGCCTTGCCACGCGTGCGGGACTTTCGCGGTCTTCCGCCGAAGAGTTTCGACGGTAAGGGCAACTATAATATGGGCCTCAAAGAACAAATTGTCTTTCCTGAGATTGAATATGATCAGGTGGATAAGGTTAGAGGTATGAACATCACAATTTGCACAACGGCAAAGAACGACGAAGAAGCGAAGGCGCTTCTCGAAGGGTTCGATTTGCCGTTTCGTAAATCCTAAAGCCAGGAGCAGTCTGAACTATGGCTAAGACGAGCGCAGTACAACGCGATAAGAAACGCCGCAAGATGGTGGTCCAGCAAGCAGAGCGCCGGGCCAGCCTCAAGGCGCAGATGATGGATCGTTCATCATCACCTGAAGAAAGATTTGAGGCTTCGCTTAAGCTGGCTGAGATGCCTCGGAACGGTTCCAAAGTGCGTGTGCACAATCGGTGTGAAGTCACTGGTCGTCCTCGTGGCGTGTATAGAAAGTTTAAGCTAGGCCGCGTCATGTTGCGGGAATTGGCCTCTAAAGGTCAAATTCCCGGCATGGTTAAGTCGAGCTGGTAAGGAGAGACGACAGTGGCTTTATCCGATCCCATCGGTGATACGCTAACTCGTATCCGTAACGGGCAACAGGCGCGCAAGAATGCTGTTACAGCACCTGCGTCTAAGCTTCGTGAGAACGTTTTAAACGTATTACAGCGCGAAGGTTACATTCGTGGCTATGAGCGTTACAACTTGCGCCCAGGTGTTGACGAACTGCGTATTGAGTTGAAATACAACGAAGGTGAGCCTGTGATCAGCAAGATCACGCGTGTATCGACGCCCGGGCGCCGCATCTACGCGAAGATCAAAGATCTTCCTCGCGTTTACAACGGCTTGGGCATTTCCATTTTGTCTACGCCACGCGGTGTGATGTCGGACCACGAGGCACGCGATGCCAACGTGGGCGGCGAAGTCCTCTGCCAGGTATTTTAGGGAGAGATCAGAATGTCACGCGTTGGAAAAAATCCTGTCGTTATTCCGGACGGTGTCACCGTTACGCTGGAGGGAAACCTTCTCACTGCTAAAGGTAAGCGCGGTGAGTTGACCTACTTAACGGCTGATGAGGTCGAGACGATCATTGCCGATAACGAGGTTACAGTAAAACCGGCCAATAAAGGCAAAATCGCCCGCAAAATGTGGGGCACCACCCGTTCACTGGTGCAAAACATGGTGGTTGGTGTGAGTGATGGTTTTACTAAAACCTTGGAAATTCAAGGTGTTGGTTATAAGGCGCAGGCTCAGGGAAACAAATTAGTTTTGAGTCTTGGTTTCTCTCATGATGTCGATTTTCCGATCCCCGAAGGGGTCGAGATTAAGACGCCGCAACCCACACAGATTGATATCAGCGGGTCGGACCTGCAAAAGATTGGTCAAGTGGCCGCTGAAATTAGAGCCTACCGTCCGCCGGAGCCTTACAAAGGTAAAGGTGTGCGTTACGCCGGAGAATACATCCTGCGTAAAGAAGGTAAGAAGAAGTAAGGAAACGAACGATGACATCCGTTATCAAATTGTTCAATCGCCGGAAAAACAGAACCCGGTTCAAAATTCGCAAGATGAAGAGCCTGCGTCCGCGCTTATCGGTCTTTCGCTCTGGTCGGCATATTTATGCCCAGGTCATCAGCGATGTTGAAGGCAAAACTGTTGTTGCTGCTTCAAGCCTTGAAGCTGGTGTTAAGAAAGATGCCAAAAAGGGTTGCACAACCGAGGCGGCTCAGGCTGTTGGAAAGTTGATTGCTGAGCGGGCAAAAGGTGCTGGCGTATCAGACGTTATTTTTGATCGCGGTGGTTATAAGTATCACGGTCGCGTTAAGGCTTTGGCCGACGCAGCGCGTGAAGGTGGCCTGTCGTTTTAGTAGGCGACCGTAGGAAGGACTAGAGAATATGGCACGTTCAGGAGCTAACGCGGATCGACGCGAGCGGGATAAAGAAGACGATCTCGTTGATAAGCTTGTTTACATCAATCGTGTTGCCAAGGTGGTTAAGGGCGGTCGACGCTTTGCGTTTGCTGCTTTAGTCGTGGTTGGAGACAACAAAGGCCGGGTTGGTTTTGGGTCTGGTAAAGCTCGGGAAGTTCCTGAGGCCATTCGCAAGGCGACAGAGCAGGCTAAGCGTACTTTAATCCGCGTACCATTGCGCGAAGGCCGCACCTTGCATCATGACGTAAATGGAAAATTCGGCGCAGGCCGGGTTGTGTTGCGTTCAGCACCTCCCGGAACGGGCATTATCGCAGGCGGTCCTATGCGTGCTGTTTTCGAGACAATGGGTGTGCAAGACGTTGTTGCCAAAAGTCAGGGCTCTAACAACCCTTACAACATGGTCAAGGCCACATTTGAGGCCCTTAAGCTTCTGAACTCACCGCGTATGATTGCGGCTAAGCGGGGCAAGAAAGTTGCTGACATTGTTGGCCGCCGCGGTGATGCCGTGCCACGCGACGAAGCCGCGGTTAAGGAGGCGTCCTGATGGCTGGTAAATCTAAATCCGCTGACACGGTGACTTTAACACAAATTGGCAGCCCAATCGGGCGCCACAAGTCACAGAAGGCAACTCTTAAAGGGCTCGGCCTAGATAAAATGCATCGCACGCGCACATTGGAAGATACCCCATCTGTGCGTGGCATGATTAATAAGGTCAGCCACCTTGTGCGGGTTGAAACTGATAACTAACTCTATTTGTGAACAAGCACCGGTACGCCGGTGCAGGAAGGCGCATTATGCAACTTAATCAATTACGCGATAAGCCTGGCGCTACTAAAGAGCGGATGCGCGTTGGCCGTGGGGCTGGTTCTGGCAAGGGTAAAACCGCTGGTCGCGGCTACAAGGGTCAAACATCCCGTTCTGGTGTCGCAATCAAGGGCTTTGAAGGTGGGCAAATGCCTATCTACAGGCGTTTGCCGAAGCGTGGCTTTAACGCTCTTAATCCTAAAGAGTTTGCAGTCGTAAACATTGGTCGCCTACAAAAGGCAATTGATGCTGGCAGTCTGGATGGCTCCAAAGCTATTGATGGCAGCGTTCTAGAAGCCGCAGGTTTAATCCGTCAACGTCGTGATGGAATTCGGCTTTTGGCGTCCGGCGAAATCAAAGCGAAAATTAACATAACAGTTGATCACGCATCAGCCGCAGCGGTAGCCGCTGTTGAAAAAGCTGGCGGTTCTGTAACCGTAACGCCTGCTAAAGTATCAGCCGCCTCTGCCAACAAGGCTCCAGGCAAGAAGGCATTAAGGAAATCCAAGGCCGCAGCTAAAGCCAGCGGGGTCAACGAGTAAACCGCATGGCATCAGCCGCCGATCAGCTGGCTGCTAACGTCAACTTTGGCGTTTTCGCAAAGGCCACCGACCTAAAACGCCGCATTTGGTTTACGCTTGGTGCGTTGATCGTTTATCGCATGGGGACGTTTATTACGCTTCCTGGCATCGATCCACAGGTGATGGCAGATATCATGCAACAGCAAAGTGCCGGCGTGCTCGGTATGTTTGATGTTTTTGCTGGTGGCGCATTGTCGCGCATGAGTATCTTCGCTCTTAATATTATGCCTTATATTTCAGCTGCAATTATTATGCAGCTGATGGCTGCCGTTAACCCAACCTTGGAACAGATGAAAAAAGAAGGGGTTACCGGGCGCATCAAAATGAACCAATACACGCGGTATCTGACCGTTGGTATTTGTGCGTTACAAGCGCTAGGTATTGCTTCAGGTTTGGAAGGGGCAACCAGTTCGACCGGTGCTCTGGCAGTTCAAAACCCTGGTCTTTTCTTTAAGTTCACAACAATTATCACTCTGGTGGGTGGTACAATGTTCTTGGTCTGGCTGGGCGAGCAAATCAGTGAGCGCGGTATTGGCCAAGGTGTTTCACTCCTTATCTTTGCCGGTATCGTCGCTGGCTTGCCTGGTGCGATTGCTCAAACCCTAGAACTGGGCCGCACAGGGGCTATGTCCCCCCTGGTGATTGTTGGGTTAATCGTTGGAATTATCGTAACGATTTTCTTGATCTGCTTTGTTGAGTTGGCTCAACGCCGCATTATTGTCCAGTATCCAAAACGGCAGGTTGGCAACAAAATGTTTGGGGGTGAAAACTCCCATCTCCCATTAAAGCTAAATACCGCTGGTGTTATTCCGGCTATTTTTGCCAGCTCTATATTGCTTATGCCGTTGACTGTTGCTGGCCTTCAGGGCGGCGCGGTTGATGCGAGCGGTGAGGGCGGTATTCTGAACACCATCGGAGTATTGCTGGGACGTGGTCAGCCTCTCTACCTCTTTCTTTACTCTGTGTTTATTGCATTCTTCGCCTTTTTCTATACGGCCTTGGTGTTTAACCCGGCGGATACGGCTGAGAATCTAAGAAAATATGGCGGTTTTATCCCCGGAATACGTCCTGGAAAAAACACAGCTGAATATATTGATTACGTTCTGACTCGTTTAACCACCGTCGGTAGCATCTACTTGATTATTGTTTGTCTGCTGCCTGAAATTCTTATTTCTCGCATGAACGTGACGTTCTACTTCGGTGGCACAAGTCTCCTTATCGTTGTAAACGTTACCCTCAATACGGTTCAGCAAATTCAGTCTCACCTTCTTGCTCATCAATATGAAGGTCTCATCAAGAAATCCCGACTGCGTGGACGAAACAGATGAGCGGCATGCGCCTCATCTTGATGGGACCTCCCGGCGGTGGTAAGGGCACTCAAGCTAAATTTCTGGAAAGTGCTTATGGCATCGTACAGTTGTCGACTGGCGATATGCTAAGGGCAGCCGTAGCTGCTGGCACTGATCTAGGAAACCAAGCAAAGCAGATTATGGACGCGGGTAACCTTGTCTCAGATGAAATTATGATCGGTATGATTTCAGAGCGGCTGGACCACCCTGATTGCGCCAATGGATTTATCTTGGACGGCTTTCCGCGGACCGTAGCACAAGCTGAAGGTCTAGATGCTATGCTGATGGAAAAGGGCCTGAAGCTGGATTCAGTTATTGAAATCCGGGTGCCTGACCAAAAGCTGATAGACCGGATCACAGGCAGATTTACCTGCGCGAAATGTGGCGAAGGGTATCACGACACATATAAAAAGACCAAAGTGGTTGAGATTTGTGATGTATGTGGCAGTAGCGAATTCATTCGACGTGCGGATGATAATGCCCAGACTGTTGTATCTCGGCTACAAGCTTATCACGGGCAAACGGCCCCTTTGCTCCCGTTTTACGAGCAAAAGGGCTTGCTTGCAGTCGTTGACGGTGACCAGGACATGGATGTCGTAACGGCAAGCATTAAAAGGGTTTTAGACAGCTGAGAGCGTGTTGACAGAGGGAGAAGCCTGCCTATAATGGCGCGCTTTTCCGGCTGGGCCGAGCGCTCTCGAGAACAATTAATATTAAAAAGGAGTACGGGCTTTGGCGCGTATTGCAGGCGTTAACATTCCTACGAATAAACGGGTCCCCATTGCTTTGACCTATATCTTTGGCATTGGGAGTACACGTGCTGTCGATATTTGTCATCGGGCTAACATAGATATGACCTTACGTGTCAATCAGTTGTCTGATGATGAGGTGGGACGGGTACGTGACATCATTGACCAAGACTTCGTGGTTGAGGGTGACCTTAGACGTGAAACCGCAATGAACATTAAGCGGTTGATGGATCTGGGGTGCTATCGAGGTTTGCGCCATCGTAAGGGGCTTCCTGTTCGCGGTCAGCGGACTCATACGAATGCGCGGACTCGCAAGGGCCCCGCAAAAGCCATCGCAGGCAAGAAAAAAGTTACCAAGTAACGCCAAATAACGGACGTAAAAAGACATGGCCAAGCCAGCTACACGAACACGCAAAAAAGAACGCAAGAATATCAGTTCAGGAATTGCGCATGTTAATTCGACCTTTAACAACACGCTCGTCACTATCACTGATGTTCAGGGCAACGCTATCTCCTGGTCTTCAGCCGGTGGTCAAGGGTTTAAAGGGTCAAGAAAGTCGACGCCTTACGCAGCCCAGATGGCCGCAGAAGATGCTGGCAAGAAAGCCATGGAACACGGCATGAAAACGTTGTCGGTCCAGGTTAAAGGTCCAGGTAGCGGCAGAGAGTCCGCACTGCGTGCTTTGCAAACAGTTGGTTTCAATATCACGTCCATTCAGGATGTGACGCCCATCCCACATAACGGATGTCGTCCACGCAAGCGCCGCAGAGTTTAAAAAATATATGTTTGCTGTTCCACATCAGTGGAACAGCTGTTCGGGCACTGAAACTTTAAGCGCCCATCACCTTTAGAAGAGCGGGATCACGCCGTGTTACAGAAAAACTGGCAAGAGCTGATTAAGCCTAACAAACTCAACGTTGAGGGTGGAGATGATAGCACCCGTACGGCGACCATTGTTGCTGAGCCGCTAGAACGCGGTTTTGGTATTACACTCGGTAATGCGCTACGCCGTATTTTGTTGTCGTCCTTGCAGGGCGCTGCAATTACATCAATCCGCATTGAAAGCGTATTGCACGAGTTTTCATCTGTTCCGGGTGTGCGTGAAGATGTTACGGATTTGATCTTGAACATCAAGCAGATTGCCTTGGCTATGCATGCTGAAGGCCCGAAGCGCATGACGTTGACTGCGAAAGGTCCTGGTGAAGTTACAGCGGCACAAATTGACACGCCTGCAGATATTGAAATTATGAACCCCGACCTTGTGATTTGTCACTTGGATGACGGCGCGAAGCTCGATATCGAAATGGAAGTCAGCAATGGTAAAGGCTATGTGGCTGCTGTCCAGAACCGTAAGGAAGATGATGCCATTGGTGTCATTCCAATTGACGCGATCTTCAGTCCAGTCCGTCGTGTGTCGTATTCCGTAGACAACACGCGCGTTGGTCAGGTTACTGACTACGATAAATTATCCATGAAGGTTCATACCAACGGTGCCGTAAGCCCAGAAGATGCTGTGGCTCTCGCAGCCCGTATTCTTCAAGATCAGCTGCAACTCTTCATCAACTTCGAAGAGCCAAGCCAAGCATTCCACGAGCGGCCTGATGAAGACCTGCCATTCAATAAACATCTTCTCCGTAAGGTTGATGAGTTGGAACTTTCGGTACGTTCTGCCAACTGCCTGAAGAACGACAACATCATTTACATTGGTGACTTGGTTCAAAAGTCTGAAGCTGAAATGCTTCGCACGCCTAACTTCGGTCGCAAGTCTTTGAACGAGATTAAAGAAGTGTTGGCACAAATGGGTCTGCACCTGGGCATGGAAGTTACCAATTGGCCACCTGAAAATATCGAAGATTTGGCCAAAAAACTCGAAGAACCTTTCTAGGCAAACGGTTCAGTTTTTCAATACTCGGGCTATGAGAGCCTAACCCGCTTGTACAGTTGATCTGGCAAGGGGCATTTAAAATCAGTCTCGCGCGCGAGGCACCAGACGGTAAGGAGTTATGTCATGCGACATGGAATGAGTGGCCGCAAGTTTAACCGCAAAAGCCAGCATCGCCGGGCGATGTTCTCAAACTTGGCCAACGCTTTGTTTAAACATGAGCAAATCACGACAACACTTCCAAAGGCTAAAGACCTCCGGCCTTATGCGGAACAGTTGATCACCCTTGCTAAGCGTGGCGATTTGCATGCCCGCCGTCTGGTAATGGCCAAGTTGCGCGATAAGGTCATCGTGTCAAAGCTCTTCTCCACACTTGCAGAGCGTTATGCAGAGCGGCCTGGTGGGTATACCCGTGTCTTAAAGGCTGGGTTCCGCTACGGTGATGCGGCACCAATGGCTGTTATTGAACTGATAGACCGTGACCAAGATGCTAAGGGGTTAGACTCTGGTCCTGTGCAAGAGAAGGTCGTGGATGAGGAAATTCCGGCTGAAGTCTAGTGACTGTCTTTGGCTAAAAAATCACAAAAGGCGGACTTTAATTGGTCCGCCTTTTTTTGTTGCAATTACAATATATCAATATCTTAAGTTCGATCCTGAACGACAGTCTGCTATCACTATGTCACGGAAGCACAGGAGAGATAATGTGATCGCAATGAGGTCGGTGATTGTTCTGGCGGCAGTCTTTGCTGTGGTTATAGGGACGGGTGACATACGCGCTCAGACCAGCAGCGTTCCAACGTCTCAAGGCGAGATTAAGCTCACATTTGCGCCAGTGGTTAAGCGCACAGCACCTGCTGTTGTTAACATTTACACCAAACGTGTTGTTCAACAGCGCGCACCGAGTCTGTTTAACGATCCTTTTTTTAGGCGTTTCTTCGGAGACGGTGCCGAACGTTTTGGTATGCCACAAGAGCGCATTCAAAATTCACTCGGTTCAGGTGTTGTGGTCCGTGAAGACGGCATTGTCATAACCAATAATCATGTCATTGCAGACTCAGATGAAATCACTGTCGTTTTGGCAGACCGCAGAGAGTTTGATGCTGAGGTTGTCGGAACAGATGAACGTACTGACTTAGCTGTATTGCGAATAAACAATGCCCCCAAAAACCTGCCTGCCCTCAAGCTTGGTGATGCGGACGCTTTGGAAGTGGGGGACCTGGTGCTGGCGATTGGAAATCCGTTTGGTGTTGGTCAAACGGTTACCAGCGGAATTGTTTCTGCCGTAGCACGCTCCACTGTGGGTGTATCTGACTTCCGATCTTTTATTCAAACGGATGCTGCGATTAATCCGGGCAACTCTGGTGGTGCGTTGGTCACCATCAGTGGGGAATTGGTTGGCATAAATACGGCAATTTACTCGCAGGACGGTGGCAGCGTTGGGATCGGTTTTGCCATCCCAACGGCGATGATCCGCGCGGTGTTGGACAGCATTCTTAAAGAAGGCCGTGCGGTCCGGGCCTGGTTGGGCGCAAGCGGTCAATCCGTGACGTCTGAATTTGCGGAAGCCCTGGGTCTTCAGCGGCCACTGGGGGTCATTGTAAACTCGGTGTATGAGGGCGGCCCAGGAGATAATGCGGGAATCAAAGTCGGTGACGTTTTGACAGCAGTAAACGGGCGCGAAATTTTAGATGCTGAAAATCTACGCTATCGCCTCGCCACTTTGGTTGTCGGCGAAGTTGCTGATGTTGAACTGTATCGTGATGGTGATAAGCGCACTGTAATAGTCAATTTAGTGAAGCCGCCCGAGAACCCATCTCGTGACGAAACAGAGTTGTCTGATCAATTACTACCGTTTGGTGGTGCGACCGTAGCTAATGTGAATCCAGCTTTGGCCGAAGAACTCGGTATAGAATTGGAAGACGGCGTGATTGTTTTGCGTCTGAAAAGACGCAGTTTCGCGCGTCAGGCCGGTTTGGCACCGGGTGATCTTATACTCAAGATCAATGGTGAGGATATCAAAACGGTCGATGATCTGTCAGCCGTTTTAGCGCGGGGTGGGCGGCAATGGGCCTTTTCCATTAAGCGCGGCGGGCGCATCCTTGAGCGTTCAATCGGGCTGTGACCTCATTATTTGATGATCAGGAGTCTACGCGCTCCACGAAGCAGGCCAAGCCACGTCAGACTCCGGGTCAACCGTTGGCAGACAGACTCAGGCCCGATGAACTGAAAGATGTCGTTGGCCAAGATCACTTGCTCGCCAAAGAGGGGCCAATCGGTCGGATGCTAGAGACTGGGCGACTATCGTCAATTCTCTTATGGGGGCCGCCTGGGTGCGGAAAAACCACCATCGCGAAGCTTCTGGCCGGACGAACAGATATGCATTTTGAACCGCTGTCAGCTGTTTTCTCCGGCGTTGCGGATCTTAAAAAGGTATTTGCAGCGGCAAAAGAAAGAGCCTCAATGGGTCGCGGGACTTTATTGTTTATCGATGAAATCCATCGCTTTAATAGAGCACAACAGGATGCGTTCTTGCCTGTGGTTGAGAATGGCACCATTACCCTTATCGGGGCAACGACCGAGAACCCATCCTTCGAGTTAAATGCGGCGCTGCTGTCCCGCTGTCAGGTGCTGGTACTGCACCGTCTCAGCGACGCTGCCTTAGAGACATTGCTGTGCCGCGCAGAAGAGTCCAAACACGTCAGCTTACCGCTGACCGAAGACGCACGTGCAGCGCTCCGTGCCATGGCCGACGGGGATGGTCGGCACATACTAGCTCTCGCCGATGAGCTTCTAGCACTTTCAGATGTAACCGATCCACTAACACCTGCTGATCTTGCGGCCACGCTGCAGCGCCGTGCGCCTGTTTATGACAAAGACCGCGAGGGCCACTACAACCTCATCAGCGCCGCTCATAAATCTCTCCGGGGCTCTGATCCAGACGCAGCCTTGTACTGGGTGTCACGTATGATTGATGGCGGAGAAGACCCGACTTACATTCTTCGGCGCTTAACCCGGTTCGCCGTCGAGGACATCGGCCTTGCCGATCCGCAGGCGGTTGTGCAGGCGCTCTCCGCGTGGGATGTGTACGATAGGTTAGGCTCTCCTGAGGGTGATTTGGCGATTTCACAGTTGGTGATTTACTTAGCAACGGCACCTAAATCCAACGCCGCCTATCGTGCCCACAAGCTCGCGAACCAGTCGGCCAAAAAAACCGGCTCCCTGATGCCGCCGAAGCATATCCTGAACGCGCCGACAAAACTTATGAAGACCCTGGGCTACGGTAAAGATTACGCTTACGATCATGACAGCGATGACGGGTTTTCGGGGCAGAACTATTTTCCCGAGACGATGGCCCGGGAAACGTTCTACAGCCCACCTGAACGTGGTTTTGAACGCGAGATCAACAAGCGTCTAAACTACTGGAATAAGCTGCGGCGTGAAAAGAACGCCCAAGCTAAGGATTAAGCCACATGAATTGGACAGTCGTTGCGTCGGTTGCTGCCGGAGGTGCCGTAGGGTCCGCCCTGCGCTATCTGACCACCGTTGCCGTGCAACGCGCCTTTGGGACTGGGTTTCCCATCTGGACCCTCAGCGTCAATGTTTTGGGTGCCTTTATCATGGGCGTGCTGGTGTCTACAATTGCTCTCAAATGGTCGCTCGGGCAGGTGGGGCAAGCGTTTCTGATGGTAGGTGTGCTCGGCGGCTTTACGACCTTTTCAGCGTTCTCATTGGATGTCGTGACCCTCTATGAACGCAATCAAACCCTGGCCGCGGGCGGATACATCCTGGCGTCGGTGGCGCTGAGCATCGCTGCCCTGATCGCCGGGATGAATTTAGCGCGCGCGGTGCTGGCATGAGCGGCGTTCATCACCGCACCGTTGCTGCCGATGAAGCGGACCTGAGACTGGATCGATGGTTTAAGCGGCATTTTCCCGGCCTCACGCACGGTCAGTTGGAAAAGATGTTGCGCAAAGGCCAGGTGCGCGTCGATGGCGGGCGTGCCAAAGCGAACCTGAGGCTAGAGCCGGGCCAGACCTTGCGTATTCCGCCGATGCCCGAAGCATCAGATGTTCCGCGCCAACCAAAAAATGAATCCTACGCCGATCCCGAATTGGTTCAAATCCTGTTGGATAGCATTCTTTATAAAGATAGAGATGTGCTGGCCATCAACAAGCCCGCTGGTGTGGCGGTACAGGGCGGCAGCGGGGTATCCGTTCATATTGATGGTGCATTGGATGCGTTGAAGTTCGACGCCAAAGAGCGCCCCAAACTTGTTCACCGGCTAGATAAAGATACCGCAGGTGTCTTGCTGCTCGGACGCAGTGCATCGGCAGCTGCCGAGCTCACCAAAGCCTTTCGTCATAGAGAGGCACAGAAACTCTATTGGGCTGTGGTGATTGGCTGCCCCGAAGTGCCGGACGGCCAAATCGAAGCCGCGCTGTCCAAGAGCGGCGGCCCCCAAGACGAACGTATGCACATAGATGCTGAGGATGGAAAAGCAGCCATAACTGATTTTAAAGTCATCAGCAGTGCCGCAGGCAAAGTGTCGTGGCTGGATTTGCGTCCTCGCACCGGGCGAACCCATCAGCTTCGTGTCCACTGTGCTGCGATTGAGACACCAATCCTCGGCGATGGAAAATATGGTGGACGCACAGCCTTTTTAGCCGATCTGCCTGGAGCTAAGGCGCTGCATTTGTTTGCCCGTGGTATTCGTTTGCCCCGCCGGCAAGGCCCGCCGTTAGAGGTCTACGCGCCGCTGCCACCTCAAATGGCCGAGACATTCAAATATTTTGGTTTCGAGCTTTCTGAAGCCGATAACATTTAGGTCTGTCAGCACGTGCCAAAGTTACCCCTCGTTATTCTCGATCTTGATGGCACCCTCGTTGATAGTCAGCACGTTATCGTCCAGATGATGACGGTGGCAGCAGTGCAAACCGGTTTGCCTGTGCCCTCTGACGATGCTGTCAAGAGCATCATTGGTCTGTCATTGGATCACGCGATTTATGAATTGTTCCCAATGGCTGAAGGCTCAAAGCTTCCTGATGTGGTTGAGGCATATCGCACCGAAGCCCTGCGTGTGCGGGCGCAACCCAATGACCCGGAGGTTTTGTTCGACGGGGCGAGGGACTTCGTGAGCCTGCTCAGGCAGAGCGGCTATTTGCTTGGTATTGCGACTGGTAAAGCGCGCCGCGGTGTTGATCATTTTTGTAAAAAATATGAGATGGTCGGATGGTTTGATACCATTCAAACGCCCGATACCAACCCGGGAAAACCACACCCTGGCATGATCGAGTCGGCGCTTTCTGAGACGGGCGCATCAATTGAGCACGCGGTCATGGTGGGCGATACAACTTTTGATATAGAAATGGCCCGGAATGCGGGGGTTTTTGCCATAGGCGTTGGCTGGGGCAATCATCATATCCCAGCCCTTGAGCAGGCCGGTGCAGACCATATAGTACAGAGTATGGAAGATTTGCCGCAGGTCATTTCACGGATATTAGGATAAGAGGCACAACATGAAACGTATTATACTAATTCTAGGTGGTGCCTTTGTCGTTGTCGTCGCAGGTGTTTTCATTGTCTTAGCAACGCTCGACATCAACCAGTATAAAGGTTTGATTCAGGATCAAGTTGCCGCGGCGACGGGTCGTACGCTCACCATCGACGGTGATCTTAAACTCGCCATATCCCTAAACCCTGCAATCCAGTTGAACGGTGTGCGTTTCCAAAATGCAGAGTGGGGCTCCCGCCCGGATATGGCCGTGATCGAGCGCATTGAGGCATCGGTTCCTCTGATTCCACTGCTCTCCGGCAGGGTTGAAGTGACGCGTCTGGCGCTTGTGAAGCCGGATATTTTATTAGAGCGCAATGCAGACGGACGCGCCAACTGGGACTTTAGCAGTGCAGAAACAGCTGCCGATGCGGAAGCAGAAGCGACCGCTCTCGCCATTTCAGCGATTGAGGTTGATGACGCCGTATTCTCCTTTAATGACGCCCAGGCGAATTCTAAAATCAGTGCCGCGCTGGAAAGACTGAGGATCAACATCACCGGCGACCTCCTCGCACCGGTCATTCAGAAAATTGATCTTGAGAATCTCGCCGCCAGCATGGCGAGCGATTCAGGGGAAGACACGTCCATTGTTGTCGCTTTCCTAACCGTTGATGCCACTTCAAGCGGTGCGGACCTGTCCCTTGAGTCAATCGCCGCCGGACAAAATATAACGGCGGATGGCACCATCGGCCCCCTCGGTCGGCTGGTCGCGATGGAAGGTGTGTTTCCGGCCAAGCTGGCGCTTTCACTGGGTGAGTTCGACTTCGACACGGATCTCAACGTCGATTTGTCTGCCGCGCGACCCAAAATATCTGGCTCAATCACCTCAGAGACGCTTGATCTCACAAAGCTGCCGCCCACGGAAGACGTGGCGTCGGCCAAGCTGTTCCCGTCCGACCCCATCCCCATGGACGGTCTCAAAGCCGTGGACGTGGATTTGGATATACAGGTGGCGCGTCTGATCCTGCAGAAATCGCTGGCCCTTACGAATTTAAAGACCAACATCAAACTGGTTGATGGCCGCTTAGAGCAAAGCCAAACGGCTGAGATTGCCGGGGGCACGCTTGAGTCAGATATTCAGTTCACCGCGCCGTCCGGTGTTGTGATAATCAGTTCAAATGGCACGGGCATCTCTGCCGAGCGTATTGCCAAAGATTTGGAAGCTACCGACATCATTACTCAAGGTTTGCTTGATTATGAGCTGTCGTTAAACGGCCGGGGGCTAAGTGTTGCCGCCCTCATGGCGAGCCTTGATGGATCAGTGATCGGCGGCATGGGCGAAGCCCGCATTCGCAACGACGCGATCAATTTGGCAGGTGCAGACTTCATCTCTCAGCTGATTTCCAACATAAACCCCTTTATGGCCCAGGAAGACTTCACTGTTGCTCAATGTGCTGTGGTCAACTTACAGGTACAAGACGGAATAGCGCGCACAGACAAAGGCATCGCATTTGTGTCAGACCGGATTGAAGTCACGTCTTCGGGCAGCATCAATCTGGCCGACGAAAAAATAGATCTCAACATACGGCCAAAGGCCAAAGAGGGGCTAGGCGTTGGCATGGGTAAGCTCACCCAAGTCGTTAAGATCAGCGGTTCGCTCTCAAATCCGGGCATCGGTTTCGATGCGGCGGGCGCGGTCAGGTCTCTGGGCTCCATAGCGGGTGCTTTTGCGACCGGCGGGGCCTCCTTGTTGGCTGAAGGCGCCCTGGAAAGAGGTCAAAGTGCCGGCGATACCTGTCAGGCAGCGCGGACGTGGCATCTTGCTGGGAACTGATCAGCAGCCGGTAAGACTGCCAAAACAAGAAACCCGCCGGAAACGAGTCTACAAGACGGTTGCTATCACTGAGGAAAATGGAAGCTATTTTCTCCTGCTTGATGGCCGGGTGCTTCATACGCCCCTGCGGGCAAAGCTTATCACTCCATTTAAATCTCTAGCCGAAGAGGTTGCGTCTGAATGGGATGCGCAGGTGGAGTATATTGACCCCGCGACCATGCCGCTGACGAAGTTACTCAATACCTGCGTTGATCGCGTTTCTTCCAACCCTGAACAAATCGTAGATGGTTTGCTTCAGTATGTTGATACAGACTTGCTCTGTTATCGGGCAGAGGGACCGGAGACACTTGTCGAGCGGCAGTGTAAAGTTTGGCAGCCTGTGCTGGACTGGCTTTCAGCAACGCACGGCATTTCACTGCCCGTTGTGCAGGGCATTATACCAACAGCCTATCCACCGGAAATTAAGTCCCAAATGGGTGCCTTGATGTTGTCCTTCCAGGCGCCAGCGTTGACAGCCGTCCAGGGCGTGGCCTCACTCACGTCATCTTTGTCTCTGGCGTTGGCGATGGTTGGTGGCCGCCTCTCAGGTGCGGAAGTTGCGGCTGCGGCCAACTTAGATGAAACGTGGCAAATGGAACGCTGGGGCGAAGACAAAGAGTCGCGTGATCGTCTCAACCGCTTGCAGTCGGACGTTTTTGCGGTCGAGCGCTTTTTGGTATTGCAGCGTTAGGGTTTAGCTGTTGCTGTCAGGGTCTTTTTTTATAGGCTCACTTGAAGCCTCAATCGTATGCTTCATGATCACTGGCACCAGCGCAAAGCTGAAAACCAAAGTCAGCGGCATAACCCCAAAGACTTTGAAAGACACCCATGTGTCTGTTGAAACGGTCCGCCACACCACTTCGTTCAATATCGCCAGAAACACAAAAAAGCCGGTCCAGGCTTTGGTCATGATCAGCCATCCCTGATCCGTCATATTTAAGGCAGAGTCTAATACGATTTTGAGAAACAAACGCCCCGTTAAAAGGCCAAAGGCGAGGATGGTGGCGAATAGTAAATTAACAATGGTGGGTTTGACCTTGATAAAGGTTTCATTCTGAAGCCACAGGGTTAGCCCGCCAAAAATCAGCACGAACACGGCCGTAACCAGCGGCATGGTCGGGATCGTCTTATTCAGGCTGTACGAGACGCCCAAGGCAAAGACAATCGCGACCATAAACGCCAGGGTGGCGTTAAAGATGCCAAATTGTGCGTTGGTCAGAAAGAAGACGACCAAAGGGCCGATTTCCAGGACGAGCTTCAAAATTGGGTTCATATGCAGGTGTATACGGAGGGTTGGGCGGTTTTGTCCATGTATGTCCTCATATCTCTGTGCTTTTTCGTCATGAAAGTGCTTTCGGTCCTATTCTTTCTGTCATTTTTTCGTTTCCCAAGGCGTCCATTATGCTATCCCCTAGGGCGTCAAGAAACCGTAATCAGCCGCTTCAGAGCTGATGACCGGCAGAGGGGACCAAATGACTGAAATAATCCAGAAACTCGAAGAAAAACGCGCTCAGGCCCGCCTTGGGGGCGGCCAACAGCGTATTGATACGCAACATAGCAAGGGGAAATTGACCGCGCGTGAGCGCATAGAGATTCTCTTTGACGAGGGATCCTTCGAAGAATGGGATATGTTCGTCGAGCACCGGTGTGTTGATTTCGGGATGGCTGAACAAAAGGTTCCTGGAGATGGCGTGATCACGGGCTATGGCACAGTTAATGGTCGCCCTGTGTTTGTCTTCAGCCAAGACTTTACAGTCTTTGGCGGATCACTTTCCGAATCACATGCGAACAAGATTCTCAAAGTGATGGAAAAGGCGGTTCAGGTTGGAGCGCCTGTTATCGGCCTGAACGATTCTGGCGGCGCGCGCATTCAAGAAGGGGTTGCGTCCCTTGCTGGGTATGCGGATGTGTTTCATCAAAACGTTTTGGCGTCCGGTGTCGTCCCGCAGATTTCGATGGTCATGGGGCCGTGTGCCGGCGGGGCGGTGTATTCCCCCGCGATTACCGATTTTATCTTTATGGTCAAAGACACTTCTTACATGTTCGTCACCGGCCCGGATGTGGTCAAGACCGTGACACATGAGACCGTGACCCAGGAAGAACTCGGTGGCGCTATGACGCATGCCTCAAAATCTGGCGTCGCTGATGGGGCGTTCGAGAATGACATTGAAGCCCTGTTGCAACTTCGCCGGCTGTTGGACTTTCTGCCTCTGAACAACAAAGAAAAACCACCAACGATCCCGTGCGATGATCCACCAACGCGAGAAGATTTCTCTTTGGATACGTTGGTGCCGGACAGCGCCAATAAGCCCTATGACATGAAAGAGTTGATCACGAAGGTGGTCGATGAAGGCGATTTCTTTGAAATTGGAGAGCATTACGCCAAGAACATGATCATCGGCTTCGGCCGCATGGAAGGCCGGCCTGTTGGCATCGTTGCTAATCAGCCAATGGTCTTGGCAGGGTGCTTAGACATTGAATCCAGCCGCAAGGCAGCCCGCTTTGTGCGCTTCTGTGATTGTTTCAATATACCAATCCTGACGTTTGTCGATGTCCCTGGATTTATGCCGGGAACCGATCAAGAGTTCGGCGGCATTATCAAGCATGGGGCAAAACTGTTGTACGCTTTCGCTGAAGCGACGGTGCCCAAAATCACAGTTATTACGCGTAAGGCTTATGGTGGTGCCTACGACGTGATGAGCTCGAAACATATCGGCGGCGACGTTAACTTTGCTTGGCCAACGGCTGAGATTGCTGTGATGGGGGCAAAGGGGGCGGTGGAAATTATCTTCCGTCAGGATATCGGTGATACCAAAAAAATCGCCGCCCGTACCAAAGAGTATGAAGAGAATTTTGCCAATCCGTTTAGGGCCGCCAATCTTGGCTTCATTGATGACGTGATCATGCCCCATGGCACACGCCGTCGCGTCTGTAATGCGCTGGCAATGCTGCGCACCAAGGACGTTAAGAACCCCTGGAAAAAACACGGCAATATCCCGCTGTAAAAAAAAGCGCGCAAAAAAAGTCTAAGGACGGGACGTAAGCATATGTTCGATAAAATTCTGATTGCAAACCGTGGCGAGATTGCCTGCCGCGTGATCAAAACAGCCCGTAAAATGGGCATCAAAACAGTCGCCGTTTATTCTGACGCCGACAAAGAAGCGTTGCATGTCAAGATGGCCGATGAGGCTGTCCGCATCGGTGAAGCGGCGTCGGCTAAAAGTTATCTGAAAGCGGATCGCATCATTCGCGCTTGTAAAAAGACTAAGGCTCAAGCCGTGCATCCTGGTTATGGCTTTTTATCTGAGAATAAGGATTTCCAAAAAGCTTTGGAAAAAGCAGGTATCGTATTCATTGGCCCGAATGCCAAAGCCATTGAAGCCATGGGTGACAAAATCACATCGAAGAAGCTGGCGGATAAAGCCGGTGTGTCAACGGTGCCGGGCTTTATGGGTATCATTAAAGATACCGACGAAGCCGTAAAAATAGCGCGCGATATTGGCTATCCTGTCATGCTGAAAGCCTCTGCCGGTGGCGGTGGCAAGGGGATGCGCATTGCCCACAACGATGAAGAAGCCCGCGAAGGATTCGAGCGCGCCACATCCGAGGCGATTTCGTCCTTCGGCGATGACCGCGTTTTTATTGAAAAATTCATCGAACAGCCGCGTCATATTGAAATTCAGGTCTTGGCCGATGGTCACGGCAATTGCATTTACGTGGGTGAGCGTGAGTGTTCCATCCAGCGCCGTCATCAGAAGGTCATTGAAGAAGCCCCGAGCCCCTTTATCGACGAAAAAACCCGCAAGGCGATGGGCAAGCAGGCCGTAACCTTGGCCAAGGCGGTTGATTACATTTCGGCTGGCACCGTCGAGTTCATTGTTGATGCCAAACGGAATTTCTACTTTTTGGAAATGAATACGCGGCTGCAAGTGGAGCATCCGGTCACCGAGCTTGTCACCGGACTTGACCTGGTCGAGTGGATGATCCGTGTTGCCGACGGCGAAAAGCTGACCGTTAAACAATCCGACATTAAGTTGAACGGCTGGGCCATGGAAAGCCGGGTCTATGCTGAAGACCCGTACCGCAACTTCTTGCCCTCAACAGGCCGTCTGGTCAGTTACCGCACACCCGAAGAAAGCAAGAATGTTCGGGTGGACACCGGCGTTTATGAAGGCGGCGAAATTTCGATGTTCTACGATCCCATGGTGGCCAAGCTGTGCACCTGGGGTAAAACGCGCAACGAAGCCATCGCGCATATGCGCGGTGCACTTGACCGCTATTATATTCGCGGCATCAGCCACAACATTCCGTTTCTGGCGTCTGTCATGTCTAAGAAACGGTTTGTGGACGGCAACCTCACCACCAACTTTATCGCTGAAGAATACCCCGATGGCTTCTCAGATGCAGATTTGCCGCCCGATGATCCGACAGGCTTGATTGCCGTCTCTGCTCTGATCCATCGCGCCTATTCCTCGCGTGCCGCTCATATCAGTGGCCGCCTTAAAGGGCATGAAAAATCGGTCTCCAACAATTGGGTTGTCGATATCGCGGGCAAGCAGGTCAATGTGGTTACGCAGGTTCCAGACGATGTGAGTGGTATAAACGGGACCGTTAAAATTGGCCGCAAGAAAATCGAAATTGCCAGCGCCTGGAGCTTTGGTGAGCCCTTATTCATCGGCAAGGTTGATGGCAAGGAGGTTTGTATCCAGGTCGACCGCGCGGGCATTGGTTATCGGTTGTTCCACAACGGTGCGCAAGTTGTCGCAACGGTCTACACGGCACGTGAGGCAGAACTTGCAAGTCTGATGCCTGTCAAAGTCGCGCCTGATATGTCTAAATTCCTGTTATCCCCGATGCCGGGACTGTTGGTGTCGGTTGAGGTCGCTGTGGGCCAAGAGGTCAAGGCGGGCGAGAAACTTGCCATTGTTGAAGCCATGAAGATGGAAAACGTCCTCAAAGCGGACCGCGATGGTGTTGTCAAAGAAATCCCCCAAAAAACCGGGTCTTCCTTATCCGTTGATCAAGTGATCATGGAGTTTGAATAAGCGGGATCTCATAAACCGGGTTTCATAAACGGAGTCTGAGGCAGTATGGCACTCCCAGATAATGTCACGACCGTTGGGCTGCGTGTGTCCGGTCGGGTCCAGGGAGTCTGGTATCGGGGCTGGACGGTCAAAAAGGCGCGCGCCTTGGGGTTGTCCGGCTGGGTGCGCAATGTCACTGACGGCACAGTCGAAGTCCTTGTGAATGGCCCAAAAGCCAGTGTCGACGATATGATCAAAGCCTGTCATGACGGGCCGCCCGCAGCCAAGGTAGACAAGGTTGAGGTGACCGTGGTCGATCCGCCGGGGAAGGGGGGTGCTTTTCCAACCACCGGTTTTGAGCAGCTTGGCACCTTTGATCCCAGCGAAATGCCGGACATGAGTTAAGTGCTACCTGCCTGAACCAGCGCAGCCTCATTTCATCTCATTAATATCCTCAAAGCACAGCAGGTCAGCCGGCTGGCACTCTAAAATGCCGCATATTTTTTCCAGCGTGGAAAACCGTATGCCTTTGACCTTGCCGGTGCGCAGCAAAGACATATTGGCTTCCGTGATACCTACGGCTTGGGCTAGGTCGCGGGCGGTCATGCGGCGGTCGGCGAGCAGTTTGTCCAGGGTGATGCGGATGGGCATAACAGGTTCCGCTCACACGAAGGAGCGGTTTTCCTCCGCCAGTGCCGCCGCTTCGCCCATCACCCAGGCGATCACTAAAATCATCACACCGGCCAATCCTATGAGCAGTTCAGTTGATCCAAACATCAAAATGAGGTGTCCCTGACCACCCGGAGTTTTTACGGTATCGAGCGATAATGCTAATGAAAAAAGGCCGATTCCGAGCGGTCGCACAATCACCGTCGATATAAGCGCAACGGCAACAAATTTTAGCTGGCGGGCCGCGTCCGCTGTGAACACCGCGCCCGTGGCATATCCCATAAATAGGCGGCGTAACGCCCATAAGGCCCACAGTAAGGGAGCGGTTTGGACCATTACTGCGCCATACGCAGCCGTTCTGGCTAAAACAGATATGTCGTCTGCCTGCACGCCCATTTGTTGTGCGGCATTCTGCATGGCCAGAAACTTGACCCAGAAGAAGCATAAACCTGCCAGACCAATCGGAAAAACCACAGATAAGATGCCACAGATAGCAGCAATAATCTGACTGACTTGCGTGATCCGGATGAGGCGGGGAGAGGGATGTGTCATTTTCAGAAGCCCTATTTAATTATTGTCTTACAATAATAATTATCGTAAAACAGAAAGTATGTCCACGCGCAAATCCTCTTTCCGGCCCATATCCACCATATCTATGGTGATGTTCAGTTTGACCCTGCTCAGCGCCTGCGTTGATCCCCGGCAGGTTGTCGGCCAAGGCGTCAAAGACTGGTGTAAACGCGACGCCCACTGCGGTCGCCCAGGGTCTGACCCCTCCCAGGTGCCGACAGCTGTGCCGCCCAGCCGCGACAATCCCTCTGGCGCCCCCAGATAGTCCGCCTCAGCCTTAACCGCTGTGCGAAACGTAAACATATCACCGCATAGACGGCGGCCATTTCTTAAGGTCAGATAGGCTCAAGGATGATTTGAACTGTTTGAATAGAAGGATGAGTAAATGTTTGATCAAGATCCGATTATTGGCGGTCTGTCGCGCCGGGCGCTCCTTGGTGGCCTTGGCGGCGCCGGCCTTGTGGCAGCCAGCACACCTGCGCTGGCGGCTGGTCACACGCTCGATTTCAGCAATCGGAAGGATCAACTCACCGCACTGATCAAAATGCGGGCCTCCATGGATAATCGCATCGTTATGGGCGGCGTAAAGGGCTACTACTACGGCGTCGTGAACAACAGAATGACCCCGCTGTATGGCGTACTGGCTGGAACTCTGGCCACCTACAAGCAAGTCGACGAATGGAACTATGAAGGCTCATCGTTTGAAGTGGCCTATTTCACCGACTGGGAAACCGGCGAACTTCTGGAGACCTTTGATAACCCTTTTACTGGTGAAACCGTTGAGGTTCCTCAGACTCGCAGTGGTCCCAGCAAGCTCTTCTTAAGCCTAGAAGGCCGCCGCGCACCGTCAGACAACCCCGCGCTGGCTGGATTGGACATCAATCACCGCTTCATCACCCCCAGAAATGACAATGGAACGGTTGTTTTAGTTGAGGAAATCCGGGTCGGTACGCCCGAAGAATTTCCAGGTCCATCCTTTCATTATAACGAAGTCACAACCTATCGTGCTCAAATGGCAGATGTTGCAAATCCAGACGTCAAGCTGGCCAACGAGTCCACCCATTTTAATGGCATCGTAAGTTGGCGGCCCTGGCTGAAGATGTCCGGCCATCCCGGGCATTTGTTCGGCACAGCCACAGGCGGACGTTTTGAAACCATTGAAGATTATCCGCCCTACTACGTGGAACTAACCAACAAACACCATCCTGATGTTTTCTCTGATCCGGCCGCCCTGCTGGCCTCTGCCGATCATTAAGCTACCCTCCATTCAGGACCTCGGAGGTTTTATGCGCGCTTACGTCGCTTTGAAACTACTGGTCACCATATGTGTGGTGACGAGCGGAGCTTATGCGCAATCAGACAACAGCCTCCGGGTCTATTCTTATCTGACGCCGACATTCTTGGATCCAGTATTGGAGGCGTTTGAAGCCGAAACCGGGGTCAGAGTTTCTGCAGAATACATGACGGCAAACCAGCTCCTAGACCGATTGGTAGCTGAAAAAGAAAACCCTCAAGCTGATATTGTGTTCACTATGGAGGCCATGCGCTTAGCAAAATTGGTCGATGCAGACGTATTGGCTCCTGTGGTAGTTGATGATCTTAAGGCTGCTATCCCAGAACAATATCGCCACCCAGCTGGTCTATGGTTTGGTCTCAGCAAGTGGACACGCACAGTGTTCTTCGCAAAAGACCGTGTTGACGTTGCAACGCTTAGTTCTATCAAGGACTTAGCGAATCCTGTGTGGAAAGGGCGTATCTGCGTACGTCCCAGCAACAAAATCTATGTTCAGACAATGCTTGCAGCTTTGATTGCCCGCAGCGGTGAAGAAGCCACCCGGAGTTTTGTCAGGGGCTTGGTTGCCAATTTAGCCCGAGACCCGGTCGACCTGGATCTTGTGCAAATTGATGGCATTGTGGACGGCGTATGCGATGTTGCGATTGCCAACAGCTACTACTATGGCCGATTGATTCCGCAGTCCCGTAATCCAGATGTGAAACGTATTCTTGATGCTGTTGGCATTCATTATGTGGACCAAGACGCGCAGGGCGCACATATGAATGTGAGCGGCTATGCGATGGTCAAGGGGGCCAATAACCCAAATGATGCAAGAAAGCTGATGTCGTATATGATTCGCCCTGCAGTTCAAAGGCTCTATGCTGACGCCTCCATGGACCACCCTATTGTGTCGGGACTCAAGCCGCATCGCGGTCTACAATCTCTTGGGATATTTATTGAGGATGACCAACCGCTCCACGAACTCGGAAAGCACTATGAACTTGTGGAGCAAATCAGCCGGGAAGAGGGGTGGTTGTGGAAGTAATGCCTGTTACTTTAACGCTCGTCTTGGAGATGTACCCTAAATTTATCTTCAAAAGTTGATTTAAGGGCTTCATCGACCTCATCCATAGTGATGTTTTTACCCAACGCTGCCATCGACGTCACGCCATGCTGCGTTACCCCGCAGGGCACAATTCCATCAAAATGTGAAAGGTCAGGAGCAATATTCAGCGCTACCCCATGGAACGTTATCCAGCGGCGCAACCGAACACCAATCGCGCCGATCTTATCTTCTCCCGCTGGCAATATTGAACCTGCCTGGGCATTTTGCCGCTGAACCCAAATCCCGATTCTATCGCATCGGGTCTCTCCAGTGATTTCAAATTTCTCCAAGGAGGCAATGATCCAGGCTTCCAAGCTTTGAACATAGGCGCGAACATCCTGCCCATAATGGCGCAGATCAAGCAGCACATAGGCCACCCGTTGGCCCGGTCCGTGATAAGTATATTGACCGCCACGACCCGCTTTGAAGACCGGAAAGCGGTCCGGGGTCAGAAGGTCTGAGACTTGGGCGCTGGTTCCTGCTGTATAAAGCGGGGGGTGTTCTAGAAACCAGACCAGCTCTGAAGCTTTGCCATCGTATATGGCCGCCACACGAGATTCCATCTCCGCAACGGCATGCTCATAGGGGACGAGCCCTTGACTAATACGAAACTGGACGATGCGTTGGTCTAACATAAACCTTTTATAGCCTTCATTTCAGCCAGCAACAGTAGCAATTCACATGGCTACTTGCGCTTAGCCCTGGCTTTTGCTATCCCCCAGCTTCCTCGGGTGGGAAATTGAGCCTGCCGGGCTCCTTGCCCAGATGCGGTCGTGGCGGAATTGGTAGACGCGCAGCGTTGAGGTCGCTGTGGGAGAAATCCCGTGGAGGTTCAAGTCCTCTCGACCGCACCATCCTTCAAGTGCACATCCCCAAACTAAGCGAATAGGGTGGAAAGCCAGCTGGTGACTGACCAGCAGCACTGAGGTTGTTTCTTGGTTGAGTTGTCGTGACTGTTGTCACACTCTATATCCGGTAATTTATTGCATCTACTGTCACA
The DNA here is from genome assembly GCA_040219235.1 of Rhodospirillaceae bacterium. NCBI lineage: Bacteria > Pseudomonadati > Pseudomonadota > Alphaproteobacteria > Rhodospirillales > Rhodospirillaceae > Rhodospirillaceae bacterium. The sequence continues at coordinate 30,775 of JAVJSV010000007.1, forward strand.
GATAGGATGGGTAATGTTTCTATCCGCTTTGGCTTTGGCTTAGTCTGAGAACTGAACTTAAGTCATACGACAAAAGTGTAAGCACAATTAGTCACAACGAAAGACCGGTCCATTTCAAGAGAATCGTGGGGGTAGCATGAAGAGACGTCAATTGCTTGGCGGAGGAGCAGCTTCGGTTTTGGGCGCGATGGTGACGCAGGCACAAGCTCAGCCAGTGGCACCGGTGCCGGCTGATATGTTGGACGAAACTTCGCAACCGGACGTCTCAAAGAAAAGAGCTCAGGTGGAAGGGGCTGTCGTGTTGGTGACCGGTTCAAATCGGGGAATCGGAAAAGGGTTTGTCGAGGTTTTATTGGAGCGCGGGGTGAAGCGGGTTTATGCGACTGCCCGCAAGGCAGAAAACCTTCCAGCCGTCGTCGCGCTAGATCCCAGTCGGGTAGTCGGTCTTGAACTAGACGTTAATGACGAAGACCAGCGTCAGGCCGCTGCAGCTGCGGCGTCAGACGTTACATGGTTGATTAATAATGCTGGGGCACCTGGTAGTTTTACGGCTGAGCAGCGTCGCATCTATAGTGCGTCGTCGCTCGATGATGCAAAGTTTGTGATGCAAACAAACTGCTGGTCTCCAGCAGAAATCGCCCGTCTTTTCATTCCGATCATGTTGAAGAATGGTGGTGGGGCAATCACAAATATTCTGTCCGTGGGAGCTTGGTTTTGTTTACCTGAGTATACCAGTTACAGCATGTCGAAGGCATCTGCAGCCATTATGACGGCTGGCCTTCGAGCTGAACTCGACCGCGAGCCAATCATTGTCTCAGGTGTGTTTACAGGCGGCGTGCAAACCAGGATGTCCCCTCCAGGATATGAAGGAGGGATATCGCCTGTTGCCCACGCTCATGAAGTGTTCGACGCCATGGAGCGTGGAGACACAGACGTGTTTGCAGGGGCGGGGTCGGCGGCTATGAAAGCAAACATTATCAAGGATCCTCAAGGTTTTGAGCGTGGCGTTATTGAACGGTTTCACACAAGCCCTCTTGAGATTGCGCCATTCTAAACGGCAGAATTTTAGCGGTCGGTATATTTGGATGCGTTGTTAGAGAGAATGATGATGTTGATTTTTTTGAGAGTGCTTAGTCTGAGTCTCGTATTTTGCCTTGCGGCTACTTTCTGTTTTCCTGCGCAAGCTCAAGCGCAGACGTACATTCCTGATGAAATCTCACGCAGCGATGATAACACATGGTCAGTGGAAGACCTGGGGAAGGGCGTTTACCTGTTTCGCTGGTGGCCTGGCTTTTATGTCAGTCCGTTTGTCGTCGGAGATGGCGAAGTTCTAGCGGTTGATCCGGTGAGCAAAGAGGTCGCCGCATTGTACCGTGAAGCGGTGGCATCTGTTACGGATGCCCCTATTACGAAGATCGTCTATAGCCATGATCATCGTGATCATATTGTCGGGGCTGATGTATTGGCGCCAGATGCCACAATCTACGCGCACCCTGGAACCCTCGCATCACTAAAACGCCGCGGTGATCCTGATGTTCCCAAACCCGAAAGGCTTGTAGATAACGGCGATACGATCTCCATCCCCGGTCAGTCTGTTGGAGTGCATTACTTTGGTCCCAATCACGGGGTTTCTAATATTGCGTTGTCTTTTGAGGCCGGGATTGGGCGTGTTCTTGTTTTTGTCGATACGCTCGAAATAGGTATTGTTCCCTATCGCACGCTGCCGGACACAAATGTCCATGGATATATTCAGTCCCTTCGCGGAGCGTCAAAACTGGATGTTGATTGGGTTGTTGGCGGGCACAGCGGGCCAGGGCCAGCGATATGGATCGAGAATTATCTCAACTACTTTCTGGATATGGAACAGGCCCTCATCAAGGCGGAAGCTGAAACCGTTGAACCACCATCAGAGTCTGTTGAGGGTGTCATCGCGCAAGGGGAGCGGTACACGGATGCTGTGATCACCAAGGCCATAGATGAACTACGTCCAAAGTACGGGTATTGGCGCGGCTTTGAAGAATGGGCCCCGTTGAACGCACAAACGGTGCGTATGTATATCATCACAGGCAACTAAATTAGCAAACAGGGTCTGCTTTAATCTCCGTCACCGCTCTCAGGCCGTGGCCCCTTTAGGCTGTCGTCTTGCGCGTGATAGATTTTACCCATGCACTCAGGGGTATCCATGCAGCTTAACGATAACGTCGCTAGATCTGTTCGTGTGATGCGACTAAAGCTATTCATATCCTCAGTTAAGTATGCTGATCCTGTGGGGGCGGCGGGTTCTGGATCAAGGAGTCCGTTGCGGATAATCGTATAGCCGACACCGCTGTTTTCCAGTGCAATCTCAGCTTCTCCTTTGTCTCGGATATTTGGGCTTTCGGTGTCGTACCCGAATTGCTCTTCCAAGAGTTTCTTCGCACTGCCGCGTACGCCGACTGAGCTATGAATGATGATCTGCTCAACGCCCGTTACCTTTGCTGCCGCTACGATGTTACGCATGGCATCCGCGTAAAACGGTTGGTCACGGGTCATCATGCCTCCACGCCGCGCGGACGTATCGATCACGACGCGGGGGTTGTACTGTTCCATGGCTGCGCGCACGGATGCTGCGTCCATCAGGTCGCCAGTGGCATATTGCACATTCAACCCGTCGAGCCTGGACCTGTCTGATGTTGGTCTGACAAAAGCGATGACCGTCTCGCCTTTTTCTAAAAGTTGCTCGACATGCGGAGCACCGAGTTGCCCTGTTGCGCCAAAAACCATCACGCCGTCAGCTTGCGCTGAGGCTATCGGTCCTAAGAGGCTACCTAGAAGGGCAAAAACTCTAAGTGCGTTGATCATTCTTCTGCTCCTTCTAAAAAGCTGGGTGGTGGCCAGGTTAGGCTATCGTCTCGATTGTGGTAAACTTTGCCGTAACATGTCTCGTTTAGCAAACAGTCCATTGTGAAGCGCGCCAGATCAATCCTGGTGATCGGTGTCAGTACTCTACGGTCTTCAGTTAGCTTGGCGTTGCCGGTCGCTGGTGTGTCGTCGGGCCAGACCCGGCTGTTACGAATAATGGTTGTGGGGACTCTGATAGAGAAGAATATTTCTTCTGCAACGCCATGGTCTATCATACGCGGTACGAGCGCTGGAACACGGTCCCATGGCACATCCGGATGGAGCGCCATGTTGGACCCTGCGCCCACAGCCCCATGATGAATGATTTGTTTTACGCCAGCGGCCTCAGCCGCTTCGGCAATGAAAGTGCTGCTCAGTTTGTAAAAACCTTCCAAGTCAGTTGGGGCACGCGCCGTGTTTATAACAACATCAATGGTTTGCCTTTCGAAGGCCGATTTTACGCTCTGTTGGTCGATCATGTTGCCAACAGCATATTTGACGATTAATCCATCAAGTGGTGACCGGTCTGATGAGGCTCTTACAAAAGCTACTACATCGTGTCCGTCTTCAATTAGTAGTTTGACGACGCGGGCACCCAGTTGGCCGGTTGCCCCGAATACCAAAGCTGTTTCAGCTTGAGAAGAGCTGCTCCACAATGCCGCAGCTAGAAATAAGGCAAGAAATCTATGCAATATTTTCATTTTTTCGATACCTGTTTGTCTGTTTCCAATGGAGCCTTCTAGGCTTTAGTGTACACCTTCTTTAAATTGAGCTTCCATCCCTTGGAAGACATTTGAAAACGGCGTTTTGCTATCATTTAGGCAAAAAGTCCCAGCAGGAGGTGCACTATGACGAATTCACCAACATTCAAGAGAATAAACCTCTGCGTCTCTGACTTGGACAGATCACTGGAGATTTACTGCGATATCCTGGGCTTCACTATTGATTACCAGAAAGTCTCAGCCGAAGATTCATACTCGTATCCAGTTTTTACATTACCAAAAGAAGCCAAGTTAAGGTTTGCAACGCTAAATTCTAAAAGTCAGGAACGTACTATGGCCTTAACGGAAGTGAAGGGCATAGAGTTGCCGCCTATGCCAGTGCCGCGGATGGTTGCAGCCGTAATCAATTGTCCAAAATTCGACGAGGTTCTTGAGAAAGTCGCTGCTGCTGGCTTAGAAGTTATTCCGCCTCAGATTCTTCCAAATCCGGATGGCACTGCGAAAGGTAGAGAGTCAGCATTTATAGATCCGGATGGACACCTGATTGTTATTTATGTGTTAGACGACCAGTAAGCTCAAATGTCTATAAGTGCAGTTCAGATTAATCCGAACAGCCTATGAAAAAATTACGTATTCCGACCGGAGTGCTGAGGTAACACATGGCGCAGACCGTTTATCATAAAAGCATCCAAAGCGACCCCGACTCATTGGATGAAACCTTTGGTCTGCATCCTGCTTTTGTTGATGAGGTTGAGGACGCGCTTCTTCAAAAAAAGAAGAAACGAGTCAAAAAACTTGTCGTCAATCTGCACCCTGCTGATCTGGCTGATCTGTTAGAGCACCTTGAACCAAAAACTTGTCGCCAACTCGTTGAGACGCTTAAGGATCAGCTTAATCCAGAGGTCTTAACTGAACTTAATGATTCGGTTCGTGACAACGTTATGCATGCGATGGGCTTCGAGGATTTTGCATCCGCCCTGGCGCAATTGGATTCGGATGAAGCGGTTTATATTGCGGGTCTGCTTTCTCCAGCGCAAAGAGAAGCTGTATTTGAGAAACTTCCTGCGCCAGATCGTATGCAGATTGAAGCTAGTCTGGCTTATGGTGAAGAGACTGCGGGCCGGCTTATCCAGCGCGAATTGGTCTCCGTGCCAGATTATTGGACGGTCGGTGAAACAATCGATTATTTGCGTGCGGCACGCAGTCTACCAGATGAGTTTTATGTGGTTTTCGTTGTAGATCCACGTCATCGACCCGTCGGTCTTGTTGATCTCAATCGCCTCGTGAGGTCACGCCGTCCGGTGCAGATGCGGGATATCGTTAATGTCGGTATGGAAATCATCACACCAGACATGGACCGTGAAGACGTCGCTTATCTTTTTCGCCAGCGTGATCTTGTAACCGCACCAGTTGTTGAGAAGTCTGGCAGACTTATTGGGCAGATTACGATTGATGATATCGTCGACGTTATTGGCGAAGAAGCTGAAGAAGATATCTTCAAATTGGCCGGTGTTTCGGACAACAATCTATATGGAGCTGTTTTAGCAACCGTAAGGGGGCGATTATCATGGCTCGTGTTGAACTTACTGACGGCTATTGTAGCATCAATTGTCATCGGATGGTTTCAACCGACAATTGAGAGACTGGTCGCCCTAGCTGTTTTAATGCCCATTGTCGCTTCTATGGGGGGAAATGCCGGAACGCAAACGCTCACTGTTGCGGTCAGAAGCCTCGCCACCAAAGACCTTGATGCCAGCAATGCAACCCGGATTATCGGTAAGGAAGTGTTAGCCGGGTTGATCAATGGCTGCTTTTTCGCTCTGTTGGCGGGGCTTGTTACCTACGTTTGGTTTCAAGATGTTGGGTTGGCTTTGGTAATCGCCGCCGCCATGGTGGTGAATATGCTGGTTGCGGGGTTTGCAGGAATAACCATTCCTATAGCGCTGGATAAACTTAATATCGACCCAGCCACGTCCTCTGCTGTATTTTTGACGACAGTCACGGATGTTGTGGGTTTCTTTGTGTTCCTAGCGCTCGCGGCTTACTTCCTGTTTTAACTATAGGGAATTAGGAGGTATAACGGATGTGCTTAGAGTTTGGGAATCCCCAAAATAGGAGCTAGTATTTAATGCTCCTAACACGCGCTATTTCAGCGTTTGGTATTGTCCTGTAAAAGGTGCCTGAATGGCTCAAGAACCCGAGTACATCTACCCACCGAATACTCTGAAGAGCAAAGTAACAGTCGATGCTTCGTCTGTTGATGCGTCCGCCTTAGAGCAAGCCGAACTTGCGATAGGTGAAATGTCAGAGGACTACCTGGGATGGGTAAAGGACGATCTTGCGGCACTTCAAGGCGCTTATGAAAGGGCTCTATCGGACCCTGCGTCAGCGGATGAAGCCAAGGAAGATCTTCACGGATATGCGCATGATATTAAGGGACAGGGCGGTAGTTTTGGTTACCCACTAATGACGGCTGTGGGCAATCAACTGGCTAAGTTTATTGAGTCCATTCCGGGTACGTTAACAGCACCGCAATTGCAGGTCGTAAAAGTCCATATAGACACCCTTAAGCTAATCATCGTGCAGCGGATGGATGGCGACGGCGGTAAAGCTGGCGACCGATTATTACGGGCTCTTGATGCCGTAATCGCTAAGGTTCAGGGCTGAACTCGAGTTCAGAGCGGGTCGAGAGGCGTCATGGCTTCAAATCGCAGGTAAGCATCTGTACCATTGAGAATAACGCCGTCGAATCCAAGATCCATTAAGCCCTTAAAGTAAGTGCCAATAATGGATTTCCAGCGCGGATGCCAATATTCAACCGCATATGTACCAGGTCGTTCAGGATGACGACCGACAATCCAACTGGGAGTGCCTACCTCCCACTCACGCTCCCAGTAGTATCTGTCGTCTGCAGCATAAGAAATATCGAGCCAGGCTATAGCCAGTCGGCGTGAGCCTAACTCCTTAAATTTTAGGCTATGCACTTCATCTTCCGTGAGTGCTTCCTTGCCGTTATAGAAGGCGTCGATAACAACCGCATCATAGTTTGTCTGTCCAATAGCAAGCAGCCAGTCTCCGCGAGACCCGTACGGTCTGCTCTGAGTGGCCACCAGAACGTTCTGCACATCATCCAACGTTTCAATATTATTGGAATTTTCGTTCATAGGCCGCCAGTTGGGTATGTCTCCAAAAATGTCTGCCTCATCAGCATCGACATGGCTGACAATGCCTACTGCACTCGATTGCTCTAGTGCTCCAAACGCAGCAGCTTCCGTGCCGCAATGTTCCACTGAGAACAATGAGACTCCCATGCGCTTATAGATCATGAGTTCATCGGTTGATCTGCCTTCACCGCAGTATTGATTATTTAACGCTATTCCATCAATGGCTTGTATGAAGCGGCGCATCGGCTCCTTTAACGGCGTAATTGCGTCTTCGGGGAGCATCATGTTTTCTTGCCTCTTCGCTTCGGCAAGAATGAACTCGCGCTGGTCCCACCTTAACAGCTCAAAGCCGGGACGGGCGAGTACGGCAAAATTCTTATTGCGTGTTGCTGCATAGTCAGCGAGTTCTTCGATGATTTCACGCATGCGGTCCCGATAGTTTGGAACACGAGAGAGCGGAACCATTTCTTCTGTGAACATTGGGTCAGACAATAATAGGTCATTGTTTTGCGCGAATGCCTGATTCTGGTGGAGGTCATTAAATCCCAATAACCCCATGCTCCAGAACGCAGCAGTAATGTTCAGAAATCTTTGTAAACGGTTTTTCAAGTCACTCGCTCCGCATATTTTAAACCAGTTGCTCCGCAACGTATTCGGCTATGGCAAGGCTAGACGTTAACCCCGGAGATTCTATGCCATAGAGGGCCGTATATCCTATAGCGCCTGTGTCTTGAGGTGTTTGAATCACGAAATCTCTTGCGGCTTCTCCCTTCGCTTGCAATTTGGGTCGAATTCCTGAGTAACCTGGTCTCAAGCTACCATCAGGGAGGTCGGGCCAATAACGTCTGACGGCCTCATAAAAGGTATCAGCCCTGGCCGGACTTACATCGTAGGAAAGCGTATCTATCCATTCTATATCCGGCCCAAAACGGCCTTGCCCGGACAAATCTAAGGTGTAGTGTAAACCAAGGCTGGCGGTTCCCGGCAGAGGATAGATTAGCCGTGAAAAAGGAGCTTTCCCGGTTAGGTAAAAATAGCTTCCCTTCGCATAGTGCAATGCGGGAATATTGGTTTGATCCAAACCGTTCATCGTGTAGCTGATCTGTTGAGCCCCCAGGCCAGCACAGTTAATGACATCTCGCCCTATCAATTTCATGCCATCTGCTCCGCCTGTCTCGATCTCAATGGCATGGCGGTCAGAGTCTGCTATTATACGCCCGCCGATAACAGGGCTGTTGAAAGCAATTAAAGCGCCATGTGCTTCGGCATCACCCTGCAAGGCCAGCATAAAGCTATGACTGTCAACAATACCGGTTTCTGGCGATAGCAATGCCGCAGCGCACTTAAGGTTCGGCTCTAATCTGGCAGCGTCATTAGCGGACAGCCAGTCTAGAGGGACACCGTTGCGACCAGCATGGGCTTGCAAAGACTTTAAACATTCAAGTTCACTGTCGTCTGCTGCGAATATCAGTTTGGTTGTTTTCTGGGCGATAACGCCGTGGCTGGCACAATAGGCATACATCATGTCTCGGCCACGCACACATAATCGGGCTTTTAGGCTGCCTTCCGGATAATAAACGCCAGCGTGAATAACTTCACTGTTGCGGGAACTGGTTGCTGTTCCAATGGCATCGGCAGTTTCGATAACAATCACTTCACGGCCAGCCATAGCCATGGCTCGGGCAACAGCCAAGCCGATTACACCTGCGCCGATTACTATACAGTCCGCCGATTCACTCATAATTTAGGAAATACTTTCTGTTGTCAGTGATGAGTATTCGTCCTGATTAATCAGGTAAAATGTCATCATGCTCTGTGTCATATCAGCCTACTCATATCGTCGAACTCTAGAATATTGTAAAACTCTAATGATAAGAATGAGATGCAAATGCAGACGGTCTTGGCATCGGGCGCTGGATTTGCCAGCGTTGCTTGCCCATTGTGTTGATACGGACTCTACAGGTCTATAGGGTCTGGGCCAAATTGACGCGGGCTTAATCATTAAGGGTCAACTCAAACTCGCATGACGATCGTTATTGTTTTTGGAAATGAAAAAGGGGGCACGGGTAAGTCTACTCTGACTTTTCACGTTGCTGTCGCACTCGCCAAGCTTGGGTTAACGGTCTCTCTAATAGATGGGGATTATGACCAAGGCAGTTTAACGACTTATCTTAAAAACCGTAAACGTTTTATAGAAACTCATACAGACGCGCCCCTCGTCAGCCCTGAACTTGCTAGTCTGAGCGATTGGCAAGATGCCACTGATGCAGAAATCGCAACACAGATTGCAGATATAAATACAGACATTGTCGTGATCGATACGCCCGGTTCCTATAGTGCCTTATCCAAAAAGCTACATTCCTGCGCTGATCTCATTGTTACGCCATTAAATGATAGTCTTATTGACATGGCGGTGCTGGCAGAAGTTGACCCTGAGTCAGGTAAAATTTTGGGGCCAAGACATTACGCCGAGCGCATTTGGCAGGCTCGTCAAGTGAGAGCGGCCCGTGATGGCAAAACAATTGATTGGATTGTTCTTCGAAACCGTCTAAGTGCCCTTGATGCGCACAATAAGCGCACCATGTCAGATATAATCGAAGAGCTCGCAAAACGGGTTGGTTTTCGTGTTGGACCAGGGTTTGGTGAGCGGGTCATATTTAAGGAACTGTTCTTACAAGGGTTAACTTTATCCGACTTCGAAGGACAAAATTCAGGGTTTTCCTGGACTCTCTCACATGTTGCGGCTCGGCAGGAGTTGCGGGATCTGATCGATATGATTGCCGAGTATGTTCCGGCGGTGCAGATGATATCTAAGGTAAATGCGGAGTAGACTTGTAGCATGAGTGCAAAATCTCTCAGACCAGCAGGTGTCAGTCGCGATGTTTCTGCTTTTCTTGATGCTGCAGAGGTCACCGCTGTTAGCAATCGTGAGGCGTCTGGGCGCCTTATTTTTTCTATGGATGCTACCGCGAGCCGGGGGGCAACCTGGGAGATGGCAATCGGCATACAGAGCGATATGTTTGCTGAGGCCGCATCTTTGGGCGGCCTGGAGGTTCAACTTGTGTTCTACCGTGGATTGATGGAATGCCGGTCAAGCCAGTGGACGAGAGATCCGAAAGTACTCGGTCGATTAATGGGAAAAGTTGGAGTATTGGCCGGTCGCACCCAAATTGAGCGTATACTAAAACACGCCTTGAAAGAGGCTGAGATGAAAACTGTAAACGCTCTCGTTTTCATTGGTGACACCATCGAGGAAAACATAGATCTATTGGCAGATGCTGCGGGTAAACTTGGACTACGCGGCGTTCCAGTGTTTATGTTCCATGAAGGTGGGGGAGAACCTGCTGCCTCAGCGTTTAAACACATCGCCAAAATCTCCGGCGGTGCGTATTGCCTGTTCGATGCATCTAGCCCTGGGGCTCTGCGAGCCCTATTGAATGCGGTCGCTACATTTGCTGCTGGCGGTGCACGGGCCTTGGAAGACTATGGCCGCAAACAAGGTGGCGACATATTAAGTATCACTGACCAGATGACTCGGCGGTAGATTATGTTGCCCTCAGCAATACTTGGGATTGGCATACTTGTTGGCCTGATTCTTATTATGAGATGGTATGCCAATGCCGACCCGGCAGCCATTAAACGGGCTATGAAATGGGGAGCGATTTGGGGGCTGGGCCTTGTCGCCGTATTCCTTGCTTTGACAGGGCGCTTGGTTGCTGCCTTCGGTCTGGTGATGGGCATTTTTGCCTTTGGTTGGCGCCTCTTTAATATGTATTCGATGTTTCAACAGGCGCGAGGCATGTTTGGTAATCTAGGAGGGTTTGGCGGTAGGGCTAAGGCGGCCGGCCAGGAGTCTAAGGTCGAATCCCACTATTTGAGAATGTCTCTGGATCACGACAGCGGCCGCATGGATGGCGAGGTTTTGGACGGTAAATTTCAGGGCCGCCTATTGTCCGCTATGCCTCTCGAAGTCCTAATGGAATTTCGGCAGGATGTGGCATCCGACGCAGATTCTCGTGGTTTGCTAGATGCCTACCTTGATCGCGCCCACATTGGATGGCGTCGTGATCGTGAGCCGGATGAGGATAATGCTGAGTCTCCTCCATCGCCGCCGAGCGGACCAATGACGCGAGCAGAGGCCCTTAAAATTTTAGCACTGGAACCTGATGCGGATCGGAAAGCGATAAAGGCCGCTTATCGCAGCCTTATGGCGAAGGTGCATCCTGATCGAGGCGGTTCACCTTACCTAGCCGCAAAAATCAATGAAGCGAAGGACTTACTTCTGAAGGAATGATTCTGTTTCGTCCGCAATGGCCAATCGGTATTGCAACAGTCTGTTCCGCGTGTCACAAAGCGGCGTCGAAGCCTTCTGAAGGTGGCAGAATTCTGCGCTTTCAGTCATAAAAGTGTCATAGGAGACGGGGGTATGGCAGGACGCGTGCGCACGGCGGTCTTTCCGGTTGCGGGACTTGGTACGCGGTTTTTACCCGCGACCAAAGTCATCGCCAAAGAGATGCTCCCCGTTGTTGACAAGCCACTCATACAGTACGCGGTCGAAGAAGCTGCCGCCTCAGGCATTGAGAATTTTGTATTTGTGACAGGACGGGGCAAATCGGTTTTGGTTGACCATTTTGATCATGCACCAGAACTGGAAAGCTTGCTTAATAGTCGAGGAAAGAGTGAAGCCTTAGACTCTGTTTTGTCATTTATGCCGGAGCCCGGCAAAATTTTTTCCGTTCGCCAGCAAGTTCCATTAGGTCTCGGCCACGCCGTATGGTGCGCACGCGCAATGATAGGTGACGAGCCGTTTGCCGTGCTGTTGCCTGACGAATTGCTGATGTCCGATCCGCCATGCCTCAATCAACTTATAGAAGCTCATGCTGATCTAGGTGGAAACCTGATTGCTGTGACAGAGGTGCCGGAGGCACATACCAACCGGTATGGTATTTTAGATGTTGAAACTGATGATGGGCGCATTGCTAAGGCGCGTGGCATGGTTGAGAAACCAGATCCCAAGGTTGCCCCGTCCCGCTTGGCAAATATCGGTCGTTACGTCCTTGATCCTAAGGTGTTTGATTTCTTAGACAAACAGGTGGCGGGTGCTGGCGGAGAAATCCAATTAACCGATGCGATTGATGCAACAACAGGTACTGTTCCATTTCATGGCGTACGCTTCAATGGCGAGCGCTTTGATTGCGGCGACAAGGTTGGTTTTTTGGCGGCAAACCTCGCTTTTGCTTTAAAGCGCCCAGATTTGGCGGACCGAGTTAGAGCAATGGTTGGTCCACTTCTAAAATAAAATCACCTCTGTATAGGGATAATCTACAGATATGCGTATTGCGATGATTGGAACAGGCTACGTCGGATTAGTATCTGGCGCGTGTTTCTCTGAGTTTGGTGTCGATGTTGTGTGCGTCGATAAAGACGTCGGAAAAATCGAAGCTCTAAAACAAGGCGAAATACCAATTTATGAACCAGGTCTAGATCAACTCGTAAAAACTAATGCAGACGCTGGCCGCTTAACATTTACGATTGATCTCAAGGATGCAGTGAAAGGCGCGGATGCCGTGTTTATTGCTGTCGGTACACCTAGCCGTCGTGGCGATGGTCACGCTGATCTGTCTTATGTCTATGCCGCAGCTGAGGAAATTGCACAGGCGATTGAAGGCTATACAGTCATTGTAACTAAATCGACTGTGCCTGTGGGAACGGGTCGTGAGGTCGAGCGTATTGTTAAAAAAAATCGTCCTGATATTGATTTCGATGTGGCTTCCAATCCTGAGTTTTTAAGAGAGGGCTCAGCCATTAATGATTTTATGCGACCTGACCGTGTCGTAATAGGTGCAGAGTCAGATCGAGCAAAGGAGGTTATGCGCCAACTTTATCGCGTGCTTTATCTCATCGAGACCCCAATTCTTTTTACAGCACTCGAAACATCAGAGCTGATCAAGTATGCAGCTAATACCTTCTTGGCGACCAAGATAACGTTTATCAATGAGATAGCAGATTTGTGTGAAAAGGTTGGAGCCGATGTACATGACGTTGCGAAGGGCATTGGATTAGATGGTCGAATAGGCAAAAAATTTCTTCACCCAGGACCTGGCTATGGCGGATCATGCTTCCCGAAAGATACTCTGGCCCTGGTTAAAACCGCGCAAGATTACAAGTCTCCGCTTCGGATCGTAGAGGCGGTTGTTGCTATTAATGATAAGCGGAAATCAGCAATGGCTGAACGTATTGTGCAGGCATGCGGTGGCTCAGTGGCTGACAAGACTGTTGCGATTCTCGGCCTGACCTTTAAGCCTAATACGGATGACATGCGAGACAGTCCATCGCTTGCCATCATTCCAGCTCTGGTCAGTGCCGGAGCAAAGATCCAGGCGTACGATCCAGAGGGAATGGACGAAGCGAGAAAGATACTCTCTGACATCAATTATTGTGATGATGCTTATGCTACTATGGACGGTGCAGATGTCTTAGTGATTGTCACGGAATGGAACGAATTCCGGAGTCTTGATTTGGAACGCGCCAAGGACCTGTTGTCACAGCCTGTTCTTGTCGATCTCCGAAATATCTATTCGCCAGCCGATGTCGAAAAAGCAGGGTTTTCCTATCATTGTATTGGGAGACCTAAGAAAGTGATCGGTGCAGTAGCGTGACGTCAGCTCATATTTTTCACCCGTCGGTGTTGCGCGAGTATGATATCCGCGGAATTGTTGGCGATACGCTACACGAAGCTGATGCAATAGCGCTGGGTCAGGCTTTTGGGACACTTGTTCTTGAGCAAGGCGGCAGGCGTGTTTGCGTTGGGTATGATGGTCGGCATAGTTCACCTGCTATGGAGGCCGCCCTTGTCAATGGGCTTAAATCAACGGGCGTAAATGTCGAGCGTGTTGGTCGCGGTCCAAGTCCTATGCTTTACTTTGCGACGATTGAGGGCAAGGCGGATGCAGGGATCATGGTGACTGGCTCCCACAATCCTCCAACTCACAACGGTTTTAAAATGATGCTCGGGAAAAAGCCTTTCTACGGAGAGGCCATTTCTGACCTGGGTCGCCGGGCTGCGGAGGCGGTCTTTCAAAGCGGATCAGGTGCAGTATCAGACAAACCTGCCTTTGATCGTTATGTCGCAAGGGTGTTGCAGGACTTTAAGGGCGATAAGCAACTTACTGTCGTGTGGGATCCTGGCAATGGTGCTGCTGGGGAAGTTGTGTCCGCAGCAGTTCAAGGTTTGCCCGGCAAGCATGTTGTGATCAACGGTGAGATTGATGGGGACTTCCCCAGTCACCATCCAGATCCAACAGTTCCAAAAAACTTAGAGCAATTAATCTCCAAGGTGAAAGACGAGCAAGCCGACGTTGGCTTTGCATTTGATGGTGATGGTGACCGCATTGGTATTGTGGATGGTCGCGGCAATATCCTTTGGGGAGACCAAATTCTAATCATTTTGGGCGAGGCTGTTCTGGCAGAAAAACCAGGAGCGTCCATTATAGCTGACGTTAAAGCCAGTCAGGTCCTGTTTGATGAGATTGCTCGCATGGGTGGCCAGCCAGTAATGGCAAAGACCGGCCACTCGCTTATCAAAGCCAAGATGAATGAATTACGGGCACCGCTCGCTGGCGAAATGAGCGGCCATATCTTTTTTGCTGATCATTATTATGGTTTTGATGATGCGCTATATGCGGCGATCCGTTTCCTGTCAATATTGGCCTCTCAAGACGAAACTTTAATGTCCCGCTTTGACCGCATACCGAAAGCCCTCAACACACCTGAACTACGTTTTGATTGTCCGGATGATCGGAAGTTTGAGGTGGTTGAAGAAGTGCGAGAGCGTTTGAAACAATCCGGTGCCAACGTGAATAATGTAGATGGTGTACGCGTGTTGGAAGAGGGCGGCTGGTGGTTGCTGCGCGCATCTAATACACAAGCAGTATTGGTGGCGCGGTGTGAGGCAGAGGCCGCCGATAAACTGACAAAAATTAAAAGCTCTTTGTCCGCTCAGTTATCTAAAAGCGGAGTTACGTTACCTGAATAGGCGAATAAACTAGCCGGCGTGATCTGGTGGAATAAGAGCTGCAAACTCCGGCGCAACGATGAGGCATTGGTGAGGTGCACGTTCCATTAAAGAGCAAGCGGTTCTTGTGTCTGCCTGGGTTAGCCCCATGATTTGGGCGCGGTACAGTTGCTTACCGCTAACTGTTACCGGTTCAATTCTGCCAAACACTGAAGCAAATTGGAGTCTAACTTTCGACGCAGCTTCATCAGCTTTTTGTTGCGCAACATCGCTAATTGAGAAGGCTCCTATTTGGATTCCCCAAGCCTCAGCTCTTAACAAGGCAAGGTTGGGTTTAGTTTTTGGTTTTATCGTAATGCCGGCCGGCATAAGAGAACCGTCAGCCATAACCATCATTAAAGGTTTTCTGGCGGGGTAGGGGGGACGTCCATACTTAGCGGCCTCGCTGAACCCCTTATCCATGAGTTCTGCCAGATGCTGATCACGTTGTTTTGCAGACTTTCCACCGAAAACAATTCCGATCAATCTCTTGTTTTCTCGTTTAGCAGACCCAGCCAGGTTGAATCCTGATGCGTTGATGTAGCCTGTTTTTAAGCCATCTGCGCCTTCGTAACGATCAACAAATCTGTTGTGGCCTCGGTAGGTTGTGCCTTGATATGTGAATTTCGTTCTAGAGAAATAACTATAGTATTGGGGAAAATCGTTCATTAGATGCTGTGAGAGAGTTGCCATGTCTCTAGCCGTTGAGAGCTGTCCGCGATTTGGTAGGCCCGATGCATTCCGGAAATTGGTTTGGGTCATACCAAGAGATTTTGCTTTCTTTGTCATCTCCTGGGCAAAACCGCGTTCGGTTTTCCCTAAATGCTCTGCAACAACGACTGCAACATCATTTGCAGAACGCACGACCAATCCTAGAATTGCGTCCTCAACGGTGATCTTGCTGCCTGCGGCAAGCCACATTTTAGAACTTGGTTGACGCGACGCGTTTGCTGAAACGGTCATTTTTGTTTCTAAGTTTAGCTCATCCTGTTCAAGTTTCTCGAACAGCATGTAGAGCGTCATCATTTTTGTGAGTGAAGCAGGGTAATTGCGGGTGTCTGCATTCACCTCGTGATAAACTCGGCCTGTTTCGGCATCAATGATCATTGAGGCATATTTAGCCTCAGCAATAGGGCTTCCCAACGCTAAGATCATTAGCGTTGCAACCAAAATTCTGCCCAAATTCGCGAAGGCGTGCAAAAGGATTTCCCTACCCAATAAATCCCCAGGCGCTGGTAGCACCTCTGAGTAACCGAATCGTAACGTGTAAAAGGTTAACGTGTCCAGTCATCTCTTTGATTCTTATGATAAAATGACGATCATTAAGATTTCGTTTAAAGCTATCTTGTGTGCCGGTCGATACCCTCTGGAAGTCCCGCGCCGGAGTAAGGTTGAAGACTCTTTTGAGGGGGGTCTTTTTTTAGGCAAGATGCGATACCATATTTGGTAATATTAGAACCATGGTACCTGCAAGAATGACTTCAAAACCTAAACTTAATCTCTCTTTTTCTCCGATTGGTGCTGCAGTTAACAGCAGCGACCATGATGATGGGGATGACAAGGGCGGACCTGATATAGGCGTGGTGATCAAGGCACGTCCTAAGCTCAAGAAACCGTCCATGTACAAAGTTCTAATGTTGAACGATGACTACACGCCGATGGAGTTTGTTGTTCATGTATTGGAACGTGTCTTTGGTAAAACTGGCGATGAAGCGACACGTATTATGTTGCATGTGCACCAAAAAGGCGTCGGTGTTTGTGGTGTCTACACCTATGAAGTTGCTGAAACCAAAGTGACTCAGACGATGGATTTGGCACGAAAACACCAACATCCACTCCAATGCACGTTAGAAAAAGAATAACGACAACGTCACGCGCTAAAGTACTCACTCTAAAACTAAGGTATTTTTCGATGCTTTCACAAAACCTAGAAAAGACATTGCATCACGCTCTGGCTTTAGCCGCCGAGAGAGATCATGAATATGCCACGTTGGAGCATCTATTATTGGCGTTATGCGACGATCAAGACGCCATATCTGTAATGCGCGCATGTAATGTTGATTTAGATCAGCTCAGCCAAGTGCTGACTGGTTTCGTTGACGAAGATATGGAAGGTCTTGTCGGGTCTGGAGAAGAAGACCCTAAGCCGACCGCCGGCTTTCAGCGCGTTGTCCAGCGCGCGGCTATTCATGTGCAGTCCTCTAATCGCGAGGAAGTCACAGGAGCTAACGTGCTTGTGGCACTTTTCTCTGAACGGGAGAGCCATGCTGTTTATTTTCTGCAAACCCAGGATATGACGCGCTTGGACGCTGTGAATTATATCTCTCACGGTATTGCTAAACGTCCTGGCGAAGCACGGTCTAAACCTGTAAGTGGCGCCGAAGACGACGCACAGGGTGGGGACGAGCCTGGCAAACAGGGCAAAGAAGCACTGACGGCCTATTGCGTTAACTTAAATGAAAAAGCTGCAGACGGTAAAATTGACCCGCTGATCGGTCGTGATCTCGAGATCGAACGAACCATCCAAATCCTATGCAGACGAACGAAAAACAACCCGCTTTATGTTGGTGATTCTGGTGTTGGTAAAACGGCACTGGCCGAGGGATTAGCAAGACGAATTGTTAACAAAGAGGTTCCGGCTGTTTTAGAGAACGCCACAATTTTCTCATTAGATATGGGAACATTATTGGCGGGGACGCGATACCGTGGGGATTTTGAGGAGCGTCTAAAGGCTGTTGTTTCAGAGTTGGAACAAACAGAAGGGGCTGTCCTCTTCATTGATGAGATCCACACTGTTATCGGCGCAGGGGCCACATCAGGTGGAGCAATGGATGCATCCAATCTGTTGAAACCCGCGCTTGCGGCCGGCTCTTTAAGGTGTATGGGTTCGACGACCTATAAAGAATACCGCAGTCACTTCGAGAAAGACCGTGCATTGGTGCGGCGTTTCCAAAAGATAGATGTTGTCGAACCGTCCGTTGAGGACACAATCAAAATTCTCAAGGGTCTCAAGCCTTATTATGAAAAACATCATAACGTAAGGTATACCGCCGATGCGATTCGCACAGCCGTTGAGCTTGCATCAAAATATATCAATGATCGTAAGCTTCCAGATAAAGCAATTGATGTGATCGATGAAACTGGTGCAGCGCAAATGCTTGTGCCTGAGGCAAAACGCCGCAAGACAATTTCTGTCAAAGAGGTTGAGGCTGTTGTCGCTAAGATGGCCCGCATTCCGCCTAAGTCTGTATCTCGGGACGATAAAAAAGCTCTGCAGGCTCTTGAGCGCGATCTTAAAACAATGGTCTTTGGCCAAGACAATGCCATCGTCGCGCTATCGAGTGCCATTAAGCTATCGCGCGCCGGTTTAAGAGAGCCTGAGAAACCAATTGGCAGTTACCTATTCTCTGGACCAACCGGCGTTGGTAAGACGGAAGTCGCGCGTCAGCTTGCCGCCAGTTTAGGCATAGAACTGCATCGCTTCGATATGTCTGAGTATATGGAACGCCATTCTGTATCACGACTTATTGGTGCGCCTCCTGGCTATGTAGGATTTGACCAAGGTGGTTTGTTAACGGATGCCGTCGATCAACATCCGCATTGCGTCCTCTTGCTCGATGAGATTGAAAAAGCCCACCCAGACTTATTTAATATTTTGCTTCAAGTTATGGATCACGGGAAGCTTACTGACCATCACGGGAAGAGTGTCGATTTCCGCAATACGATTTTGATCATGACGACAAATGCAGGCGCTTCTGAGCTTGCAAAAAATGCGATTGGTTTTGAGCGTGAGAGCCGTGTGGGCGAGGATAAAGAAGCTATCGAGCGTATGTTTACGCCGGAGTTCCGTAATCGCCTCGATGCTATTATTCCTTTCGCATCTCTAAATACAGAGGTGATTGGTAAGGTCGTGGATAAGTTTATCATTCAGTTGGAGGCCCAACTATCAGACCGCAATGTGACGATTGAGTTGTCGCAGGCCGCGCGCGATTATTTAGCGAGCAAAGGCTATGATAAAACTATGGGGGCCCGTCCTCTCGGACGTCTCATCCAGCATGAGATTAAGAAGCCCCTTGCAGAAGAGCTTTTGTTTGGGAAGTTGGTGTCGGGTGGTCTCGTCAAGATTGGTCTGAAGGATCGTAAGCTGACCTTTGATCTTGAACCGATGGTGAAAGCGACGAAACCAACAAAGAAAAAGAAGAAGGGCACCGGTGGATCATCTAAGATTCCTGAGACAGTAAACTAGAAAATATCCTCTCTCGGCAATTCTGAACTCTCTTCGAGATTCACTCCAAAAGCTAAGGTAAAGAAAAACCCCCGCCGAGAAGGCGGGGGTTTCCCTGCGCGATCAGACAGCCTGGGTAACAATCTGGTCCAGGCAATCTAGTCGGACGTTTTTAGGACGAGTAGTACATGTCGAACTCGACAGGATGTGGAGTTTGCATGAAGCGGATAACTTCGGCCCGCTTAAGGCTAATATAGCCATCGATCATATCGTCAGTGAATGCATCGCCTTTGGTCAAGAAGTCGCGGTCCGCATCCAGCGCATCCAGCGCTTCTGCCAGTGAAGAGCAAACAGTCGGGATGTCTTTTAACTCTTCGGGTGGCAAATCATACAAGTCTTTGTCCATCGGATCGCCAGGATGAATTTTGTTCTCAATGCCATCGATACCGGCCATCAGCATGGCAGCATAGCCGAGGTATGGGTTGCCTGCCGGATCAGGGAAGCGGACTTCGACACGTTTGCCCTTTGGACTGGCAACGTGCGGAATACGACAAGATGCTGAACGATTGCGGGCAGAGTAGGCCAATAGCACAGGGGCTTCAAAGCCAGGAACCAGCCGCTTGTAACTATTGGTCGTGGAGTTGGTAAACGCATTAATAGCTTTGGCGTGCTTAATGATGCCACCGATATAGTACAATGCCATTTCCGATAGATCTGCATAGCCAGAGCCAGCGAATAAATTCTTGCCATCCTTCCACAAAGATTGGTGCACATGCATACCGGAGCCGTTGTCGGCATAGACGGGCTTGGGCATGAATGTTGCGGTCTTGCCGTAGGCATGTGCGACCATGTGGACGCAGAACTTGTATATCTGCATGCCATCACCACATTTGATCAGCTCGTCAAACTTGATGCCAAGTTCGTGCTGTGATGGTGCAACTTCATGGTGATGTTTTTCCATGGCAAGTCCCATCTCATGCATGACGGTGACCATCTCAGCACGAAGATCTGTTCCACTATCTACTGGTGGAACTGGGAAGTAACCACCCTTATCCTTTGGGCGGTGAGCGTAGTTGCCTTCGTCGTACCCACGCCAACTATTGTAGGGACCTTCTTCACTATCGATCTGGTAGCCCATCATGTTTTGCTTGGTCGAGAAACGGACATCATCAAAAACAAAAAATTCCGCTTCTGGGCCAAAGTAAGCGACATCGGCAATCCCACTGGACTGCATGTATGCGAGGGCGGCTTTTGCCACAGAACGCGGGCAGCGATTGTAAGGTTGTCCTGTTGAGGGTTCAATAACGTCGCAGAACAAGATCAACTGTGCTTGAGCCGTAAATGGATCCATTACAGCTGTTGAAAGGTCTGGCAGCAGTGTCATGTCTGACTTGTCGATGCTCTTCCATCCTTGAATCGATGAGCCATCAAACATGATGCCCTCATTCAGCATGTCTTCATCCACAGTGCTAACATGCTGGGCAGTGTGCTGCCATTTACCGGCAGGGTTGGTGAAGCGGAAATCGACGTATTTAACGTCATTTTCCTCAATCATCTTAAGTATTGTCTTTGGGTCCGACATAGATTTTCCCATCCTTATGAGTGGTGGAGTAAAAGCTTAGCTGCCGTTATGGCCAGCAAAGTTGTGCAGGACTTGCTTCGCGCAGGAAAAGCAGGTCAAGCAAAGCGAGTAGGCGCCTCGCGGGAGTTTAAACCGCTTCAGTACCTCGCTCGCCAGTGCGGATGCGAATCGCATCCTCTATCGAGTAGACGAAAATTTTCCCGTCTCCGATTCGTCCCGTGTGAGCTGCTTGCTGAATCGCTTCAATCGCACGATCAACTAAGCCGTCTTCAACGACCAATTCTATTTTCACTTTAGGCAAGAAATCGACCACATACTCTGCCCCTCTATAAAGCTCCGTATGACCCTTTTGACGGCCAAAACCCTTCGCTTCGGTCACTGTGATGCCTTGCAGGCCGACCTCATGCAGAGCCTCCTTAACATCATCCAGCTTAAACGGCTTGATGATAGCTTCGATTTTTTTCATGCCCATTTTAGAATTCTCGCGTTAATTGCGTTTGCAGCAGGACACTCCGCCCAATACGGAACCTTCGCCTACGCGATGTTTATTATTTAACATCTATACAATTATTGTGCCATTTTAAGTCGATAAGAAAAGACAATATACATCAATGGCTTATGTTAAAATTTAGCAGATAGTATGCGGGTAGCATCTGCTCATAAGGCCAGCATTTTGCCTAAAAAATAGGCAAGAACTCTGTTCTGCTCTTCACGATATTTGTTGGGAAGTTTTCCAATTCTTGACTGTGAATTTGTTTGGGTTTAATCGACGCGCCGGTATGGCGGGTGTAGCTCAGTTGGTTAGAGCGCCTGATTGTGGTTCAGGAGGTCGTGGGTTCGATCCCCATCACTCGCCCCATTCCTAAAATATCAGAACTGATTAAGGGCACATGGTACGACAGAGTGGTGCCGTTTATTAGCACATGCCCCCAATAAGGTATTATAATACCTTATTCTCAAATTGCTGTTTTTACTATCTTTTTAGCGTTGACACCGCATTAAAGCTCCCATAAACAGCGGCTATAATTCGTAATGACCATGCTTAGAATTGATTCTGCGCAAAGGTCAAAACCAAAAAAGCTCCTAGAGGATGAAATGAAGACATATTCAGCCCGCCCGAGTGAGGTGCAGCGCAAATGGTACATTATTGATGCTGAGGACATTGTCCTAGGCCGCATGGCCGTTGAAATTGCCGACCTTTTACGCGGCAAACATAAGCCTATGTATACCCCACACATTGATACCGGTGACAATGTCATCGTGATCAACGCTGCTAAAGTGCGCCTGACCGGTGATAAGTTATCCAATAAAACTTATTACTGGCATACAGGTTATCCTGGCGGGATTAAGAGCCGGACAGCTGGCGAGTTATTGTCCGGACGTTATCCAGAGCGTGTTGTTGAAAAAGCTGTAGAACGCATGATGCCAAAAGGGCCCCTTGGTCGTGCCCAGTTCAAAAAATTGAAAATTTACGCGGGCACTGAACACCCGCATGAAGCTCAGAAACCAGAAGTCCTAGATATTGCCGCGCGCAATCCGAAGAACAAGAGGAGTGCTTAAACATGACGGATGCAACCACCTCTCTTGAAGATCTCAAGGAAGTTGTCACTGAAGCAGCAGCACCTCGCGAGCCGAAGAAAGACGAATTTGGCCGTTCCTATGCCACTGGCCGACGCAAAGATGCTGTCGCTCGCGTATGGATCAAGCCTGGCACCGGTAAAATCACGGTTAACAGCCGCGAACTGGAAAACTATTTTCCACGACCTGTGCTGCGGATGATGATCAATCAACCGTTTCAGGTGACCAACAGAGAAAACCAATTCGATGTGTACTGCACGGTTTCCGGTGGTGGACTGTCGGGGCAGGCTGGCGCACTGCGCCATGGTATTTCACAGGCCCTCACCTTGTTTGAGCCAGACCTGCGTCCTGTTCTTAAGAAAGGTGGTTTCCTTACGCGTGACTCTCGCGTTGTTGAACGTAAGAAGTATGGTCGCCGCAAAGCGCGTCGTAGTTTCCAGTTCTCAAAGCGTTAAAACGCTTCACCATAATAATGCTGAGAAAGGGCGTTGTTTTTGGCAACGCCCTTTTTCTTTGTGCAGCTAAGCTATTAAAGTCTTTTCCACAGCTTGTTGACGAGAGACATTGATAAGTCATGAAGAATGGCGATTCTTCCATAACCGAACTCATGCACGAGGCGGCGACATGCTTCAATGCAGGTGATTTGCCGGGTGCGCAGTCAGCCTGCGAACGCTTGATTGAAATCGAGCCCGGTCATCCTGACGCGCTCAATGTATTGGCAGTGATTGCCCGGGCAAACAAGAAGTGGGGCCGGGCTGAAGAGATTGCCAAAGAGGCTTTTGCTGTCAATCCAAACAGTGCGCGGCTTGCCAATACACTTGGCTTAATCTTTCTCGACCAGCGACGACTGAATGAAGCTATTGAGAGCTTTGAAACGGCTATAGGTTTGAATGATCAGCATAGCGGGTA
The DNA here is from genome assembly GCA_040219235.1 of Rhodospirillaceae bacterium. NCBI lineage: Bacteria > Pseudomonadati > Pseudomonadota > Alphaproteobacteria > Rhodospirillales > Rhodospirillaceae > Rhodospirillaceae bacterium. The sequence continues at coordinate 53,888 of JAVJSV010000007.1, forward strand.
CCTGAGTAATTTAGGAAGCGCACTCCAGGCTGATGCTCAATGGGAAACCGCCAAGGATGCTTTTAGCCGAGCCCTAGTCATTGATCCGGTTTTTCGTGCCGCTTTGATTGGTCGTGCTTCCGTGGCGACAGATATGGGAGTTTTCGCAGAGGCCGTGACGGATTTGGCGCTCGCAAAAAAATCTGGCCCTCCTGATCCGGCTGTTGAAACGGGTTTTGCCAAGCTGTTCCTCGCTCAGGGTAACCTGGATGCGGCCTATACGGCATTTGATGCTGCCGTTGCGCTTACAGAGCACGTTGCAGATGCAAAGGTTAATCGTGGTCTCATTCGCATGATGCAAGGTCGGATACAAGATGGATGGGAAGACTATGCCTCACGCAGGTGGCGCAGATGGTCGCGCTCAGCATCACGTTATTCACATATACAACCTTGGAAAGGCGAGAACCTCTCTGGGAAGTCAATTCTGATATGGTGCGAGCAGGGTCTTGGCGAAGCCATCCTGTGCGCTTCATTTATCAACAAACTCACAGCCGAGGCAGAGCGTGTGACCGTTGAAGTTGATGCTCGTCTTGTATCCTTGTTTGAGAGATCTTTTCCTGCCGTAGAGATCGTCGCGCAAGGGACTGAAGCTATTGGCGAAGAAAATTCAATCGATATTCAGGCGCCGATTTTTGAGTTGATCGGGTACCGCTCATCCAACGCGTTGACGCAAGCTCCTGGGGCAGCCTTTCTCTGGCCAGATGAAGACCAAAAGGAAGCCTTTGCCATGGAGTACCGGGCCTTGGGCGGTGATAACCCCTTGGTTGGCATTTCGTGGGGAAGTCCTGCTGCTGCGACAGCCCGTCAAAAAAGTCTGCCTATCGATATTTTTGAGCCAATACTGAGGATACCGGATGTGACATTCGTAAATCTTCAGTATGGCCCAGCGCGCCATGAAATAGCTGAGATTGCCCAAAGTGTCGGTGCCAATTTGATTACCGATTCTACTGTTGATCTTGATGGGTCATTAGATTCTCCAGCAGCTCAAATTGCGGCGCTAGACCTTGTCATTACAGTGACGAACTCTACCGCGCATTTGGCTGGTGCGCTTGGCAAGGAAACATGGGTGTTAGTGCCTCCTTTAGGGCTGGGAAGCATGTGGTATTGGTTCACGGATATGGACAAAAGCCCATGGTATGCGTCTGTGACTTTAATGCGTCGAACGTTAGGGGCGGATACTCAATTCATGTCGCAAGTCACTATGCGCCTCAAGGCTTGGGTCGATCGGCGGTGCTAATAGTCGCTTCCTATTCGCTTCATCTTTCGTCAGTACGTCAGTTGGTGTACATCTTCGTTACAGAAACACTATGATCAAAATCGAGTAGAAAAATGGATAAACCCATTCGTACAGCTATTCTAGGTGCCAGCGGTTACACCGGAGCTGAACTGGTGCGTTTGCTTGCTGGCCATCCTAATGTCGTTATTACGGCATTAACAGCCGACCGCAAGGCTGGGCAAACATTGGGCAGCGTCTTCCCGCACTTGGCTTGGCTCGAACTTCCGGACTTGGTCACGATTGATGATGTGGATTGGGATGAAGTGGATTTTGTTTTCTGTGCTTTGCCTCACGGGACAACGCAGGATGTCATTGCCGATTTGCCAGGAGACAAAAAGATTGTTGATTTGTCGGCGGACTTTCGGCTGTCTGATGTCAGTCTGTACGATGATGTGTATGGCCACGCTCATCGAGCGCCTGCCCTTCAGGAAGAGGCGGTGTATGGCCTGACTGAGCATGCACGGGAGGCCGTCGCGAAAGCACGGCTTGTTGCTAACCCTGGATGCTATCCTACGTCAGCTCTCTTGCCGCTGATTCCACTCGTGAAGGCGGGAATGATTGATGCCGATGATATCATCATTGATGCAAAATCAGGTGTGTCTGGCGCAGGCCGTGCGCCGAAAGAAACATCTCTGTTTACTGAGGTCAGCGAAGGTATCCACGCGTATGGTGTTGGCTATCACAGGCATGCACCGGAAATAGAGCAAGAGCTCGGACGTGCGGCCCGGCGAAAAATTATTGTGAACTTTACGCCTCATTTGGTGCCCATGAACCGTGGCATTTTTTCCACCATTTACGTCCGAGGCGTTGACGGAAATGGGGCATCGGAAGTGCGTGCCAAGTTGGCGGAGACCTATAGCGGCGAGCCGTTTGTGAAGGTGCTGCCTGATGGTAGTATTCCGCAGACGCGGCACGTCCGTGGATCCAATCATTGTTTCATGAGTGTCACGGTGGACCGCTTAAAGGGCCGCATGATTATTTGCTCGGTTGAAGATAATTTGATCAAAGGAGCGTCAGGGCAGGCGATACAAAACATGAATGTGATGTATGGCTTGCCGGAGTCGACCGGGCTGACACAAGCGCCAATGTTTCCATAATGAGTTTGGCGGCCAAACCGACGATCGTGCCATGGAACGGGGTAAGGCCGACCATTGATGCAAGTGCCTTTATCGCATCCAATGCCACAGTCATTGGTGATACGCACATCGGAGCGGAAGCCAGCATATGGTTTAATGTCGTCTTGCGCGGTGATGTGAATTTTATCCGCGTCGGAGCGCGAACCAATATCCAGGATGGCACGGTCGTTCACGTGTCGTCTAAGGACCATCCAACCATTATCGGTGATGATGTTCTCATCGGTCACATGGCGATGATCCATGCGTGCACTCTTGAAGACCATTGCTTTGTTGGGATGTCGGCAACCGTTATGGATGGCGCTATCGTCGAGCAAGGGGCTATGGTAGCAGCAGGTGCGCTTGTTGCGCCTGGAAAGCGCGTGGCGACAGGGCAGCTCTGGGCTGGGACGCCGGCAAAATACATTCGTGATGTATCTGCTGAAGAAGCTGCGAGTTTTCCAACTCAAATCCAGCGCTATGTGGATCTGGGCCAGAAATATAAAGAACTCCTGAAGAATTAGGCGCGACCGTCATAGAACAATCATTGGCGGTCGTTCTATGACACGCTAGCATGCAACACGATTTGTATTTTGAGGAGTAACGTCCGATGAAACTCGGTCTCACATCTATCGCTGTTTGTGTGTTGAGTTTGGTGTATTTCCCTCAGATACAAGCTCAAGAACAATGTCCTCGCGGCACATTGGATTCTCGATACTGCGATAGAGATGGTGATCTCATTGCAGATTTGCCGTTAGAGGAAGATGATTGGCAAGATCCCTCTGCTTTAATTTTTTCATATACTCCCGTCGAAGACCCTGCTGTGTATGAAAAAGTATGGGCGGACTTTATCGCTCATTTGGAAAAAAAAACTGAAAAGCGGGTGATTTTCTTTCCCGTGCAGTCCTATGCCGCTCAATATGAAGCCATGCGATCAGGACGTTTGCATGTGGCGGGCATTAATACAGGCGGTACGCCTGTCGCTGTTAACTGTTCAGGGTTTGTGCCGTTCTCAATGATGGCGGGGGAGGATGGCGCTTATGGTTACGAAATGGAAATTATCGTACCTACAAATTCTGACATCCAAACTCCCGCAGACCTCAGAGGCAAAGCCCTGACTTTTACGTCTCCAACCTCAAACTCCGGGTTCAAAGCGCCGTCCGCGATTCTGAAGGCCGAATTTGGTCTTGTTGCAGACACAGACTTTGAAACAACGTTTTCTGGGAAGCATGACAACTCAATCTTGGGTGTCGCAAATGGTGATTATGAAGCGGCTGCTGTCGCCAACTCTGTGCTCGGGCGTATGCTGGATCGCGAAACGGTTGATCCAGGCACGCTTCGGTCTATCTACAAATCGCAGACGTTTCCAACGACGTCCTACGGGCATGCCTACAACTTGCATCCCGCAATAGCGGCCAAAATTCGCCAAGCCTTTTTCACCTTTCCTTGGGCAGGATCAGGTTTGGCTGAAGAGTTTGCAGAAGAGGACCGCTTCATCTCGATAAGCTACAAAACTGATTGGCAAGTGATCAGAACAATTGATAGCGCGTCTGATGTTTCCTATGACTGCCGTTAGATGATGGTGGTTTCAGTCAAAATGCTGGGTCTTTGCCAGTATGCCTAGCTTAAAACTTAAAAACTTGGTCAAGAGATATCCAACCGGTGATTTGGCGTTGGACGATGTTACGTTAGATGTGCCGGAAGGACAGGTTATGGCGCTTATCGGTCCTTCAGGGGCCGGCAAAAGTACTTTGATTCGATGTGTCAACAGGCTGGTTGAACCCACCAGTGGTGATGTCTTTCTCGGTGATCAAAACGTTACCAAAACGGGAGCCAGAAAATTGCGGCGTGTGCGCCGTCGCATGGGTATGATTTTTCAGGAATACGCTTTGGTAGAGCGGCTGTCGGTGATGGAAAACGTATTGTCGGGTCGCCTTGGCTATGTTGGGTTCTGGGCCAGTTGGTTTAGGCGTTTTCCACAAGATGATATCGGAAACGCTTTCAATTTACTGGAACGCGTCGGCCTTGCTGGCATGGAAGATAAGCGCGCTGATGCCTTGTCAGGGGGGCAGCGCCAGCGTGTTGGTATTGCTAGGGCGCTGATTCAAGACCCAGATATTTTACTTGTTGATGAACCCACGGCGAGTCTTGATCCCAAAACATCCCGGCAAATCATGCGCCTCATTACTGAACTGTGCACTGAACGCAGTTTGTCTGCTGTAGTAAATATCCATGATGTACCGCTCGCTAAACTGTTTGCTCAACGGGTTGTTGGTCTGCAACTTGGACGGATTGTTTATGATGGTCCAGCAGACGGCCTAACCCCCGATGTTCTGACTCAGATCTATGGGGAGGAAGATTGGACAGCCACGGACCAGAAACTGGGTGATGGCTCAAAAACTGGCGATGCAGACACTCCAGAACCCATAGAGATCAAAGAGTGACGGCGTCATTGCCTTCAATGGCTAATGTCCGGCGCACGACTTGGCGCCCGCAGCCATTGATCAAAAGCCCGAGACTGCGGTGGGTCTTGGCACTTGGTGCTGGGATTTATCTTGCAGTTGCAGTGGGTACGCTCGACATTGATTGGGCGCGTGTGGCGGAAGGTTGGCCGCGTGCGGAACGCTTCTTTGTCGGCTTCTTTCCTCCAGACTTTACGTCTCGTTGGGATGCCATCTTTGCCGGACTCATGGAGAGTCTTTGGATGACCGTTGCAGCCACTGTGCTTGGCATTCTTATATCTATTCCAGTTGCCGTTGGGGGGGCACGTAATGTTGCGCCATTGCCCGTGTATTATTTTTGCCGATCCATCATGGCTTTGTCGCGCACATTCCATGAAGTCTTGATCGCGATCTTTTTTGTGAAACTGTTTGGTTTCGGGCCATTTGCCGGATTGATGACGTTGACGTTTGCCACGCTCGGTTTCTATGCGAAACTCTTATCCGAAGACATTGAGAGTATTGATGTGGCGCAGGCCGAGGCTATTCGTGCGACTGGTGCAAGTTGGTTGCAATGGCTGAGCTACGGTATTCAGCCACAAGTGCTACCACGCGCAATTGGCCTGGCTGTTTATCGTCTTGATATTAACTTTCGCGAGTCTGCCGTGATTGGAATCGTTGGCGCAGGCGGTATAGGTGCAACGTTAAACACAGCCTTTGACCGTTATGAGTTTGATACGGCGGCTGCGATACTGCTGATCATCATTGGTATCGTTATGTTGGCTGAGTACACGTCAGGCATTATTCGCCAGAAGGTTCAGTGATGGCGGTCTTACAAAGCAAAGATGGCCCAATCTGGCGCAAAAGAACAACACAAGCAGATTTCAGTGTCTGGTTTTGCTGGCTGCTTGGCGTGGCTGCCGTTTCCGCTTGCTTTTACTTCATCTCAGATAAAACCATATGGGTCTTTGTGTTGAGCGCTCCTCAGGAGGCGGCAGACCTTGGCAGTCGTATGGTGCCGCCGGATTGGGCTTATAGTTCTCAGTTGTGGCGGCCTTTGTGGGACACTTTTAACATCGCCACCCTAGGCACAATACTCGCCATTGTTGCATCTATACCCGTCGCGTTTTGCGCGGCGCGCAATACCACACCCAGTAAAGTTTTTGTTCGTCCCGTTGCTTTGTTTATCATCGCCTCCTCGCGGTCTATCAATTCGTTGATCTGGGCACTTTTACTGGTGGTTATCGTGGGGCCTGGTGTTTTCGCCGGTGTCCTGGCTATTGCGTTCCGCTCCATCGGGTTTTGTGGAAAGCTCTTGTATGAAGCCATTGAGGAAATTGACGTCTCCCCTGTTGAGGCCGTCACAGCCACCGGTGCATCGTCGGCTCAGACTCTGACATATGGCGTTGTGCCGCAAGTGATGCCTGCCTTTGCTGGAATCTCCGTGTTCAGATGGGACATCAATATTCGTGAGTCCACAATCCTCGGTCTTGTTGGTGCAGGGGGGATCGGCCTTCAGTTAAGTGCGTCCATCAACAACCTGGATTGGTCGCGTGTGGCGGTTATTCTGCTCGCGATTTTAGTCTCGGTGATTGTCTCAGAGTGGCTGTCGGCGAAAATCCGCAACGCCTTAACCTAAGTGCGATCAGCAGCCTAGTTTGCACGGGCTTTGCAATAAGCCCCCGGCGCATCCTCGATCACTTTGAGGCCACCCTTGCCAGGAACACGCGCCTTAATCTTTTTGCCGGACTGTGGCTTCAACCACGCATCCCAATCAGTCCACCAAGACCCGGCATGCTCTGTGCTGTCTTTGAGCCATTTCTCAGCAGATTTTGGGTTTTTAGAATTGGTCCAATAACAGTACTTACCGGCAGCTGGCGGATTCACAACGCCAGCGATATGGCCCGACGCTGATAGCACAAAGCGAACCTTGCCCTTAAGCAGTTGCGTTGCGGCATAAGTGGATACCCAAGGCGCTATATGATCTTCCTTGCAGGAAATCATGTAGGTCGGCAGGTCGATTGTGCTGAGATCAATAGGTACGTCGTCTAGAGTAATGCCACCCGGTTTCACCAGGTTGTTTTCGAGATACATGTTGCGCAGATAAAAACTATGCATCGCCTTAGGCATGCGGGTGGAGTCTGAATTCCAATACAGTAAGTCAAAGGGGAAAGGGTCTTTGCCGAGCAGATAATTGTTGACGACAAAAGACCAAATCAGATCATTTGATCGCAGCATGTTGAAGGTTGCGGCCATATCAGCCCCTTCAAGAAAGCCACCGCTTTCATCCATACGTTTCTCTAAGCCCACGACCTGACCTTCATCAATAAAGACCCTTATGTCGCCGACTTCGCTGAAATCCGTCAGTGCGGTCATTAATGTTGCCGTTTTGACGCTCGTGTCGCCTTTGGCTTTAAGGTAGGCCAGCGCCGCCGACAGCAACGTGCCGCCAATGCAGTAGCCGGTAACGTGCACCTTGTTGACTTGACAGGCCGTTTTTACGGCTTCAATTGCGCCAATTGCGCCTTCCAGCATGTAGTCTTCGAACGACTTGTTACCGAGGGTTTCATCCGGATTTACCCAGGAGATAACAAAGGTGGTGTATCCCTGGTCCGTCGCCCATTTCACAAGCGAATTCTTCTCGCGTAAATCCAGGATGTAATACTTGTTAATCCAGGGCGGCATGATCAGCAGTGGCGTTGAATACTGCTGTTCTGTTGTTGGCTCGTATTGGATTAATTGAATCAGATCATTCTGGAAGACGACTTTGCCCGGCGTTACAGCAACGTTTACACCAATCTCAAACGCCTCTTCATCTGTCATCGAAATCCGAAGCTTGCCTTTGCCCTTCTCAAGGTCATCAAGCATATTCTCCAGACCCTTAATAAGGTTCTCGCCGCCGCTTTCCGCAGTGGCCCGCAACACTTCCGGATTTGTCATCGCAAAATTGGTTGGGGCAATCGCGTCCGCGAACTGTCGTGTATAGAAATCGACTTTGCGCGCTGTCTGAGGATCTAAGCCTTCGACATCTTTCACAGTTGCATTCATCCAGCGCGAGGTCAGAAGGTACGACTGCTTTATGAAATCAAAAACTTCGTTTTCCTGCCACGTTTCATCTTTGAAACGACGATCCCCTTTTTCGGGCTCAATCACGGGTTCTGTTTCTTCACCTAGCATCTTCAAGGTGGTGTTGCGCCATAACGCGATGTAGTCATTCCAGAGGTTGACCTGAGCTTCCACAAACTGAGAGGGGTCCTGCATCATTTTCTGGCTGAGTTCTAGAAAGGCAGCCCCAATATGAGCCGATTCGCTCATATCCATTGCCTCACCAGATGCATTGCGGGCTATGAAACCTGAAACCAGCCGTTGAGAGCGCTCGGCGATACTGGCCATGGTTTGAGCCATATCCACATCCGCCTCTGTTGAGGTCTGGTTTTTGCCGTCTTCAGTCATGGTGATTTACTTCTCGGTACGTGAATGAGCGCTATGTTTTCCAAAATTAAGGTCCGGAGAATGACCAAAGACTGGGCCAGATACGCTAAATTCCAAGCAGCGCCTCACTTTGGTCGCTTTGCGTTAGCTTACCTTTAAAGGTTTTTTTCCGGTCGAAGTCAGGGTATGGAATAGGCGGAATGACCATGGTTGTCCAGGGCGTTGGCTAGGGATATCCCTCAAAATTCTACGCGTGTAAGCTACACAAAATTTTTCCGGATTAACGCCGGAGTTTGAGATGAAGAAGTGAGGCTATTCATGGATGCAGCTTTTGATAATCGCGCCACTGAAAACAGTCCTGGCGTTTCGCCAGCGCTCACCCGTTGGTTGGCTCCGATCCTGTTATCACTGGCGCTATCTGCATGCTCCACGGTGACTGATGTCTGGGAAGGCACCACAGCTGCCGTAGGAAGTGTTTTTTCCAGCGATGATGATGAATTTGCAGATGATTCTACAGCCGGTTTTCCAGATCTAGCGACCGTGCCAGAAGGTGCATCTACACAGGGTGCCGCAGCCGAGCGCGCTGCTGCGACTGAAGGTCTTATTGCAGACCGAGCGCAAGCCCAATACACGGAGCAGGTTAGGCGTCGTGAACCCGTTGCGGTCAGGCCGCTTCAGGATAGTGCTGCCGCCGAGAGTCAGACGAGCAATGAGCCGCCGCCGCCAACAGCCGTGCCCGCAGCTCCGGTCACCCAAGTAGAAACTGTGCCGAGAAACCGACCTTCACTGGCTGAACGTCTGGGCGCAGCGCCGCCTCCGCCGCCGCCTGCATCAGCTGAGAGCGCACCACCGCCGCCTCCTGCTCCCCCAGTTCCAGGCCGTGCAGGAGCAACCACAGAAACGACGCTGGTTACGCCATCCACCACGATTATTGGTAGTGATCGTGGTGAGGCTACCCCCCAAATGGCAGCGGTTCCCAACGCCATGTCCGCTTATGATCCCTCCGCTTATCGGGTTTCAACACATATCACGACGGTGACATTCCCACGCGGAAGCAGCAGCCTTACAGCGGCTGACCGCCGCGCCTTGGATGAGGTGATTAAGCTGAGAGAGCAATATAATGGCGTTATCCGGATAGTTGGTCATGCCTCCAGCCGAACCCAGGATCTTGATCCTTTGCGGCATAAACTCGCGAATTTCCGGATTTCTCTCAATCGCGCGAATTCAGTGGCAGAGGCTCTGATGGCCAAAGGTTTGCCCGCAGACCGTTTGTTTGTTGGTGCGGTGTCTGACAACGAACCGCTGTATTATGAGGTTATGCCGGCCGGTGAGAGCGGAAATCAACGCGCTGAGATCTATCTTGATTACTAACGCCTCCAAAACGACTCAGTAACGCCAGAAAATTACCTCAGAGCGGACTGAATCTATAGATTAAGTCCTCGCCAGCACAGGATCAGGGCTGTAAAACTGATCTCTTAGACTAACGCACCTCTTTTTTTACTCTAGCCATATAAGAATCTCATGCCCCAAGAATTTCATCGTATTAAGCGCCTCCCGCCCTATGTGTTTGCAGAAGTGAACGCTATGAAGGCTGCGGCGCGTGCGGCCGGTGAGGATATTATCGACCTTGGTATGGGGAATCCCGATCTGGCTACACCGCCGCATATTGTTGATAAGCTGTGTGAGGTGGCAAGAGACCCAAAAGCGCACAGATACTCAGCATCTGCCGGGATCAAAGGTCTACGAAAGGCGCTGTCTGCTTATTATGAACGCCGGTTTAATGTGTCTATTGACCCGAATTCAGAATGCATCGTGACCCTCGGGTCGAAAGAAGGGCTAGCCAACCTGGCCTCTGCCATGACCAGCCCCGGTGATACGGTTTTGACACCCAATCCGAGCTATCCCATTCATCCGTTCGGCTTTATCATTGCGGATGGCTCTGTTCAGCATTTGCCAGTTATTCCTGATGAGAATTTTCTGCAGGCTTTAGAACAGGCAGTTACGCACAGTGTGCCTAAACCCGTTGCGCTTATTTTGAATTATCCGTCTAACCCAACTGCGTTGGTTGCGGATTTGGATTTTTATGCTCAGGTGGTCGATTTTTGCCGCCGTCATGAAATCTGGATTTTGTCTGACCTGGCGTACTCCGAGATTTACTTCGATAACAATCCGCCACCCTCCATTTTGCAGGTGCCAGGCGCAAAAGAAATTGCTGTCGAATTTACCTCCATGAGCAAGACTTACAGTATGCCAGGATGGCGTATAGGTTTTGTTGCCGGAAATAAATTTTTGATTGGTGCCCTCACGCGTATCAAATCCTATCTGGATTATGGAGCCTTTACGCCAATCCAGGTGGCTGCCGCGGCAGCCCTGAATGGACCGCAAGATTGTGTTGAGGAAATTCGGCAAATCTACAAAGGACGTCGTGACGTCCTCATAGAAGGTTTTTCGCAGGCCGGATGGGATATCCCATCGCCACCGGCCACAATGTTTGCGTGGGCTCCTGTGCCAGCAGCATTCCAGCACCTTGGCTGTATGGGGTTTTCGAAACTTCTTCTTCAACATGCCCAAGTCGCAGTCTCACCAGGAACGGGGTTTGGCGAAAACGGCGAGGGCTTTGTCCGCATCGCACTCGTGGAAAACAAACATCGCATCCGACAGGCCATACGCAGTGTCAAACTGTTCATGGCGGATGCCGATAAGATTATTGAAGCTGCTGAAAAAGAGGCCGCACAAAAAGACAAGGCTATGGCATGAGTGATCCCCTGAAAGTCGCAATTGCAGGTCTTGGCACTGTCGGTGTTGGAACTATAGAAGTTCTAACCCGCAATGCAGATCTCATTGCAGCTCGATGTGGGCGTCAGATAGTAGTCACAGCTATTTCTGCGCTGAACAAAGACAAAGATCGTGGCATTGATTTGTCGTCTTATCGTTGGTTTGACGACCCAATAGTCATGGCGGTCGAAGCAGATGCTGATGTTATCGTTGAACTCATAGGGGGGTCGTCAGGCACGGCTCTCGACCTTGCACGTGCTGCTTTTAAAGCTGGCCGGCACGTTGTCACAGCCAATAAAGCGCTGGTGGCTGAAGTGGGTACAGAACTCGCTATAAGCGCGGAAAAAGCGGGCAAGACCCTTGCTTATGAAGCTGCTGTTGCAGGCGGTATTCCAATTATTAAAGCGCTACGAGAAGGTTTGGCCGGGAACGATATCAAACGTGTTATCGGAATTCTTAATGGTACGTGTAATTACATCTTGAGCACCATGGAGGACTCCGGGCGTGATTTTGCAGATGTCCTGAAGGATGCACAAGATTTGGGCTACGCTGAAGCAGACCCTAGTTTCGATATTGATGGTGTTGATGCCGCTCACAAACTCGCCATTCTTGCAAGCTTGTCTTTCGGGACCAAGGTGAGTTTTAAAGATGTGTATGTTGAGGGCATTCGGACGATCTCTGCCATCGACTTTACCTATGCCAGGGATCTTGGTTATCGCATTAAACTCCTCGGCCTTGCCGGTAGAACGGAAGATGGTGTGTATCAGCGAGTTCATCCCTGCCTTATTGACGAAGAAGGTCCTTTGGCTTCTGTAGACGGTTCATTTAACGCCGTCATCGCGGAAGGGGATTTTGTTGGCCGCTCCGTCTACGAAGGGCGCGGGGCCGGTGCCGGCCCGACAGCATCTGCCGTGGTTGCTGATATTATTGATATAGCTGCTAAACGGTTTACGCCCCCGCTTGGGGTGCCTGCTGAGAAGCTGACCGCGTTAAAACCAGTCACAATTGATCAGCGCCACGGCGCTTTCTACCTTCGTCTTAAAGTGGTTGATCGCACCGGTGTTTTTGCAGATATCGGTGCGACTTTTCGTGACCATAATATCTCAATGGAATCGATCCTGCAGCGGGATCACGATGACGACGGCAATGCTTATGTTGTCATTATTACGCACGCGGTGAAAGAATTAGATCTGCGCGCGGCCTTGGCAACGCTGGATGCTAATGCAGCAATGGTCGAATCCCCACAGGTTATTCGTATTGAAAATGTATGGGGCGAGTGACATTCGGCGAGGGATATTTGATATGCCCTCTAGCGTCCCATAAATCGGCAATTTGACTCTGGGTGTAGACCAGTTAGAACCAGGATATCTGGTAAGTCTGAGAGGTATCATGTCACTACAACTTGATAGCAGCTTCAATAATGTACTCGAGCGGAATCTTGCGCTTGAAACGGTTCGCGTCACAGAAGCTGCGGCTTTATCGGCATCGCGTCTTATGGGACGCGGTGATGAAAAGGCGGCAGATCAGGCTGCGGTGGATGCCATGCGTCAGGCGCTGAACAGCCTCAACATCGACGGGACCGTCGTGATCGGCGAAGGTGAGCGTGATGAAGCCCCCATGCTCTACATTGGTGAAAAAGTGGGCAGCGGCGAAGGTCCCAAGATTGACATTGCACTTGATCCGCTAGAAGGCACGACGATTACCGCCAAAGGTGGCCCTAATGCACTCGCTGTTATCGCTATGGCGGAGGCCGGCAACTTCCTAAATGCGCCAGATGTTTACATGGATAAAATTGCTGTCGGTCCGGGGTTGCCTCCCGGGGTCGTCGACATTGACAATGACGCTGCAGACAACCTCAAGTCTCTCGCAATGGCCAAAGACTGTGATGTCTCTGACCTTGTTGTTTGTATTCTTGACCGGCCCCGACATGAAGAACTTATAGCTCGCGTTCGGGAGGCGGGCGCGCGCATCATGTTGATCTCTGATGGTGACGTATCCGGTGTTATTGCGACCGCTGAACAGGAAAGTGGTGTTGATATGTACATCGGTTCTGGTGGCGCACCTGAGGGTGTTCTTGCTGCGGCTGCGTTACGGTGTATTGGCGGCCAGATGCAGAGCCGTTTGCTCTTCCGTAATGAGGATGAAAAAGCGCGTGCTCGGAAGTGGGGGATTGAAGACCTGGATCGCAAGTACTCGATGCTCGATATGGCAAAGGGCAATGTCATGTTTGCAGCAACCGGTGTCACCAGTGGAGCGATGCTGAAAGGTGTGCGGCTTTTTTCTGGTGGCGCGATTACGCATTCACTGGTCATGCGTTCAAAATCGGGAACCGTTCGCTACATCGAAGCGCATCATCGTTTCGAAGGTGAGGATGCCCTTTAGGCACAGATGTCTGACGTTGCGTCACCTCTTACAACCTGCTTGGGTGTGGAACACTCTCTGCAAGGGCGTGTTTGGCAAACTGCAGTTCCTGACGAATACGGCATTAAAGATTTAGCAAGAACCTTGCAGTTGCCAGATGCGGTCGCCCGTATTCTTGTTGCGCGCGGTTTTACAGCAGAGACAGCAGAGCCGTTTCTAAATCCAACCTTGAAAGCGCTGATGCCAGACCCCTCCATTTTAGCGGGTATGGATTCTGCTGTCACACGGCTTGTTTCCGCAATACAGACTAATCAAAAGATAGTCGTTTTCGGTGATTACGATGTAGATGGTGCAACCTCATCCGCAATATTGATTCGATTTTTCAGGTCGTTAGGTGTTTCCGTTGGAAGTTATATCCCGGATCGCATGAAAGAAGGCTATGGCCCGAATACACCTGCTTTATTAAGGCTGCGCGAAGAGGGGGCAGATATTGTCATTACGGTAGACTGTGGCATCACCGCTTATGAGCCGTTAGCGGCTGCTGCTGACGCTGGCTTGGATGTGGTCGTTATAGATCATCATAAGGCCGAGTCAGAGCTGCCTATTGCGGCGGCGATTGTAAATCCCAACCGATTAGATGATAGCAGCGGGCAGGGTCACCTCGCGGCAGTCGGTGTAACATTTTTAGTTCTTGTTGCGCTTAGTCGTCGCTTGCGTGAACTCGATTGGTACAGCCGATCTGACAAGACTGAACCAGATTTGCGCACATTATTAGATATTGTAGCTTTAGGAACGGTCTGCGATGTCGTTCCACTCAAAGGGCTGAACCGCGCTTATGTGAATTATGGTCTTTCCGTTATGGCGCGCGGGAAAAACATTGGCCTTGTTGCACTCGCCAATGTGGCCGGGCTTAAAGAGGCCCCGAGAGCCTTTCACCTTGGTTATATGTTAGGGCCCCGAGTTAACGCTGGCGGGCGCGTTGGCGAAGCGCAACTAGGAACGCGACTATTGGTCAGCGAAGATCCAGATGAGGCCGCTGTTCTAGCTATGCGACTTAACGAATACAATGCCGATCGCAAAGACATTGAAGCCGCTGTTCTGGTTGAGGCCATTGAGCAGGCTGAGAGTATTGAAGAGCCGGACGCGCATGTTGTTTTTGTTGCCGGACAGAATTGGCACCCCGGCGTGATTGGGATTGTCGCCAGTCGTCTACGTGAACGCTATGATTTGCCAGCGTGCGTGGTTGCCCTTGATGGCGGCATGGCTAAAGGTTCCGGTCGTTCTGTGCCAGGTGTTGATCTCGGACAAGCGATCCTGGCTGCCCGAGATGCTGATTTGCTATTCAATGGTGGTGGCCATGCTATGGCGGCAGGATTCACCGTAGAAGTCGATAAACTGGATGCTTTTAAAACCTTTCTCGCAAAACATATTACGGATCAGGTTGCCGAGGGCGGTCGATTACCGTCCTACACAGTCGACGCCATCGTGGCTCCAAGTGGGGCAACGATAGATTTGGTAAAGCGTCTCTCAAGCATGGAGCCATTCGGTGCTGGAAACGATGAACCCAAGGTTGTGGTATCCGCCGCGCAGATCGTTAAATCCGACATTGTTGGCAACGGTCATGTCCGATGCATCGCAACGGGCAGTGATGGCGGTCGTTTAAAAACAATCGCTTTTAACTGTACCGACTCAGAACTTGGATACGCTCTACTTAATACTCAGGGTCGGTCTATTCACCTCGCAGGGAGCCTTCGGGAAGATACGTGGCAAGGACGCTCAGACGTTCAGCTAGTGATCGAGGATGCAGCTTGGGTTGCTTGAATCGGGTCTAATTTTAGGTATGGATAAATCAGTCAACAATGTGGCAACAACGCTTGTGGTAGTCCGTTGACACCCTGCACACTGCATGCCACTTTCCGCTCATAGGGCCCTTAGTTGCGGCCTTCCGCCACTTTAACAGGGGGACTATTTCAATGGTCAAAACGATCCAACTTATCGGTGCTGCCGCATTAGCAATGGGCTTATCAGTCGGCGCTGCCCAGGCACAATCAGGTGATTTCCACCCCGCCAACATGCGCTGCTTGGATTATGTAAATGGCCAAGGCGATAGCGCAACCAACAAGGGCCGCTCTGATATCGCCAGAATTTGGGTCTTGGGATATCTAACAGGCAACTATTCTGGCCAAGAGAAACTCAAATGGACGGATGACTCAGACGCTGAAAAAGATGCTGTGAATGCTATTCTTTCTAAATGTCGCGAGAATCCAGAAGTTACGTTGCTCACAGTGTCTGAATATGTTGCGTCTGATCGCCGCAGGGATTTGCCTAGCACGCTCAGTAATGATTTCAATCCACAAACCTACATGTGTGGAGATTATGCTGACGGGCGTACAGGTGCAGCAACTGACATTTTGAAAGCCGATATTGCAGACGTCTGGGCTTTCGCTTTTGTACAAGGCTACGTCAATACGAAAGATTCAGAATTATTGATTCCGGTTGAGAACAAGCCAGCGATTACGGGCGCAATAGCGAGTAATTGCTCTAAAAACAGAGAGTTCTCATTTTTTGATCTCACGGCTGCGGTCGCGCCCATGGTAACACCAAAGTAAGTAGCCATCAGCAATAATGACGTTGCAAAGGCCCGCTATAAGCGGGCCTTTCGCTTATGGGTATAGGCGTTAAGATCGTTGTGAAAATCAGTCTAGGGGTGGGGTGGTGTTGCCATCGCCCAAGGCCAACTGCATGAGTACACTGTCAATCCAACGCTCAAATTTGCGGCCAGTTGAGGGAAGGGCACCAATGACTTTAAAACCCAGTTGGCTGTGCAGAGCAATTGATGCTGAGTTTGCGGAGTCTCCAATGACAGAGATCATCTGCCGGTAGCCAAGTTTCGTCGCGCGTTCAATAAGGGCGGACAGCAAAAGCCTCCCGATACCACGTCCAAGGAAGTCCTTATCCACGTAGACGGAGTCCTCAACCGTATATCGATATCCGGGTCTGGTTCTGTAACGGCCAGCATAGGCGTAACCAACAACTTTGCCATCGAGTTCGGCGACCAGATAGGGAAGGTTTTGTTTAGCTAAGTCCTTATAGCGTTTGAGCATTTCGGCATAATCCGGAGCCACAAACTCAAAGGTCGCTGCGCTGGTTTCTACGTAATAGCCATAAAGTGCCGCGATATCTCTGAAGTCATCAGGATTCGCATCACGGATTTTGCCGACGAATCCGCTTTGCGGATGGGCTGTAGGACTAACCATTTTCTGCACTAACCATCATTTTCTGCGCTCTAACGAAAACAAGACCTCAAGGCTGCCCACAGTAGCTATGCGTAGTGGTGTCCGCAGACCAAAAGGGTTTTTACCCACTGGCGACGACCCTTGCAATGCACTGGCTTAAGAGATTGGGCTTTCAAAGGTGGGTCTTCAAGAAGGTCCCTATTTAAGAGATACGCTTTACCCCGCATTTCTCGCATTTCTAGACTTGCACGAACGCTCAGGAGCCGTTAGAAACGCGCTTCTTATCTGGGTCCCCTTCGTCTAGAGGCCTAGGACACCGCCCTTTCACGGCGGCGACAGGGGTTCGAATCCCCTAGGGGACGCCACCGCTTTTTTACAGCATTGATCTAGTTCACTTTTTTCCACTTTTTGTCCCACCGCAGAAACAATGGTAACAGGTGGGACTTTTTCTTTGATCAAATGCATCTCTTGCAGTGCCATGCGCTTTCGGTCTGCTGCCTTCGTATAGTGTTCCGCTTCAGCAAGAGTATCCCAACCACCAATGGCCTGAATCTGTGAAGCCGTCGCGCGTAAACGGTTTGCCTTGTGCTGTCACCAAATAGGTCAGGTGACCTGATGCCGTAGCGTCTAAGCTTTCTTTCAGGTCCGGCTAAATCAGCCCGTCGCAACTTCCTCTACCTTGATCTTCCCCGCTTGCAACTTGACTGCAGGGCCCGGCTTATTGCTGATGATGGCTGTAAACTCGTCTGTCGAGCGCCTCAACGATGCGGTCTGTGGTTTACCGTGCGGGACCACAAATCGCGCGAACAGTTCGAAAGATCTAAGCGATGCTGCGTGATCGGCCCAGTCCTGTGTCGGTATCAGATAGCAACCAATTTCGCCGACAGAGTCTTGCAACTCCTTAAGGTAGGCTTGCGCACGATCTGGTGTGCCGATGATCACTGAGCCGCTTTCGTTTAGATGATCGATTGTCGTGTCGAGATCGTCGTCTGGTGAGACATGGCGAGCGCCGGTCGCATGCATGAACCCTACGAACTGGCGCAGTCCGAACGCAACTTCGCGACGTGCCTCTGCGTCTGTGGGGGCGAGGTGCATCCTTGGGCCTGCCAGGCGCCAGCCCTTGCGACTCACCGTCGTCCCGGACTCTGCAGCTTTCTGTTCGGCGATTCCCCAAGCATCTGCAAGCCGTTGCGCGCCGCCATTAGCCAGGAGGCCGAGGGAAAGCATGCCGAGGCCAAAACGGCCAGCGAGGGTTGGGCCTGTCGATGATGATAACGATGACACGACGATCTCGATCGGTTGATCCTGGTAAGGTCGTAATTGCAATCTACCCTTATTGACAGTGAACCAGTCGGCCTGACGGTCGATGGGTTCGTCGGAGGTCAGCAGGGCATGAATGGTCTCGAGCGCCTCTTCATGGCGCTCCTTCAGAGAATCCGGATTCAATCCCATCATCGGAGCGTCAACTTGAGGACCACCGGGGCCGGTTCCAAGAATGACGCGACCCTTTGATAGATGATCAAGTAAGACGATGCGATCCGCGAGCATGAGCGGGTGGTGAAAGGGGAGTCCTGCAACACCCGTGCCCAAGCGGATACGCGTGGTCCGCTGACTGGCCGCCGCGATAAAGGTTTCCGGAGACGCGATGTACTGCCAGCCAGAGCCATGGTGCTCTCCGAACCATGCTTCGGCATAGCCGAGCCCCTCTAGGTGCTCGACCAAATGTAAATCACGGTGAAGGGCGAGGGTCGGGTCGTCGTCGGGACGATGGTTAGGCGTAATGAAGGCTCCAAAGCGCATGTCAGCATCCTTATCTTTTTGCCATTGAGGGGCGTTAGCTTCTTAAGCCGTAGCGTCTTCCAGTGCCTCTATGGACACAAGTGCCGTCGCAGCGGATTTAAGACTAACCCTTAGGTATTGACTGAATCCCAATTGCAAAACTCTCTCCTCAATTTGAGGTACTAATTAGTTCAACAGATTAATTAAACACTCTTTCTGCAGAGACTCCTGAATAGAAATACCTTTTCTATTCGCATTGCGTGCACCTAACAATTTGGTATCCATGATGCAAAGCACCTTTCGATGGGCCAGTAATCAGTCAGATTTAAATGCATCTATCAATTTGGCTAATATGACTTTCATGGACAATGCATTCTCACTTAACGAACGGAAAGAATCGATCAGAGGGTCTTTGTCCCGCTTTCATTTCGCTTGGGGCGAGGCCCGGTACTTTCATATTGAATTCGTCCGGCGCCCATACCACATCATCCCCCATCCAACGTGCCGTGAAGCTTATGCGCTTCGCATCCGATTCATTGGGTGAGGCTCCATGGATCGTATATGGATGATGAGCGCATCTCCGGCCTTGAACGTCCAGGTTATGTCCTTGACCATTCCGTCCTTCAGTGAGGCGAAAAAATCCGGGAGTTGCTCATAGCTATCAGCCAGCTGGTTGTCAGATGTGATCGTGGGCGGACGATACATGACTTTTCGTTTATGACTTCTCATGATGCCTTTCAAAGGACTCACATTTGTGGAAATGGGAAATGCGGTAGCGAGACCGCAAGCCTTACTGTCAGGTCAGTTAGATCTGATCGAGCTGTAACCTCAGATTCCATGGCGGAAATAACGAATGCCGGATACAACGTCCAAGTGCACCCGCGACCCAGGTTTTGTCACTTGCAATGCCCAATGCAGTCCGAGAAAACTCCCCATTGAACTCACCGGATGTTCGCTGAGCGCTCAATTTTGCCGTCGACCGCTACGCAATTGCTGAGCATATTTATGGCGGCCTGGTCGACGTCTCCAGTCAAGGGGCTGTTAAAGGCACGGTCGGATTTAATTCTAATCTTGAACCATTCCCCTACGATCCTTACGAGGCGCGCCGTTTGCTCGCCAAAGCTGGTTACCCAAACGGATTCAATTTTACGATCGCTTTTTTACAGGCCGATGGCCAAAGCAGTGAAGTGGCCTACCAGAAGGTTGGGCAAGACCTATCGGAAATAAGTGTCTTCACTGAGGTGAGGGCTATGGCCGCTCGCGAGTTTTTACGACGGTTTATGAGCAGTGACTGGGAGTCGTACGATGCGTCCACGCTTCTTTGGAACAGCGAGCCATCACGCGATGCGGGTCGTGCACTAGAATATTTCTCGTGTTTGAGACCACAAGCATTCTTTTGCGATGAAGACGTTGCTCAGATGATCCTTAAGAGCCGCTCTGAAACTGATCCCGAAGCGCGCAAAGGTAACTTGGAGCATGTCATGGAGCGCATGCAGGCATTGGCGCCAGCGATTTGGCTCAACAACATGGCGCAAATCACCACTAGCAGTCCGAATCTGGAAAACATAAAACTCGGGACGAATGGACTCAGGTTCGAGGACATCGTGCTTAAACCCTGAACTGAGAAATAAATCATAGTATTCCAGCATCGAGGGAATGGAGTTCGATCAAAACACGAGTCATTGCGATGCAATAGATACGAAGCGAACCTAACAGCATTATCGAAGCAATATAGCTTCAATTTTCCACTAGGGTTTTTGGAGCATGCTCAAGTAAAAAGTCTCTTATGCAATTTCAAGACTTCGCTAAAGATCAATCATGGAGTATGCGGGTGGAAGAACTATCAAAAACCTTTACCCTGCTTCACCTTGAACTCCTGTTGGCTATGAAAAAATTTATGCTAACATGATGGGCCGATTAATAACTAACGGTCCGTAGTTTCGTCGCCCGTCCCAGAGTTTCTTCGGCTCCATACTTATTTGGTGTAGGTCTCCGCCTCACCGGAATTAACCATCCAAAAATGGTCATCAGATCTTCATCACTTATTCCGGCTTCGGCAGCAAATGTCGCACCTGTTGTTCTTAGGCCGTGTTCCGAGTAACACGGCAAGCCAGCGTCACCATTGGCTAATTTTAAGCCAGAGCCGATTGCAATGCTTCACGTTGTGCGACGGACATTAATGAGAGTTGAGACTCTGTGAAGGCTACGACCTGATCAGGATAAAGGGCCGCGAGTAATTCCGGTTGCAAACTTTCGATCTGCAGCGGTGTCAGGGCACCAATTTGTACTGGTGTCATCGCACTGAGTTGTGCACCTGTCAGGTTGCGGACGCGGCTAACCGCCATCGCGCTGATCTGAGTTTCTGACAGCAGCTTGATTTGCGTGGTGGTCATGGCGGCGATCTGCCCACCTGTTAACCCCGCAAACTGGTCGAAGGATAAGGCATTGAGTTGTTCGCCGGTCAGACCCTTAACGCCAGCGGCCGCGAGATTAGCAAATTGCGTCGGCGCAATTGCAGTGATCTGGTCAAGCGTAAACGAGGATACCTGTAATTGTGTCAGCGCTTGCATTTGGGTTCGTGACAACACATCGAGTTGAGCCGGCGTGAAGCTCTTGATTTGAGAGGGTGTGAACGCCGCGATTTGACTTGGTGAAAAGGCGGTCATTTGTAGGGCGCTAAAAAGCGAAATATGCTGGGCTGTAAATCCCTTTATTTGGACAGTCGTGAGACTGGCGAGTTGGGTTGGCCGGAGAGATTCAACTTGTTCTGCGGATAAGCTAGCGATCTGCTGTGCTGATAGTCCCCTTAGTCCAGATGCCGAAAATGACTCAACCTGTGTCGCTGTGAGTGCTGCAATTTGCGACGCGGTAAATACGCCGGTCTGGATGTGCGTTAGGCTGCGCGCTTGTAATACGGTCAAACTCGCGATTTGACTTGCTGATAACCATTTCGACTGTCCCGCCGTCAAGGCGGCCATTTGGGGTCCTGTTAACGCAGTGAAATGTGATTGAGGCAGCGTACTCAATTGCGCTTGGTTCAAGCCCTTGATTTGAAGTGCAGTCAAAGCGCTTATTTGGCTGGTCGTCAGAGCAGCAAGAAAATGTGTGTCTAGGGTGCCAATCTGAGAAACCGTAAACGACCGTATTTATGTGCTTGAAAATGTCACAATCTGGTTGGGCGTAAAGGCGTTCAATTGTGCAGGGGTCAGGGCCGATAGCTCGACCGGCGTCAATGCGGCAATACGAGCGGGCGTCATGGCACTAATTTGTTGGGCGGTAAGACCTTTAACCCAGCCTGCGCTCATTGCCGATAATTGGCTGTGGTAAAGGAACTGAATTGGACTTCCGAAAGGACCGAGATTTGCTCAGACGTTAATCCTTTAACCTGCGTGGTGGTCAGCTTTGAGATCTGCGTCGGTGACAGAACGGCGAATTGATCTGATGTGAGTGTTGCGATTTGTGTAACGGTCAAACCATTCAACTGCGCTGGCGTAAAAGCCGCGACCTGTGAGGGTTGGAATGCTTGGATTTGTGATGTCGTCAGTGCCGAAATTTGGCTCGGCATCAGGGCCGCGAGTTGCGACGGCGTAAAGGCAGCTAGTTCTTCCGGGGCTAGGCCCTTGATTTGATGCGGCGTCATTGCAGCTATTTCCGTCGCACTGCGGTAATCGCTCTGGGCGACCAGCAATATCCCCAGTTGGTTTTCTGCGAGCGTGGATGTTTGGCCAGCGATGGGCGACGCAATTGTCGACCCGCTGGTGCCAGAACCCAGCATGGTGGCAAGAATGAGGTCGTAATTTGATGTGTCAGAAGAGTATCCATGCGGCACGGTTGACGAAGGCGCTTGTGGCATCGACGCAACGATACTGAGGTCTGTCATGGGGCGACCAATGTTAAGGGCCATAGGATCGTATTGAAGAATACAATCCCGCCCGCCGCGAACCATCGCGTGGGACCCGCATAAACAAGCAATTTTTATGCCACACATATCTGGCTTAAATTGCCTTCAAACCATATCGAAAAGCGAGCTCTAGATTGCCATAAAGCTTATCGTACGGCAAAAATTACCCGGTCGATCGGCAAAAACGTAAGAAAATTCTCTTACCCAGACCCTACTCAATATCATAATGTCCCACTCACTGGTGCTCACAGTTGTCCCCCTCAGGCGCAGTTAGCCATTAATATTTTCATCCTTTTTTATGACCATGTACTGCTCTACGGTTAGTGTGAGAGTGAGCACGCGATATCGTTCTGTACCGAAATTGAGTGAAGTGGAAATGCTTTGGCTGAAGAACCCCTTTATGTAAGGCACCTCATTAGCCGTGTCGCCGGCTTAGGGGCCGGAACGGGAGCTAAAACCCTAATTGTTGGATGTGCGCCAGCCATCCAAGGCGTTGTTCAACATGTTAACGAACTCAAAGCGCAGAGCTTTGTCGATGTTGTTGAGATTGCACCAGGTGATCTAGCAAAGACTGAGCCAATAGCGGTTGAAGCTGAGGTGCACGCAGTTCTCATCGCCGCGATCAGTTCCCAAACTATGATCAAACTTGGCAATATATGCGGTGCTTACAAGGATTCAGGTATCCCGGTGGTTATCGTCACGGGGTGGCCCCCGCCGACAAACGCCGAAAAGTTTCGTTTTGAATCTTCTAAAGGCGGCAACCTCACCGTTCCAGCTATGTTTGATTTAGTAGCTCTTTATTGTAGAGGAATCCAGGGCGACATCCTGGAGTTTGGTTCCTTCCAGGGTTTTACGTTGCAATGCGCGTATCACGCCTTCAAGAGGCGGCAACCCCACAACAAGCGGCGGTTCATTTCCTTTGACTCCTTCGCGGGTATAGTCGGGTCTAAAGACGATGAAACATTCTCTGATGGAACGTACGCTGCATCAGAAAAAAGTTTTAGGTTCGCGAACTTTTTAGCCGATGTTCCAGAAGAACCTGTCCTAACCGTCGAGGGGCCTTACGATGTTACGCTTGCTAAAGATATAGACACTACGCGGAACAAAATTGGCCCGACAAAAGCTGCGCTTGTCCATATCGATTGTGATGTGGAAGTTCCTGCCAAACTCGCATTAGATTTTGTCACACCTTATTTGCAGCAAGGCACGTTGCTGATGTTTGATGAATACGATGCCCAGTATGCCGACAACACATTGGGAGAGCGCGCAGCACTAAGACGATGGCTCGAAGAGAACCCCGAGTTTGAAGTCGAGCATTACCGCTCGTACCACGTCTCGGCCCGGTCCTTCATCGTTCATCGCAAATCTGCGTAACGCTCATAGTTAAACCGGTAACGTCATGCCCAGCCATCGACCGAGTGCTAAAGCTGGGGTTAGCATCATGCCTGGGGCAAACACGGCTCCCAAAGTTGCACCACTGCCCAGAACTTCTCCTGCCGCATAAAGATTCGGTATTACGTCGCCCTGTTCATTGAGAACGCGCATCTCGTCATCAACCACAATGCCGACAGATGACGTTGCTGAACTGCCAAGATGGATGATGGCATAGTAGGGACCGCTCTCAATCTTGCGTGGCATGTATTCCCGACCTAATGAGTCAGTTCCGGAGGTTACACTCTCATTATAAGCGCTGACTGTTTTTACTAAGCCAGCCGCATCTAAACCAGCTTTGACTGCCAACTCTTCCAGAGTGTCTGCCTTATGGAACATGAGGTGGCTATTAAAGTGCTCCATCATCTGTTCGCGGGTCCAGCGCGCCATACCAAGGGGGGCGGTCCGCAAGATTTGATCATCAAACACAATAGCGTATCGAAATTTGTCCTGTTTCACGAGCGCGGAGGCCCGCGTTTCCGCCATTGGCTCATCTTCTCTGATGAAACGCTCCCCGGAATTATTGACCCAAATTTCCCACGGAGGCCGTTGTAGCGGGTTGGTATCGAAGCGCGCATAAAATTTCGCAGGGAATGTGTCGCTCGTTAACACAGAACCTGTGCCAGCCCGATGAAGCTCCTTGCCACGTAAGGCAGCGCCGACTGACGTCGCGAGTTCCAGTCCTTTACCTTGGTTGCTCGGATAAGATCCAACAGCGTAGGCCGGCTGGCCAACTAAATCCTCAAATAACTCAGGGTTCATAGCATAGCCACCGGTCGTGATGAGTACATGTCGCCCGCGATACGTATGCTCGCCGTCAGCTGATTGAGCTTTAACGCCCTCAACAGCGCCATTGTCTGTTGTCAGCAGGGCCGTCACTTCCGTGTTGAGTTGTGTCACGACCCGGCCACTGGCGAGCTCAGGCTCTAGTTCTTTAACCACAGCGGCCAATATGTCGCGCCCTTCATTTTCACCCCAGATGTAGCGGGCCGTTCTATAGGTCGGACGTCCCGGATCAGAACCAGTGACGGGATGGTCGGGCAGGGGTGTCAGGCCATTATCAATCAGCCAGTTAATTGTATCTGGTGCGTTATCGGTGGTGCGGCGAACAACCTTAGGGTCAGCAAGCCCGCCGGTGATGCGCATCACATCTTCATAGTGAGCCTCTGGGCTATCGATGATGCCTTTGGCCACTTGCGCGCGTGAGCCACCCGCACTCACTTGGCCATTGGCGAGGTGCAACGTTCCGCCAACAGACTCAGCTGCATCAATCAGTAATACTCTAGCCCCGCGACGAGATGCAAAAATAGCAGCGGGAAGGCCAGCCGTTCCGGCACCTACAATGATGTAATCCCAGCTCACAGATTCGTTCTTCTGAGCTAATACAGAGGAGGTGCCTGAGGCGACCGTGGCTGCTGCTGCCGTGCCGATAAAGGACCGTCTCTTCATAATAGCCTTCCATTTCTTAAATTCACACCAGTCTGACCAAGATTCTGGCAAGACCTGCAATTCGTTAAATTTCGGTACGGATTATGGTGTCAGATAGCAAGAACGTCCAGGTTAATAGCGGCTATGATTACATCTTGCTCACAGAACGACTTGTCTTGGCGCGAGGCTCTCTCTCGACTAGTATTACAATGAATTGATAGCAGTTTATGAGTCTGACTCTAGGAATTACGCATGAAAACGTTGAGTTTAGTTGGTACCGTTCTTGGATTTCTTATGATTGGTGGCGCACACGCGCAACCACAAAACGGTGACGTGTCTCGTGGCGAATACCTGGCGCGAGCCGCAAACTGTGTCGCCTGCCATTCTACGCCTGGCAGTGAAGCCTTTGCAGGCGGTTTGCGCATGGCCACACCCATCGGCGAAATCTTTGTCACCAATATTACCCCTGATTCTGAAACAGGCATTGGCAATTACACTCTGGAAGACTTTGACGCTGCCGTTCGTTTAGGTGTTACGCCAGATGGGTACCGGTTATATCCGGCGATGCCATATCCGTCCTACGCCAAAATTTCCCCTGAAGATATCGAAGCCCTTTACGATTACTTCATGAATGAAGTGCCTGCGGTCCGCCAACCAAATACACCAAATGAAATTCCTTGGATTTTGAGTTTCAGATGGCCGCTGGCGATTTGGAACGTATTCTTCTTTGACGACGAGCACTATGTTGCGGATGCCAGCCAGAGTGAAGCCTGGAACCGTGGTGCCTATCTGGTGCAGGGCTTGGGCCATTGTGGGGCTTGTCACACTCCTCGCGGACTCGCCTGGAACGAAGTGGCGTTGAATGAAAAAGAGGATGGCTATCTTGCCGGTGCCTTTCTCGACAACTGGTATGCCTCTGATTTGACGCAGTCCAACCGGGCTGGTTTGGGCCGTTGGACCAAAGAAGATATTGCGACCTATATGAAAACAGGGCGCAATATGCATTCAACCGCCTTTGGCACCATGGATGAAGTGATCATCAACAGCACACAATACCTGAGCGATGAAGACCTTGATGGTATGGCGACGTATTTAGCCTCGTTAAGCCCCGCACATGATGATGGTGAATATGTCTATGATGAGTCAACGGTGGCTCTACTCAGAAGTCCAGAACGCAGGTCAACGCCAGGCGCAATGCTGTACATGCAAAACTGCGAATCCTGTCATGTCGATACGGGTAAGGGCTACCCGCCCTACCTGCCGCCGTTGGCCGGTAATCCGCCGGTGATGGATCCAGACCCAGCATCGCTGATCAACATTGTGTTGAATGGCTCCTCCCGATTGATTGTCGACGGCACACCAGATGCCTACCGGATGCCCGGATACCGCACGTCTCTCAATGATCAGCAGATCGCTGATATTGTCTCGTTCATGCGGGAAGGCTGGGGAAACAATGCGTCTGCAGTCACTGCGGAGCAGGTGTCCACTTTAAGGGTGCTTACTGAGCCTGCCGTCGACCGCATGCCAGTGCTGAGAATGAAGTAGGATTTGTGAGCGCTGAGACCTTCGATTAGGGGGCGCTGCTGCTTACCAGGTGCCTTGATCTGGCATGGAGACCCAAGGCTCTTTTGGGGGCTGTGGGCCGCCTTTCTGCAGTAGCTCGAAGGATATGCCGTCAGGCGACTTGACGAAGGCCATAAACCCGTCTCTCGGGGGGAGGTTGAGGGTCAGCCCCTTATCCACCAGTTCCTGACAGGTTTTGTAAATATCTTCCACTTGATAGGCCACATGGCTGAAGCCCGCGTATTTCTCGCGGTCTTCTGCGTCGTGATAGTAAACCACTTCAATCTGGGCTTGATCATCTCCGGGCATAGCCAGGAAGATAATGTCACAAGGACGTTGATGTCCCTTAAAACGCCGCACTTCAACCATACCCATCTGGCCACAGTAGAAATTGAGAGCTTCATCCAAATCCGGAACCCGGACGGCGGTGTGCAGGTATTTCATGAGGAAGACAAAAAATTAGCCAGCTACCCGGTTGAGCAGCTGGCTATTTTTTTGATTATTCGCCAAGATTTTCGCGGGGTGTTGGCGGAACCCAACTCATCTCGCCATCTTTGAAGCGCTCAATAGCAGCTTGCAAAATGTCATGGGCTTCACAGCCACGGGGACAGATATTAGATAATTTCTCAAGGTTCGCCTGCGCGGCGGCTTGATCCCCCATCTTCAGGTACAACTCGCCTTGATATTCCAAAGCCCCTTGATGTGTTGGGTCTGAGGCCAAGGCGGCATTGTAGGTTTCCATGGCTTCTTCATGACGCCCCATACTGCGCAGGCTGTAAGCTTTAAGGGTCAGCGCTTCAGCATTCTCCGGGTACCACTCAATAACTTCATAATCGAGATATGAAATGGCTTTTTGATACTCACCGGAATCAATCATTTCCTGAACTTCAGTGAAGTCCAGGTCGTCTTCCAGCGGAAAGTCTACGCCGGCAATGGCCCAGGCTTGACTGGTCAGTCCACCGACAACAGCCAGAGCAATGGCACCGGTGCATGTTGCGGACACAAAATTCGTAAGTCTGCGAATCATCTCACATTCCTTATTGAGTACGCCCGTCAGGAGACGGATTTAATAATACGGTACGAACCATTCGGGTCGCATTCTATTGAGTTTAGATAAGTACGTTTGTTGATCGACTCAAGTCTCCGACCAAACTATGCCTAATGCCGACAGCTTAATACTAGCGGTTTTCGCGGGTGAAGGCGGCCGACACCGGCAAATCCCCTTCACGCAGCAGCGGTGAGTAGGTCAGATCGATAAAGCGATCACGGTCCTTCTGCCATTCCGCTTCTTGCTCGGCGGTGGGCATAAAGGTTTCGATCATTTCAGCGGTGACGCCTTTCTCGGCGAGCAGGGCTTCCACAACCTTCATCCGGCGGCGGTTGGACCATACTTCAGCGCCCAGGGCGATCAGGCTGGTCATCATGTTGTCGAGAACGGGATTGCCGAGGAATACGGCGCGTTCCACATCCGATGGAATGAAGTCCGACGCATAAGTCGGGCGATCTGTCTTGAGTTTACTCGTGGTTGTGTTGGCCATTTTTCCCTCTCCTGATGCTGACTTTAGCTGAGTTCATACGCCAAAAGTGGCGGATTTATGTTTAAATATACTGCGGGGCGGGGTTGGGATGCAATTGAAGTTGTCCAATGGTCATTCTCTGGACCAAAGCGATCTGCTCTCCCTGGACCAGAGCGGCTCGTTTCCCCAATCCTGCGATTCAGATTTCTCTAACTATCTGATAAATAAAGAGAAAAAACCATCAGTCCGAAAAAGAAAGCCATCGCGAAGGATAGACCCCTCGGGCATTGTCGACCCAACCTTCAACATTCGTCCTTACCAAACGCCGCCCGAAGTAGAAATAGAGGGGAATCATGGGGTGCTCGGCCAGGGCTTGTGTCTCTGCGTCATAGGTCAATCTGGCGCGTTCTTCGGGGTCGTTCGTGCGCCAGGCTTTCACAAACAGGTCATTGAAAACTTTGCTATCATACTGAGTGAAGTTTCTTGAACTCAGATCAGACTGAATGAACTGCAGGAACGCGGTTGCGTCATAGTTACCGGCAACATGCAAATAGCGTGCGACATCAAAATTGTTGCTCATACGGTCGGCGGCGAGAATTTTACGTTCTGTATTGAGAAGCTCTGTTTCTACGCCAATTTGCCGCCACATGGCGGCGATTGCCGCCGCCTGCCGCGCCTGAAGGTCTTGCGTGTTGTATCGCACCGGCACCACCAGAGGATTGTCTGGCGTAAACCCTGCCTCCACTAGAAGACGCTTAGCTTCGGTGCGTCGTTCTTCTATAGTCCAAGCTGCAAAGTCAGCTTCTGGCTGGTTTGGGTAATAACGCACTGTCGCCGGGATGTAGCTATACGCAGGTATTTCACCGGTTCTAAGGACGCGATTAACCAGTGTGTCCCGGTCTATAGCCATTGAGAGCGCACGTCGTACACGCACATCATCAAACGGAGGCCGTTTTGTATTGAACAGATAAAATTCTGTCGTCAGCCCCGGCGTAACCCGCAGCGTCTCGGGCATGGTTTCTTCAATAAAGCTGAGTTGGTTGGGTGGAAAAGAAACCAAAGCATTCAACTCGCCGGACTGGAATCTGCGGAATCCGGTGTTCAAATCTTCGGATGGCACATGGTAAACCTCGTCCAGCATCACGTTTTCCGCATCGTAAAAGTTATCGTTTTTGACCAGCTTCACATGAGATCCCGGCGACCATTCCGCCA
Source organism: Rhodospirillaceae bacterium (assembly GCA_040219235.1). NCBI lineage: Bacteria > Pseudomonadati > Pseudomonadota > Alphaproteobacteria > Rhodospirillales > Rhodospirillaceae > Rhodospirillaceae bacterium. The sequence continues at coordinate 83,388 of JAVJSV010000007.1, forward strand.
ATTTAAACGGGCCGTTGATCACCATGTTCTCCGGGCGGGTCCAGTTGTTGCCATATTTTTCGACGACGTGCTTTGGAACAGGGCGCGCATCGATGGCAAGAACGTCTAAGAAGTAGGGCGCAGGATAGGCGAGCCGGATCATCAGCGTGTCTGAATCAATCACTTCAACGCCCAGTCGCTCAACAGGAAGTTCCCCTTTGCTGATGGCTTCGGCATTGACGATGGGCCGAAAATACTCGGCTGTCCGAGATGCCATTACGGGGTCAAGTTGACGATGAAAGGTGTAGAGAAAATCGTAGGCATCTATTGGTGTGCCGTCCGACCAAAGTAAGCCATCGCGCATGTTAAACGTGTAAGTTAGGCCATCCTCACTGATGCTCCAGGATTCGGCAGACCCAGGAATGGCATCATCATTCGCGGCGGTCGTTGCCAGTGGCAAAAACATGTCCGTCATTATTGTAGACTCGAACGCACTGAGAATTTTATGTGGGTCGAGACTTTCAGGGTCTCCGGCACCACCACGGCGGAACGTGCGCAGGTCTTGTGCCGCGACGGTTATCGAAAACAGGGCGGTGCAAAGGAGTAAAGATACACTGCGAAACATAACGTGATTAATTGTCATCTCTTTTCCTGCACTCCACAGTTTAGCGTTACGGCGTATCGGGTGCCCTAAATTTGGTTGTGCCATCTGGTCCCGCACCGACACGAAAGGACTGGGTTGTGTCAGTGCCGAGGTTGTAGTGCTGCACACATAATTCTCTAAAATCGCGCAGACGGTACCACGATGTGCAGATCGCATCACCCTTGATGACCCAAATGCCATCTTCATTCAGCCCTGTTTCCCAGGTCACGGTCGCGTTTCCGCCCGCTTTATAATGAATAGTGCCTTCCATCAGCCGATTAAAGCGCACCCATTCGCCAAATCGTCCCGGATTAAAAAACGCTTTCAGTTCGGCTTCTGTCATGGGTTTAGCCCCCGGCTCAAATAAGGTGATCAGTTGTCCTGATCCCCCAGGCGATTTGACCATGACCGCCCGAACTGCGCCGTAAGGTTCTAAGAACAGAATGTGTTGCGGCTGGGCGAGCGGAATACCTGCCGCGTCCAGGCGCTCCAAAACATGGTCCAGATCAGGCACAGGTATACGGAGTGTCGTGATGCCTAGATTGGGTGGCACTATCTGGGGCTCGAAATCAAAGCCGGTCGCTGTCATCCATTGCCGCGCGCCAAGAGATTGTTTGGTTTCAGCGGGAAACATAATGTTCGCTTGCCGGTATCCTGCTCCCTCGGATGTGTTGTTAGGAAGTCCGTAATCGTTGGGGCCGATGGCGTCTGTCTGCGGGCGCTCTCGCAGACCCAGGCCCCTAAACTCAAGGGCGTCCGCATAAAAACTGTACCATGCTTCCAGGTCGGACACGATTTGATAACCGGTTTCTATATGCGTGGCACCGTCGAACTCTGGCCACCCGGACAGCGGTGGCGCCTGGCGTTCCTGAAACGAAATTACCAAATCATCTGGGCCGATCATGATCTGACTTTTGCCCCGAACGTCCTCTCCACGGGCGTAGGTGGATTGTACCCCAGGGGCTGTCCAGCCAATGGCGCGCAGTCCGGCTTCGGTGGCGTCTAAATCTTTCACCAAAAGGTTGAGATTGAACAGGCCGCCCGTATCCCACCAGCGGCCGCCCGGGCGCATCAGAACTTGCACCGGGACATCCAAATCCACCAATCGCACATACCCAAACTGTGACGCGGCATTACCAACCAACACTTCCCGGCCTGTTGTGCCAAATGGGAGGCCCCACAGGCGAATGACCGTCGGGTCAATTTGACCGTCGTGTTTTACGCTCCACTTAAAGACATCGGTGAAGGCTGGAAGAATCAGGTCGATGTCTGACACGCTCACAACAAACTCTTGCAGGCGAGATCCACTGACTTCTTGAAGCGCGTATGGATCATCAGATGTGTCTTTAGCCTCAGCCGCTGAAAGCAAGGCAAACGAGAGTAAAGCCCCCATAATTCTGACAGATTGTTTTTTCATCCTACCTTCCCCTACACTCAGTCACAGTTGTGCAACTTTAACACTGTTAGCGTTGATCAAATGAAGCCATTTCTGAGCACGCGTAAATCTGCAACAAGACTGTTATGTCCAATTTGGATGGTCTTTGGGCTGGCCGTTCCCGCCCAAGCCGCGCCCCTGATGGATGAAAATATCTGCCGGCTTGAAAATATGGGAAACACTAAATCTTCCATTGCCCTCAATGAGATCAGTGCCGCATGCAACTTTTTATCTCAGCAGGTGGCGAGTCTGATCGGCAATCACAAACAGAGGGTTTTTTCCGAGTGTGTATTGAAGTACTTGCCTGGCACCGAGGGTAATCTAAATGCCAACGAGTTGGTGCGCTCGTGCCGTCAGATGTCTTGGGATTCAAAACTGTTTCCCTAAAAAGCCTTATTCTGCGACGATTCGGTTGCGGCCACCATGTTTGGCTGCGTATAGCCGTTCGTCTGCAACCTGGCTCACTTCTGCGCTTGTGGCGAGCGCTGGAAACGCAGCAACGCCAGCGGAAAAGGTAACTGAAAACGAGCCATTCTCCGTTTCGTGCACCATGGCGGCGCACGTTTCTCTCAATTCCTCAAGAATTGCTGTCGCAGTCTTGATGGTTGTGTTGGTCATGACGATGGCAAATTCTTCGCCCCCATAGCGGCCAATGTGGTCAGCGCGACGCAAGCGGTTACGCAGCATATGGGTGACCCGCAACAAAACCTGATCACCGACGGCGTGTCCGTAGGTGTCGTTGACCTTTTTAAAGAAATCGATATCAACCATCGCCATCACGACCTCGGTTTTGGTCCGGGCTGCGGCACTGATCTCACGATCAAGCGCACGCAGGATATTGGTATGATTCAAAAGCCCCGTCAGGCTGTCTCTGTCCGTTAATTTTTTGAGGTCCCGATAGCGATGGGCTCGACTTGTGACGGCCGAGACCAGTTGACTGGGTTTCAGTGGTTTAACCAAAAAGTCGTCAGCTCCCAGGTGGCGTGCCTCAAGTTGTAAGGAGATGCGGCTCTCCGTCGACAGGAATAGGATCGGCACTGTTGTATAAGCCGGAAACTGCCGAACCATCTGTGCCAGTTCCAGCCCTGTACAAGAGCCCAGGTACAAGTCCATGACAACGATGTCCGCGGTCATGCTGGCCAATTCATTGAGCAGCGTATCCGGATTATTCACGACCCGGACGTTCATGCCTGCATGCTCAAGGGTGAACTGGTAAAACTTTGCGAGTGTTTGGTCATCCTCGGCGATAACCACGCTAAGGGGATGGCCGGTCAAGCGTTCTTCTATGGCGCTCAGTCGGGCATAAATTTCTTCGCGGTCTATGGGGGTCACGATGAAGTCAGAGGCGCCGCCACGTACGGCGGCCAGTCGTTCTGAAAAGCCACCATGTTCGCCGACGACGATGATCGGAATGCGCTCAGAAAGTGCAAGTTTTTCCAACCATTTCCGCGCATCCGGCAAAGTTTTGACAGCCGTCAGGAGTGCTGCAGGATCACCGGCAAGAACTGCGGGCGGAGGAGCGCCATCTGCAACCGTTGTGACTTCATACCCGATGTCGTTCAGCGCGGCTAAGTCCTGCTTATGCCCATCGAGGTCTCCGAGAAGGAGGACATGAAATACTTCCGGCTGTCCGTTTCGATCGCGTGGCGCATATACATCATCAAGTACGACGTGTTCACCGGGGATATCCACGGCGCGTTCTAAATCGGCGATGAGCAAATCTATTTGATCAATCTCTTCCTGCGTAAAGGGTGTTTGGTTTTCTTGCAGCAGGCGGAATAATCCATCTAGTGGTGCTGCCGTCTGGCTGATACGGGGAAACCCCAAACTCTTTCCGGTTCCAGCTAGGCTGTGCGCGATATCTTGAATGCGCGAAATACCGGTTAAGGTTGTAACACGGTCTGCGTCTCGGGGCAGTGAGACCCACGTGTCGCGTAATTCCCCGACACTGGCTTTTAGGGTTGATGCAAACTCAGCGCTGAGGGCGCGAATACGCTCAGCAAGGTCATTGTCGCTGCTAAATCCTGAGGCGCCGGATGGTGCCGCCATGGCCACCCCTCCCACGCGAATGTCCAATAAGAGCCTAACGTGACGCGTCACTTCGCAGGGGTCAACAGTATGTTGGATTTGTGGCCCATGATGTTGCATCCATTCGGTTTGTGTGGTGTTTCAACTGCTGATTTTAATAGAGGTGTAAGACTCTATATGATCAGCTAAGGGCTACAGCCTTGAGTCTATTATAAAAAAAGCGGACATTAGCGTGAACATTTGATCCGGGGGGGGCCCGAGTCGATTTTAAGATGAAAAGGGGCAAGTGTGAACGAGACGTCTGATCCCGTCGCTGAACAAGATCAGTTGCTGCAGGACGTTTTTTTCGAATTGCCCCTAGCCAATTGGGGGATGTTCGATAGTCAGTCCCTACAGCAGTCAAAAATTGTGCTTCTGAATGATCTTATGCCTGTTGTTGATATGTTCAATGATGCTGGCGTAGGGATTGGTGCGCGGACATCGACAGAAATTATTTCTGAATTGCGTCTATCGGATAAAGATCGGACACGTCTTGTCGCGTTGCTGGGTGCGCGCAGCTACGATGTTTATTCCGTGCGTGCGGCCATGAGCGACCAACTGTCAGATGAGGAACTGGCGCGCATTAGTATTCCGGATGCCGAGAAGAAACGCTTACAGTTTTACTTGAATAACTATTCCAGAGGGTTGTTGAACGTCATTCTTGAAGGAACTGATATCGAGATTACAGATCGCTCATCCCTGACAACCATTCTCGACGGCACGAACCGGGAAAAAGTATTAAAAAATCTTATCGATATCGCGGAACGTTTACGGATTGAGCCCGAGGAGATCGTCAACTACATCAGTAAGCTCTCAGAGCTTATTCTTGCGCTGTCCTACTATCACCGTGTCTATGACTGCATGATCGAAGAGCTTAAAGAATTACTTCTGGAAGTGCGCAAGATGCAAAAGGATCAAACTCTCTGTTTGCGGTTTCCCGGTCTTCGGGATGACGCCACCGAGGTTCTGGAATACGGTCGAGATACGCTTGCCGGACTTAATACGTATTTTAACAAGTTCAAAAGGGTCGAGCGGTTTCTAGAGAAAGAAATCACACCAGAGAAATTTAAAATTTTACGCGATAGCGTAGAGACTCACTTCCGCGCCATCGGCAATGTATTGTGTTTTTGGCAAATCAAAGTTGATGCATGGCGTCACAAATTTATTGATAGCCGTGGACGCTTAAAAGACTCAACGTCAGAACAGCGATACAACTACTTTAAAGAAGAACTTCACTACAATATTTATCTCATTCAAAAGACTCTGGACACGGTAAAAACGGCGGAGATTCCGCTCTAATTTAGAAACAGGGAGTACGACATGAAAGCACAACTCTTGGCTGCCGCAGTTGCAGTTAGCACAACCCTTAACCCAGGGTTTGCATCTTCAGAAACGCTCGAACCCTGGTGGTCGCAGGAGGTTACGGAATGCGATCTCCAAACTTCACATGGCTTAGATCCATTTCACGTTGCACCGCCGGTGTCTCGCAGCACTATGGATTTTGAGAAGGCTCAAGCGGCCTGTGAAGAGGCCGTTCGGTTGGATCCTGAAAATCCTCGTCTTAACTACCAACTGGGACGTGTCTATGGCTATAGCGGTCAGTGGGAAAAGGCGATGCCGTACCGCCTTAAGGCTGTTGAAGCTGAATATCCACAGTCCCTGTTCGTTATTGGGTACCTCTATTTCTCTGGTACAACCATCGACGAAAAGAACCCCTGCAAAACTGTAACCATGTGGCGTCGGGCTGCACAACTCGGGCGCTTAGCCGCTCAGGTGGCCTTGCCGCGCCATTATGTTCGGGGTGATTTTGCTGCGTGCGGTGTTGATATCCCTAAGGCCGAACTTGCTGGCTACTTGGAGGATGCGGACGCCCAAACGGATGACTTTTACACGTCGATGCTGATTGAAGACCTCAAAGCTGAAGTCGGCGGTTAGAGGTCTGAGTCAGGTCAACTCGAATTAGTTCGTCAAGCTTGCATTGTATTGAGACACCATGTCCTTGGCCAGTTTGCGGCCATCGACATGGATGTCAGTGGCGGCCAGTTTCTTTGCGTCCATATCAAAAGCACAGGTGACGTTACGATTTTCCTCGAACCCGCTTTCGCGCATGGCTGTAAACCGCACGTAGACTTCCGGTTTGGGATTATCCTGAGTTGTATAATCAATAATATCTGTGATCTCGAACTTATCATAGGCATCGGTTTTAAACTGCATGGCAACGTCTTCGCAGAAACCGGCATAGTCTTCTGAACAGGCCGACAGACCAAAGCCAACACATACAGCCACGCACCAATGCAAACGCATTTTTGAATATCCCCCGCTTCAGTCTCACGTCTTTATTGGGAACTTTGCCCCACTTGTTAAGCCTACAGTTACATATCAGGCGTGAAAAAAACAGACTGTTCGCGCAGGTTTGTTTTGGGATTTTATTCGGGTGGCATATCCCTGGCCCACAATGTTTCGGGATCAATGTAGGCTCCGGTCCATTCGGTGGGAGCGGTCATGAAGTCCGGAAAGCGCGACTCTGCATAAGCTGGTATCGCACTCGGAACATCATCCAGCGTTCGTGCTTTCTTGGAAACATCACGACGGTATGTGCGGCCAGGATCTTGGCCCATGAGCATCCAGGGGTACCAGGGGCCATGTCGCTGTCCCATGGTCAGGGCTTGCACTGATGTTAAATCAGGGTCTTCCACCTCATCGCGTCGGGCGATCAACTGTGCTTGCTGGTTCTTATAGTAGGTCTTGCCGACCGAGGCTCGGGGCCATTTATCTGGCGTAATTGGGTTGTCCTTGACGATCTTGCCATCCGACCAGCGAATGACATCATTGCCATCGATCATCCATTCCACGCGCAGTTTGGTGTGGTCATTGATCGGCGACATTGGTTTGACAATCGTATGTAAGGTCGAGGCGTAATTCACAACCTCAACCTCTTTCTCAAGCCATGGATTGTACCAGTTATCTAAAACCGCTTCGGTTTCAAGGTCCAAATAACAAATCGTAAAGTTGGACATGTTCTTATACGAGCCATCCGTTTGCTTGTAGGAGCGGCTGAACGCGAGCGTTCCTGCATAAAACATCGGCTCCAAAATCTTACCGTCTTCAAAAATCGCGTGAACAATGCCTTTCATCCAGCTGATGGTTTCTTTGCCGTCTTCCAGGTCGCCTGTCATTTTCATCAGCGCATACAGCTGGTCTTGCGGATCTTTGAAATCCAGCTGCCGTTTTGCAGAGGCTTTGCTCGCTTGGGCACCAACTGCCGTTGAGAGAAGACCGGCTGTTGCACCTAAGGCTGTGCGACGAGTGGCTTTTGCTGCGACAGGTTTTGTCATTTTCAGAGCTCCTGCTGGGCTTCTGTTCTCTTCGCTAGGGGTGTTGTCCCAAAGCATCAAGACGCGTGCGCTCGTTCAACAAGTCAATAATGATCCCTTCGGGAGCTGCTGTACAGCCATCCTGAATCATCTTTCCCAAGTTGGTAAGGCTCCGGTCACTCAGCACAGCGGTACCATGCATATGATTGAAGTACCCATCCAGCCACGCCAGAAGAAAAGAGAACTCTTCTTCGTTGAGGTCGCTGAGGTGCATACATCCGATCTCATCCATTTGAATTGGGGCGTCAGTCTCATCGCCAAACGCATGACTGCTGACACAGAGAAAGACCAGGATTGGGAGAAAAAATGCAGGCCGCATGTAAGTGAGTTCCTAGCTGGCTCCCTAAAACGTACCACGAACGCTGAAGCCGTAAAATCCACCAAGTTTTTGCGTTCTGAACTCGCTCTGTAAAACCTCACCGTCTGCTTGAGAAGTTAAAAAGACTGTGCGCGACCGCTTGGTCTTCGGCTGAAGTAAGTTACCCCAAAACAGGCGTCCCACGATTCCATTTTCAAATCGGCGCTCCAAAAAGATGCGCATATCCGGGCCGGTTGTTTCCCGTTCAAAAGACTCAAAATCGCTGGTGATCTCCGGGCCATTTTTGGCGAGGACCACGCCATAAGAGATGCCCCACGCCTGCACATCATGGCGTGCATCAAGGCTGAATTCGTATTTCTCCTGGTCAGAAAAGCGGCGCTTAAGCCCAGTAAAGGGGTCAAGCACGCTGGAGTCTTGCCAGAGGAAAGAGGCCGAGATGACGCCGTCGATCAAACCGAGTTGGCGTAGTTGCAAGCTGGTTTCAATCTCAGCGCCATAATGCTTGCCTGGCCCTAGGTTGCCAGGGGCTGAGTCTGCTGTACCGAAGGGAACAATATCACTGACATCGCTGACATCACGGTAAAATGCGCGCAAATTTATGACGCCGGCTTGGTTTGCCAGGCGGTGCTCCGTACCAATCTCAAAGTCCCAGGACTTTTCTGGCGCCAAATCTGGGTTGCCCGCATCAATCTGACCGTCATCCCGATCCAGGTCAGCGATGAAATCATCAAACTCAAGTTGACCAATATCCCGTCTGATGGAGCCGAAAACCTGCGTTCTGTCGCTGGCTTTGTAATAAACATCCAAGCTGGGTTTTACGAATTTGAATTTCCGATTGGTATCAACATCTGTACCGAGTTGGTCAAGCCAAGAAAACTCTGCGGCGACGCCGGTTTCTATTTCCCAAGCGTTTGTTGGTCGCCAACTATGACTGGCGAAGGTCTCAACACGATCTTCTGAGACCACTTGGTCGGCATTAAAAACGTCTATGGAAGTGCGTATGCCGCCGATCGTTTGAAAGAACTGTTGGGTCTTGTCCAAGGCGTTAATCGCCCCTTCAACACCCACTTCAAGGCTATGCTTTTCCGCGATGGCCCAATCCACCGTGCCACGCACAATTTTCTCAGTCGCTTTTTCATCCCGCGTGTCATCGTTGGTTAAAACTGCGTCATCCGGATTTACAAAAAAACTAAACCCATCATTTTGACGGTCTTCTTGATCAACTGCATACACAAACAGCGTTTTGAAGGTCATGGAAGCGGAGAGGGGGACAGTGTAATCACCGGTGAGTTCATATTGCAGGTCGCGTCCCGTCAGTTCACGAACAGTCCCACCATCCGCACTATTATTGCCAAAGTTATCCACATTGAAGGCAAATTCTGTGTCGGACTGTTTGGTAATCGGGCGGTTTTCAATAAAACCGCTGAGTTGGGCCTGATGGTTGTTGCCAAAGTTATAGGCAACACGCCCGCGCCCAATGTAGCGCCGGCTTTTCATGCTCCGCCGTTCCGTACGCTCGATAAACAATTGACCATCTGGATCAGACAGAAATTCACGCTCTAAACGGGGCAATTGTTGTGGGCGTGTCTCACCGGATAACGTGTAACTCCACTTGCCAGTCTCACCACTGATTGAGCCGGCTAGCGTCGGCATATTTTTGCCATCTGTAAACGAAACGTTGCCAACGCTCCACGTGCCGCCGATGCCACCCGTATCAGACAGCACAACGTTAATGACGCGGCTGCCCACATCCGCATCAATCTCGCGCACATTACCGGTGATGATTTCAATGCGCTCAACTTGGCTAGCCGGAATGCGCTCAAAGTAGTCGGCAATGCTATTGCCTTTGGTCGTCAGCCGCTTGCCGTTAATCAGAACTTGTGTGGTTTGCGACCTCAGTCCACGGCGGTCGTCATCTCCGGAGAGGGTTCCTCCGGAATCATTCAGGACCACAGATGCGCCCGGAACACGTTCCAGCATATCTTTGGCGTGGCTGGGGCGATAAGGAACAAAGAACTCGGGTTCGTAGACCGTGATGCCATCTTCAGCCTGAGGCAGGGCGTCTGGAAGTGTTTGAGAGTAGGCCGGTGATCCCGACAGATGCGTAAGACCCGTCATACAGGTCGCCAATAACATCAACTTATATAGGCGCAACCTGATACCCCCGATATTGACGCGTGCGACCACAACAAAAACTTACTTCTGCACGCTAAATGTCCAAAAACTACCTATGTCTATAACGGGTGGCGCGCAATCTAATCCACAGATTTGTATTGAAATTATAATCTCTTGCCGCCAAGTGAGCGTGGTGGTTACCAAAGACTGCGCCTCAAACCGATGTTATTTGTGCAATACCTCTTAGATGCTGTTCTTGGATTTTAGTCTCAATAGCCTCAGATCTTTCCGCGCGGACTTGGTCAATTGCTGCGGTCGGGGAAACACCAAATTCGATCAGCAGCCGCGCTGCAACCAACCCGGCGCGGCCACGGCCGCCCCGGCAATTCAGCGCAACGGTCTTGCCAGCGCTTAAGTCGTTTCTCACATCAGATCCAACGGTTGCCCAAGCTTGCTCCCAGGCTTGATCAGGAACGTTGAAGTCTTTAATGGGGCAGTGATGCCAGGTGATTTTTCGCGCAGCACAAGCGTCTTTTAATATCGCGGTCGATAAAGCGCAGGCTTCAATTTCATGCTCTTCCATTAGCGTCACCAGCCGCACCGTTTTGCGATCCGCCAGGGCATCCATATCCATATCAAGAGTGCGGTTCCACGGGCCGGTGTCCGCATCGGGTTGAACCTTGCCCGGACACATGGTGAAAAGAATGCGCCCTGTCCCACCAGGGATGACAACCTCAGCCAAGGGCAAAGGATGAGTCAGGCTTGTTTTCGGGATGCGCCCAGTCATTGTTGTTGGATCGGCGGTGGTGGGGGGACATCGACCTTATGGCCATTAAATCTCAGCCATCTGATCCAGTCATCTTGCAGCAGGCTGGCGTTGCGGGCGAGGTCGCGGTCCTGATCTTTTAACGCGCGCAGATACAACTTTGTGCTGGGCAAAAATGTGTCGTGCCACACTTTTAAAAGTTTAGGATGCAATTTCTCGAGCGTTGCATCTTCCACCAGATCAGCTTGATCAGCCGCGTATTGGTAGCGGTCAATCAGATAGGCTGTGTCACTCGGATCAATCAGGCCCTTGCGTTCATTAGAATATTCAATCGCCGCCCGTACCTCTAGCATCGCTTGATTGTAGTATTGCGCATTTGCGGCTTCTTTGACCGTCCATTGACTGAGAAAGAGCCATGCCGCGATGGCGATGCTGCCGATAGCTGCGGCGGCACCAATCATTTTCGATTTTGTTGAAAGAGCCATATCGGTTGAGCGCAGGGTATATAGATCGCGTTACAGAATATCGAGTACGTTTTCGGGAGGACGCCCCATCACAGCCTTATTGCCCGCGACGACGATCGGTCGCTCGATAATGGCCGGTGTCTCCGTCATGGCTTTAATCACAGCGGCGTCGGTCATAGCTCCGATATCCAGTCCGGCTTCTTTCGCTTCCTTTTTGCGCACAATGTCCTTGGGGTTTACGCCAAGCAGGCCAACAACTTCTTTTAGAACTTTCTGGCTAGGTGGTGTCTGTAAATACTCAACAATTGTTGGGGAAATGCCTTTTTCTTCAATCAGGGCGAGGGTTTGGCGCGACTTTGAACATCTTGGGTTATGGTAAATTGTCACTGTCATCTTCATTGTATCCTGTTGTCTTTTCGGCTTGCCGTCTTAGTTCCTGCTGAGTTCTTGATATAAGCGCGTCGCAAACACGCGGCCTTGGTCCGCCCGCATGGAGAAGTCAGCGTCATAGTCTTTGGTTGGGTTTGAGTCCAAAAACTGTTCTAGAGTTTGGCCGTTCGCAAGTGCGGTTTCTGTAATGATCTTCATGCCTTTCAGCATGGTCAGTGTTTTCATAGCGCCCGCCCGGTCAGAAATCGCACCGTGGCCAGGGATGATCACTGTATTTTCGTCTGTCATCTCTCCAAGCTTTTCCAGCGCAGCGATTTCACCGTTCAAGGTGCCGCCCGTTGAGGAGTCAATGAAGGGGTAGGCACTCGTGACATACACATCACCCGTATGCACCACATTGGCTTCGAGGAAATACACGAACGCATCTGAATCCGTATGTGCATTGGGCACATGGATCAGGCGCATTGTCAGGTCATTAAATCTGATAGTCGCGGTATCATTGAATGTCATCTCGGGAAGCGCCACGTCAGGCGAAGCCGCCTGACTCCAATTGAAGGCTTCAACAAACTGATCCGTTGACATGCGTTCATAAGTGTTGTCATGCGCGACGATGATTTTACCGGCGCGACCGTAGTTCTCGTTGCCGCCCGTATGATCCCAGTGCCAATGGGTGTTCAGCACATACTTGATCGGTTGGTCGGTGAGGTCTGCAATGGCGGCGTCAATCTTCGCTGTCATTTCTTCATACTGATCATCGACGATGAGCACACCGTCTCCACCAACGGAGACAGCCAAATTGCCACCGGCCCCCATAAACATATGCAATCCACCGCGCACGGGAATGCTGCGAATCTGGGCCGTGTCAGGGCTGAGTTGCGCTGTGGTAGTCTGTGACGCGAGTATAGTGGTTGCGATCACCAAACTTGCTAGGGTCTTTCTGTGCATCATTCAGGGTCCTGTCTGCGTCGCTGGGGGTGGCAAAACGAGGGTAACAAAACGGGTGTGGCAAAACCTTAACATGTCAGGCGGTTAAGAGCAGCCTGTTAGGCAAATTCTTCAAAGGAGTCGCTGTCTGGATTAAGCCACTTCAAGGTGCCGTTGTTAATGTCGAAGTAAAACCCATGCATCTTTAAGGCACCCGAGGTCACACGTTTAGACACCCAAGGAAAAGTTGCGAGGTTTTGCAGGGACAAACGCACCACAGCTTGTTCCGTGTTGGCAAACCGGTCAGACGGATCATCCTCTTGGTGGCGAGCGATGGAGACCGCCGGACGGGCAATCGACATCCACGGCCCGATAAACTCACCAGCGGGGGGGTCGCCGTCTGCCATGCCGACAAGGGCCTGAATACCTCCGCATTGGGCATGGCCTAGCACGATAATGTCGGTGACCTGCAGGCCCATAACAGCAAACTCAATGGCCGCGCTGGTGCCATGATAGCCTGGTTTGGGTTCATAGGGCGGCACCACATTGGCCACGTTACGCACGACGAACAGGTCGCCAGGGTTTTGATCAAACATAAAAGCCGGATCGACCCGGGAGTCGCTGCAGGCAATAACCAAAGCTTTAGGCCGTTGGCCGCGGTCTGATAAGTTTTTGAAGAGAGGCTCGTAAGCTGGCAGTCGCTCGTCGCGGTAGCGGACGTAGCCCTCCCGCAAATCATCGAAGAGTGTCTTCACCTTGTAAAATCCCCAGATAAGGTGACTATTGTCATATTCGGATTAGGCCATATTTGTCCACCTATGGCCAGTCTTGAGGGACCGCTCTTTAAAGAGTGAATATGACGACCGGGGAATCTTGATGCCCTTGCTTGCTATACGTTTTTGAATCCCTATACAAACGCAGACCTGATGGCTAATCATTTGAGTTGGAGTGATACGTGGCTGATTTTATAGGCATCGTCCAAGGCAATATCCTCCATCCCGTCATATTAGCTTTTGTGCTGGGCATCGTCGCTGGTATGGCCCGCGCTGAACTGTCCATTCCCTCAGCGATCAGTAAAGCCATGTCGATCTACCTGATGTTCGCCATTGGCCTGAAAGGTGGCGTTGCGGTTGCGGCCAGCCCCTTCAGCTCCACACTAATCCTTGCACTTCTGGCCGGCATGGTGCTGAGTTTCGTAATGCCCTTTATCGCCTTTGGCCTGTTGGGCATGACCACCAAGCTCGACGGCATCAACCGCGCCGCCATTGCAGCCCACTATGGCTCAATTTCCATTGTAACCTTTGTCACGGCCACCGAAATGGTGCGTTTGTCCGGTTTGTTTTCAGAAGGCTTTATGGTCGCCGTTGCTGCGCTGATGGAAACACCGGCGATTATCACCGGCATTTGGTTGGCGGGGCGGATGGCAAGTGATACCACCCCTGGAGCTCCAAAAAAATCATTGATCACGAAAGATCTTGCCCGCGAAGTCTTTCTCAATGCCAGCGTTGTTGTTCTGGTCGGCGCGTTCATTATTGGCTTGATCAGCACACCCGATGGTGTGATCAAAGTAGACCCCTTTTTCAACGGCATCTTCCAGGGGGTACTCTGCTTGTTCCTGCTTGATATGGGCTTGGTCGCCGCGGAGCGCTTGCGCGGTGTGAAGGTGTTGTCACGCGGTATGATCATGTTCGGCATCTATATGCCGCTGATCGGGGCCACACTTGGTACGCTGGCAGGATGGGCGATAGGTCTCAGTGCCGGCGGCACGGTTCTTCTGGCAACCCTGGCGGCAAGCGGTTCTTACATTGCTGTGCCCGCCGCCATGCGCTTGGCCATGCCCAAAGCAAACCCGGCGATCTCACTAACCTTATCCTTGGCGATCACTTTTCCCTTTAACGTCATCGTTGGTATTCCGCTCTACCTGATGGCAGTGCGCTGGCTTTACGGAGTTTAGACTGATGGATGTTCATCCCAAAAAGAAGATCGAAGTCATCGTTGAGGCACCCATGGTGCGCCGCGTCTTGGAGATCATACAAGAGCATGGCGGTACCGGGGCCACAGTAATGCCCATTTTGCGCGGGCAGGGACATTCCGGCCATTGGAGCGATAAAGACGGAAGCTCGGGCACAGAAATGCAAATGGTCATGGTGATCATCGGTCCACGCCGGGCCGATGTAATACGTGATGCTGTGTATGCTGCTTTAACCGATTATCGCGGCATGATCATGCTCAGCGATGTCGATGTTATCCGGAATGAGCATTTCTAGCGCTAAGATTTGCACGCCGGGCGACCCAAATCAGACGCGCTGCATTCACAACCACAATAGCCACCAATCCCAGCGTCACCATAAATGGCAGCCTGACATCGATATCCAGGAAGAAGCTGCCCGCTATGAGTGGTCCACCAACCCGGCCCGCCATTGAAACCCCATTGGAAATGCCTAGCATAAAGCCGACTTTGTCTTCCGGGCTGACCTTGGACAGCACACTGGACAGCACCGTGTTCCACACCCCAATGCCGATCACGGCAATCCACAACCCGGCAACTGAAATCCATACGGTCGAGCCCAGCAGCAAGATTGAGGTGCCGATAACGTTCGTGACCGACCCAATCAGATAAGCCCCGACATCGCCAAAGTGTTTCGTCAGGGGGCCAACCAACCCGATTGTCGCCACCATATAGCCCAAGCCCATGGCCCCCATGCCAAAGCTGACGTCATTGGGACCCCAGTTGTGCAGCCCCTGCGCCCAGAAGGCGAAAACAAACTGATCGGAGCCGCCGACATAACCGCCGATCAAAAACTGGACGATGATCAAGGCTAACCCAATCCGTCCGATGGGTGCGCTTGGCGGAACATACGCCTCTGTCTCAGCACTGGGTGTGGCACCCGCTAGCGCAATTGATTCTGGATCCTTTGAGTCTACAGGCGATATCTTTTTACGAGCCGCGCGTGTTTCTTTGAGGAAAATCACACCGATCAAGGTGGCCAATGCGCTTAGACCTGCCGCCAGAAAAGAGGGCATGGCATGGGTAAAGCTCTCCAGGTCTTGCCCCATCAGCAGGCCGCCAAACATCGGTCCAATAAAAAAGGCCATCGCCGTGGCCCCTGTGGCATACCCTAAGTTTTTGGCCCTGTTCTCGTGGCTGGTCGAGTCGGCGACCATGGCAAACGCGATCGACACATTGCCACCGGTCACCCCTTGCAAAGCGCGGGCAATAAACATCTCATTGAGGCTGTCGGAGAGGCCAAAGACGACGAACGTGCATGAACTCGCCGCCAGCGAGGCCATAAAAACTGGCTTGCGTCCAAAACGATCAGACAACCGGCCCCATAATGGCGCAAAAACGATGATCAACATCGGCATCAGGGTGAATAGCAGTGAAATCTGAAAAGAAGTTGCGCCGTACTTTTGTCCAATAAACGGCAGCATCGGCAGAATAATACTCGCCGGAATAACCGCAGCAAAAATAGTGATGAACAGAACAGGCACGACACAGACTACCATATGAGGCATAAATATGAGACCTGACTTGATCCACCTCAGCGCTTAAGTCAACGCGTTTGTCGGCATGACATGTCTTGATTGCGGCAACAACAGGCCGTTAGCGTGCAGGCTGATAAGTCTGTTGTTTAGGAGACCTTTATGCCGCTTACCCCACGCCCCGGCCTGGACCGCATTCAACCATACCAGCCCGGTCAACGGCCCATTGGTGGCGGTGGCCCCGGTGTGAAACTCTCGGCCAACGAGTCGGCCCTCGGTCCAAGCCCAAAGGCGTTGGCAGCTTATGCGGCTGCAGCTGAGGTCATTGAGCGTTATCCTGACGCCAATGCGGTGGCCATTCGCCAAGCGATTGCAGATCGCTATGATCTGAATGTTGAGCAGGTCCTCATGGGCATTGGCTCCGATGAGCTTTTAAGTGCACTGGTGCGGGCCTATGCTGGTGCGGGCGATGAAGTGCTGTATCCCACAGCAACGTTTCCCATGTATCGCATCTACGCGATGGCAACGGGCGCTGACATTGTTCAAGCGCCAGACGCAGGTTACACCGCTGACGTCGATGCGCTCCTAAACGCTGTGACCGAACGCACCAAGGTGGTGATCGTGGCCAATCCCAACAACCCCACGGGTACATATCTGCCGGCCAATGAACTCAAACGTCTTCGCGATGGTCTGCGCGATGATGTGCTGCTGATTATTGATGCCGCCTATGCAGAGTATGTCACCAAGCCTGATTACGATGCGGGTGCTCAGCTTGTTGCGGCAACCGACAACACAGTGATGACGCGGACGTTTTCGAAAGTGCACGGCATGGCGTCTTTGCGCATTGGCTGGTGCTATGCTCACCCTGATATCGTGTCTGTGGTCGGACGTATTCACTCGCCGTTCAACGTATCCACAGCGGCTCAGCTGGCCGGTGTGGCGGCTATAGAAGACCAAGCGCACGAAGACAAAGTGGTGTCGCACACCGCTAAATGGCATAGTGTTTCTGCACAGCGTTTGCTCGGGCTCGGTCTGACGATTACCGGCACCGAAGGCAACTTCGTTTGTGTTGGTTTTCCGGACGAAGACGGCAAACGCGCCGCCGATGCCGATGCTTTTCTGCGCACCCGTAACATCATCACCCGCGCCATGGCCGGGTTTGGTTTGCCCAAGCACTTACGCATCACCATCGGAACAGATGAGGAAATGAAAACCTGCCTGGATGCGGTTGAGGACTTTGTCAAAAGCTGGACTTAGAAAAAAACAGGCCAGACAAAAAAATCCCGGCAGCCTTGGGACGAGGCGACCGGGATATGGGACTCAAGTCTGGGACGGGTTGGTAAGGGACCGTTTAGGGCTGCACTCTCTTAGAGGAGTGTCAACCAGGACCGGATGGTAAGGGCCGGCCGTATCAACGTCTGAAAAACTTGCTGGGCAAGCCGGGACGAGACGTATGAATGTCGTTATTCCTTCATGACACCTTTCACATCCACAAGGTGCGCCATAATGGCTTCGTTAATTTCGTTATGTGCAGCTTCCATTTCCTGGATGCGCATGCGCAGACTGCGCATATCCTCCAGCTCGCTATCCGTCATCGGTGTTTTATTGGACGCCACCATCAAACCCATCGCCAAGTAACGGGATTTCAAATCCGCAATCACTTTAGCCATGGCAATCATTTCATGCGGGTCAATCACATCTACATGGCGCTTCAGTGCGCGTTTCATTTCATCTTCGACGATGTGCGAAACATGACGTGTGAACTGGCTCGCAGATAAGGCACCGTTGCTGGCCTTGCCGTTGTCGAGCGCACTTGCTGCAGAAAAGGCACCCGCCACTTGTGAGGCGTTTTCATCTTTGCTGGAGCGGACGGCGATAAAGTCGATCACAGACATCGGGTATTCCTTAAGTCGCAAACACTAAATAAAACTGTGTGGCCGTGGTGGCCTTCACCTAGAGGAATGCAAGCGCCGTGCCACTCTGGTAAACGAGAGGTTAACGCAATAATATCAATGGACTAGGAGGTTTTTGTGTCGGCGACAGGCTAAGCCGCTGGCGCGGGCACACCAAGACGGCCCTACCGTTAGTGCCGACCCGGCAACCCCTGCCGGGTGGTCTTACGAAGGGGACGTTAAAACGGTATCCCTATAGTCCCAAGGCACCCGGGTTCATCAGGCCCTTGGGGTCCACATGAGCTTTAAGTGTTTTGACCAGCGCCAGCGCGCCGGCATCCCGTTCGCGCGTGTAAGGATAGACTTTGCCGATCTGCATGTGGGTGCCACCACAGGAATAGAAGCAGTCGATCACGCCTTTTTTCATTTCTTCCACCAGCGCCCGGCCCTCCATGTTGATGGGGAAGTCGGTCAACGTCTTGAGCATCTCCGGGTCGGTGTGGCGATCATGGAATGGCTCGCGCGCATCTTCCCAATAAAACACCGGCTCATACAAAAAAGCATTGGTCGCGAGTGTCGTAAACATCGATGCCGTAATCACCTTATGGCGATCCATTTGATCTTGATAGCGGGCGTGCAGCGCTTCCAGTTTCTCTTGGAATTCAGCAACGCGTGAGAAGGGCAGGATGCCATGCAGCGGCACCCAGCGTTCACCGGCTGTCCCCAATAAAGAGAACGGCGGGAAAGGATAGGCGCGGACAACGGCGGGAACAGTGTTGACGATCTCGTTGCCATAGGGAGCAACGGCAGTGCGAAGACCTTTGAGGTGGGATTTCATCTCGCGCATGTCGCGCGCTTCGCAAATGAAGTGTGCCGTATAGTTGGACTTGTCGATGAAACGTTTTCCAGCCAGGGCAATTTTGAGCATCTGCCAGGCGCCCGCGAAGATGTTGCGCCCGGCTATTCCGACGGCCCAGAGTGTCTTTAAGTCTTGCGCCAGACCTTGTCCGCCCGTGAACACTTTCATCACAGTTGTATCAAAACCAAAGGCTTCTGTTGGTAAACCTTCGCGCGCCGCGGCCGCCATGCCTTTGTGCAGGCCATCAAAGCTTTCAAAGGCGTACGACAATCCCATCACCACCGGCAGACGGCGTTGTAATCGCAGGGAGATTTCCGCCTTAATGCCCAAGGCCCCAGCATCATTACAAAACAATCCAGTCAGGTCCGGTCCGTAGTGACGAAAAAATGGCGAATGATTAGGCTGTCCAGCGGATCCGGTTGTGACAATGCTGCCGTCCGAGACCACCACTTTCATTCCTTCTGCGGCGACACCGGATGGGCCCCATTTCGATGAGCCATAGGTCAGGCTGCCTTGTGACATAGAACCGCCGACTGTGGCGTTCAGCCCCGAGAACGGCCCCCAGAACACCGGTCGCACACCTTTGTCAGACAGCGCGTCCTCAAGCGCAGCCCAAGTGCAACCGGCTTCGACCGTAACATACATGTCTTCTGTGTTGATCTCGACAATGCGGTTTAGCTTCCGCGTATCGATGGTGACACTGTTGCTGGTCGTTGGAATGTAGCCATCGGTGTAAGAAAACCCGCCGCCGCGCGGAAATACAGCAACGCCTTGGCTGGTGGCCGCGGCTATCACTTGGGACAATTTCTCTATCGTGTCCGGTTGCAGCACGGCCAGCACGGCTGGGCCCTGGTTGTAAACATCCTGAGAATAATAACTGCGCTCGGCTTCATCGGTGATGATGTTATCGTGGCCCAAAATTCCCGTCAGGGTCTTAATCAGAGTGGAATGTGATCCGGATGACATCTCAACGGCTTCAGACATGACGGCTTCAGACATGGGGGCCTCTTTCTCATTTCGCGCTTTTTAGCGCGCGGTGATCCATAACGATTTCAACTTTTACAGCTTTCATGAAGTGTTAGCTAGGCGCGGTTTTTAAATAGAAAAAGGGTTGGCCTCGTGAGGCCAACCCTTTTGTAGGCGTCATGGACCTCTATTTAGAATGTGACGTTGAGCGAAAATCGCGCGTTGATAGGTTCACCGGTTGATATGTTGTCGTTGCTATGCGCATCCGGGAAATAGGTTTCATCCAGAAGGTTTTCGATATTGAGTTGAAGGCGAACGTCCTCTGAGAGCTTATAATACGCTGCCGCATCGAAGCGGATATAGCTTGGAATCTCCACCGTGTTATCTTCACTAACAAAGAAACTATCCTGATACGTTGCGCCCAAGCCAAATCCAAGCACGTCGCTCACCTGATAGGTGTTCCAGACTGAGAACATATGTTCAGGTGTCTGGCGTGTTCTGTTGCCATCGGCACCACTTCCATCCACACGCTGAACCTTGCCGTCCAGATAACTATAGCCAGTTGTGACGAACCACTGGTCCGTAAGGTTGCCGGTGAACTGAACTTCGAATCCTTTGGTTTCAGATCCTTCGATAATGATCACTTGAGCCGCATCTTCTGGATCAACTGACGTGAAGCTCTCACGATCTAAGTCGAACGCGGCAGCGGTCAGACTTAAGTCCGGCCTAATATCCCACTTCACGCCAACTTCTTTGTTCTTGTAGAATTGTGGGCGTGTGCTTTCTGCATCCAGGTTGAGGGTCAAAAATTGATCACCGGAGCGGGGCAGGAAGGTTTCGCTGTAGCTGGCGTAAAACGAAACATGATCGACTGGTTTAAAGATGGCCCCCAGTCGTGGTGTGAATTCTTCGTCAAGGCGACTGAATTGCGCGCCATTGAAGAGATCGTTGACCTCAATGTCGAACCGATCAAAGCGCCCACCGAGAACGATTTTGAGGCTCTCGGTCAGATCGACCTGATCTTGAAAGTATATCGATGCAAACTCGACTTCAGAGGCTCGATCACGAGCTGGGCTTGAAAAAGAGAATTCTGGAATGTTCAGCGGGTCCGTGAAGGGGATGAACAATTGGTCATCACCGTTAGAGGCAAACACGTTGTCGTTACGCGCGTTGGCTGTGTCTTGAGTGCCAAATTCAGCTCCAAACAAGATCGTGTGTCCGAAGCGTCCGGTTTCGAATTCACCAACCAGATTGGCCTGAATGATCAGGTTTTCGCGATGGGTGGTGTCGAGGTAACCATCGAACTCCACTCCCGCGTACGTTCCATTCGTGACCAAAATTTTTTCACTCGCATAAAGGTTCTTATAGAGCTTTTCGAAATCAGCGTATTGAGCCGTAACATTTCCACGTAAGGAGTCTGAGAAGGCGTGATCAACTCGGGTTCGGAAAATGTGCGCTTCGAGGGTCGCGGTGTTTTCGTCCGGGGAGCCAAAGAAGGTCTTGTTAAACCCGTCTAACGGCACATCGGGTTCTCCATCGACATTTTGTGACGGCACACCACGGTCTACAATACGGTCATCATCCACGTATTCGTAGGATAACAGAACGTCCGTGTCCGGCGAGGCTTGAAAAGCATAGGTGGGGTTAAGTGCAAACCGCTCGCCATCAAAAAAATCGCGGTGATTGTTCAGGCCGTCGTAAAAGGCATTGAAGCGCAAGGCGGCGGTGTCACCAATCGCGTAATTCACATCCCCAGCGACGTTATAGGCCCCAAACGTATCGATACTTGATGTAAAGCCCGTGAATTGCTCACCAAACTCTGGTCGTTTTGTTACCCGGTTGATCACGCCACCTGCGCCGCCACGCCCAAACAGCAGCGCGTTAGAGCCGCGCAGGATTTCAATTTGCTGCAAGTTGTATAGGGGTCGGAAGTATTGGACGTCGTCTCTCAATCCGTCGAGGAAAAAGTCTGCAGTGGTTTGGTTGCCGCGAATGATGATCGCATCTCTGTGGCCTTCGCCCTGGCTAATGGAGAGACCAGGCGTATAGCGCAGTACATCACCGAAATTGGTGAACGCCTGTTTGGCAATTTGTTCGCTACTGACGATCGATAAGCTCTGCGGCACGTCGATAATCGGTGTTGGTGTTTTCACGGCATTCAGTTTGTCGAGTGAGAGATATTTTCCGGTCACGATAACTTCGTCCAAGGCTTCTTCGCCAAGTGCTGTGCCAGATAGGAGGAGCGGAGCAAGAACAGTGGTGAGCTTTAACGTGTGTGTGTGCCGCATGGTGGGTGTTAGATCCTTAGTTAAGATTCATTCGCAACACCTCCTTATTATTGATAATAATTATCATTATCAACTTATATTTTGAGGAAACCCATATTTTATGAACCACCGCCGGTCGCTTGTGGTCGCATCAGTTATCGGTGGGAGGTTAGGACGTCCGGTAGGTCGCAATGGCTCGGCTTAAGAGCGAGCGGCGACGCATCTGCGGGACTGACAGATGAACCCTGTTTCAGAGCTTAAAGATGGACGACCAGGAATTAGGTTATTTGACTGGTGTATGCGCTTCATCAAAGGCAGCGCCGATGGCTTTGGCCGTCTCTTTCATAAAACCGAAGTGTTTGTCGATGGCCTGATCTGCCGTAATGGCCGAGCGGATAAACCGCACCACCAGGCCGCCAATCACGTTGCCTTTCACAAACAACGGTACGGCAATGCTCGTTTCCGACATCGAAGGATTGTCGTATACGGCGTACCCATTGCGTCGCACTTCCGATAAAATCCGGCTCACCATCTCGCGGTCGCGGGCAATGGTGTCTTCCACGCGGTCTGATTTCTTTAAAACTTCCAGCAGCACGTCCCGCTGCTCTTCGCTGCAGAACGCCAAGTACACACGTCCGGAAGACGACCCCAAAATCGGCACCCGCAATCCGGCGGAATAGCGTTCCAGGGCGAGGGGGCTGTCGCGGTCGGTGGTTTCCCGCACCAACATCGACATGCCGCTGAGCGTTGAGATGGCCAAAGGCCACACCACATCTCCCGCCAGCTTGTTCAGCATGGGCTTGGCAATCTCTTGCACCCAGGATTCATCATCATAGCCGTCCGACAGCGAGCGGACTTTTGTGGTCAGGCGATAACGGTCATCGCTCTGGTCTCGGACGGCATAGCCGGCGACACATAAGGTTTCCAAAACCCGATAGGCCGTGGTCCGTGGCAGTTTTACGGCTTTGGCTACATCGGTCACTGTTGCGCCATTGTGGCGATTAAGTTGCTGCAGGGCATCTAGTCCGCGCATCAACGCTCGGATTGGGCGAACAGAGTCTTCGCTTTGTTTTTTTGTCGGCATAAGTGCGTGTCCCGGATAAGGGTGATGTGTCGTCCTGGAAACATATGAAGTGTCTATAGGCGCGGCCCTGATCGTCCAATCCTGACCACTCTGTGGAGGTATAAGACCGCCTGTGGCGCAATTGAACACGAGGGTATATCAAGCCGACCACCAGATGGACATCATATGTGGTTCGAGGGCGCTATCATCCTAAAATACTAGATATTGGTGTTAACCAAAATGATGCCCTAATGCCTTTAATACCCGATGAAAATGTGATGGATATGGGACGGTTACGCCTTTTAAAGGATATGGGGCGGTTACGACCCTTACAAATGGATTTACTGTGAGCACTGACTCTTTTCTATCTCCCACCAATGCTAAAATCGGTTTGCAGGCTAATGAAACCAATGATTTAACAATCGATGGCGAATCCGGCCTTGATCCTTCCACCAGCGCGGACGCCCGCCGGGCCTTCCGGGATACCCTGGGCCAGTTTTGCACGGGTGTCACCGCTGTTACTACAATTTCACCGGATGATGAGTGGGTCGGTATCACCGCAAACTCATTTAATTCCCTCTCCCTGGATCCACCGCTCATCCTCTGGAGCATTGCCCGCACCACGCCCAGTTTTGACTTATTCAAAGCGGGCGATCCGTTTGTGGTGAATGTCTTATCCGCCGCACAAGAAGAACTGGCCATGCAGTTCGCTCAATCCGGGGCAGACAAATTCAAAAATGTCAAAACCCATCCCGGATTGCGGGGTATTCCCATCATTGATGGTTGCGTCGCGTACTTGGAATGCGATGTGGAAGCGCGGCACCCCGGAGGGGATCACGACATCATCGTGGGCCGCGTGCGCCGGGTCTTCAATCTCAGTAAAGCTCCACTTTTATTCCACGGTGGAGCATTTCATTCGCTTCCTGAACGATAAAAGAGAACTGTATCGCGCCTGCTCAACGGCCATGACCTAATTACTGATCACGGCGTGGATAACTGGGTAGCCTGCCTTGTTCCTCCTAGGACGAGTGCTAAAACCGTATCCAACAGTTTGCCAGGGCGGTGCCACGTCCAGCTTCTATCTTAAGAGTTCAAGGACGCAACAGCATGTCGATTAATATTATGGGAAAAGATCCGGTCATCATCGCAGGCGCGGGGCCCGTCGGATGTACCTTGGCCCTCTATCTGGCACAGAAAAACGTCCCGATTGTGCTGCTTGAAGCGGACAGCGAGCTCCCGGAAGATTTGCGCGCCTCCACCTGGCATCCGCCGACCTTGGATATGCTCGACGAGCTTGGCATCACTGAGGAATTAATTGGCACCGGACTTCTGGTGCCGAACTATCAATACCGCGATCGACGCACCGGCGAATATGCCGACTTTGAAATGGCCATGCTGGGCGACACCACAAAGCATCACTATCGTTTGCAGACCGAGCAGTTCCGCCTGACCCGTATTGTCTGCCGTATACTGGAAGACATGCCCAACGCGGACGTGCGTTTCAATCACAAGGTTACCAACGTGTCGCAAGACGATGAAAGCGTGACCGTGACCGTTGAAACGCCCGAAGGTGAGCAGAACATTCGCGGCTCCATCGTGTTTGGGGGCGACGGGGCCAACAGTGCCATCCGTCGTAAAGCGTCCATTGAATTCGAAGGCTTTACCTATCCTGAGAAATTCCTGGTCGCCTCAACATCCTATCCATTGCAAGATCATTTCCCCGGATTGGCCTGGGTTAACTATGTGTCTGATCCTGATGAATGGTGTGTGTTGTTGCGCTGTAACAACCTCTGGCGCTGCTTGTTCCCAACACCACCCGAATATACCAACGAACAACTGCTGTCGGATGAGTACATTCAAGAGCGTCTGCATTTCCTCGCGGACGTTGAAGGCGACTTCGAGGTCAAACACCGCACACTCTACAACGTGCATCAGCGTGTGGCATCGACCTACCGCATCGGTCGCATCCTCTTGGGCGGCGACTCAGCGCACGTCAACAACCCACTCGGGGGCATGGGCATGAATGGTGGCATCCATGATGCCATCAATCTGGCCGAAAAATTGATCATGATGGTCAGTGGCGAAGCCAACGACAGCATCCTTGATTTGTACGACCGTCAGCGCCGCATCATCTGCAAAGAGTTTGTCCAGGCGCAGTCCATCGCCAACAAGAAGGCCATCGAAGCGGCTGATGCGGAAGCGCATAAAAAACAGCAGGAGAAGTACATGCAGGCTGCGGCTGATCCGGCGTTGGCCAAAGCGTTCCTGATGCGCACCTCGATGATTGATAGCGTGCGGGATTCTTACCAGATCACTTGATTGATTTAAGGACGGAGAACGGCTTCGGAGGGTTCTATGGTTGATTCACTTGGCTACCGCATGAAGTTCGGCGTCATTGCGCCGTCGACCAACACCAGTGTCGAGCCTGAATACGCGTTGATGCAGCCGAAGGGCATCACCAACCATTTTTGCCGCATTGAAATTCCCGATGATCCGGTGCACTCCGATGAAGACTTCGAGCAACTGCTGGTCAATATTCGTGGTGCCACTGACGTTGCCATGGATCGTGTCATGACCTGTTCGCCAGGCTTTGTCATCATGGGGATGTCGGCGGAAACGTTCTGGGATGGCGCTGACGGCGCAGAAGCCTTGCATCAAAAGATGGAAGCGCGCGCTGGGGTAGGGGTCTCACTCGGCTCACATGCTTGCGAGCATGCTTTAAAAGCTTATGGCGAAGAAAAACCCATCAAGACGCTGGGTGTGCTGACGCCTTACATGCCTGCCGGTGATGCCATGGTGCGCAAGTTCTTTACCGACAACGGCTATGAGGTGAAGGCATTGATTGGCCTCAAAAGCCCAAGCCCCATGTTGATTGCCCATGAGCCGCCTGAGAAATTGCGCCAAGCCATTATCGAGTTGAATCAGGCTGATGTGGATTGCATCATTCAGGTCGGCACCAACCTGGCCTGTATGCAGGTCGCCGCCGAAGCTGAGCGCTGGTTGAACAAACCTGTGATCGCCATCAACGCCGCCACTTATTGGCACTCGCTGCGCCGCAATGGATTCACCGATAAAGTACAGGGCTGCGGACGTCTTCTCGAAGACTGGTAATCCACATCCATCCGAAACACACTGACACCCCAATTTAGGAGAACGTCCCCGTGGTAATGAGTTATCCCTTCTCGGGCATCGCCCAACGCGGCCCACTGAAATGGCCTGACAATAAAAAAGTCGCCCTGATGCTCACTCTGAATCTGGAGCACTGGGACATGACCAAGGACACCGACGAAGGCTACTACGCCGGTGGACCAGCGATTCTGCCTGACATTCTCCCGGGCCGTATTCCCGATTTCCCAAACTTCACCTGGCGAGAGTATGGCCAGCGCGTTGGCATCTGGCGTTTGTTCGATGCCTTTCGTAAATCCGGTGTGGCACCGGGCTGTACCGTCAACGCCAAGACGTTGTTAGAACGCCCCGAAATTGCCCAAGTGCCGAAGGATGAAGGCTGGGAAGTGGTTGCCCATAACTACGAGCAAGGCGAATTGCTCACGGGACTTAACGGCGACCTCGCGGCAGAACGAAAAATCGTTGAAGCCACGCTCAAGGAATATGAAAAGTTTTACGGCAAGCCCGCCAAGGGATGGTTGTCATCGTCCTTGCGGGGCACTCCGAACACGCCGGAAATTCTGGCCGAGAACGGCTGCATCTTCTTCTGTGATTTGTTGAACGATGATCAGCCCTACATGCTGCAAACCGATGCCGGCCCGATTGTCTCAACCCCGTACTCTAACGAGATCAACGACTTCACCATTCTCACCCGCCGGGGTCACACCACCGATGAAATGCGCGATATCCTGATCGAAGAACTGACCGTGCTTCATCGCGAAGCCACCGAGCAGGGCTCAGGCCGGATGATGAATGTGGGGCTTCACCCGCACGTCACAGGCCGCGCCTATCGAGTCCGCGCCATCACAGAATTCCTGGACTTCGCCAAAAGCCTCGACGGTGTTTGGTTCGCCACCCGCGAAGGCATCGCCGAGTGGTATATGGAAAACAACGAAGGGCATATTAAATAGGCACGCGCATAGTAAAACAGCGGAGCTGTTTTAGGACGTGGCGCGTGCGGCATAAAAACCACGGCGCATAGTAAAACAGCGGAGCTGTTTTAGGACGTGGCGCGTGCGGCATAATAACCACGGCGCATAGTAAAACAGCGTCATGCGTTAGCGTGCAAACTATAAAGCTGTTTTAGGACGTGGCACGTGCACAAAAAAACACGGCGCATAGTGAGACGGCATTTCGCCGTCTCAGGGCGTAATGCGTGCACAATAAAAATTATAATTCCTATTCGTCATGCTCGGATTTAGTCCGAGCATCCAGAGTAACAAACTCTGTGCGTGCGTTATGCCCTGGGCCCTCGGCCTAAAGCCGAGGGTGACAGTTGGGCTTTACTCAAGACGTGGCGTACGCCTTAAAATTCCGTCGTCCCAGGGTTTATGGAATTTATCCTTGCGCCGTCCACCTAAAGCCACGGGCTAAAATCAAGCACTTTCGGTTTTGGCGTTTGCAGCATGACCCGCTGTGACTATTTAGTCACGCCACGTAAATGTTTTGCCATACATGCGCGGAAAGTGTTGGTTTAAGAAGTCTAAATTCATATGTAAATGACTGTAAATTAAAACCATTACTTCGCTAAACTTCACCCCCTGATTCACATCTCAATTTATCGGTTGAAGAGGGGGGCCTAACCATACAAAGGCATTATTTATGACTCTCAAACGTTTCCTTGCTGCCACCTGTGCCCTGACAGCGCTTGGCGCCGGTTCGGCTAATGCGCAACAAATCGCTCTGGAAGAGATTGTTGTGACGGCGCGTAAAACAGAGGAGCGCCTGCAGGATGTTCCATTGTCCATCACCGCGTTTACCGCTGATGAATTGACGGAGCGTGGCCTGGATGATGTGTTTGAGATCAGCCAATTCACCACAAACTTCGGCTTTGAAAAACTCAACCGCTATGGTGTGCAAGGCGGTGGCAGCCGTCCGGTGATTCGCGGGCAATCCAACATTCTTGGCGAAGGCAATGCCTCGGTGTTCGTGGACGGGATTCAATACAACGATTCAATTTTATCCTTCCCCTTCGACATTGTTGAACGGGTCGAGGTCATCAAAGGGCCGCAAGCCGCTCTGTTTGGCCGTTCAACCTTTGCCGGTGCGATCAGCATCACCACGAAAAAGGGCTCAAACGAATTTGAGAATAAAGTTTCCGTCCGTGCCGCCGAGCATGATGATTACGAAGTCAATCTTATGTCCCGCGGCCCAATCGTAGAAGACAAAGTGTTCTACATGGTGCATGGCCGCTACTATGATTACGGCGGTGAATACCGCAACAGCCTGGATAACCAAAAAGTGGGCCAGGAAGAATCCCTCAACTTCAATGCCGCTTTAGAGTTCCGGGCCAGCGAAAATTTCACAGCAACCCTGGCCGGCGGGTATGGCAAGGATGATGACGGTGCCGCTGCAATCGTGTTGCAGGACCGCACTTTCAACAACTGCTTCCTTGATGTCGCCCGGCAATACTACTGCGGTGAAGTCAACGAATTCACCACAACCGAGCAAAACCTAGATCTGTTCGGTGATGACATCGGCCTCGACAAAGACAGCTACCGTCTGTCCGCTAAGCTAGAATACGACGGCGGTGATTTCGCCATCACCTCCAACACCGGTTATTTCAAATCCGATCAGAAATACGGCTATGATGTTGACTTAACGTCCAACTCAACCGCGCTCGGCGGCACCTTTAACCGTATTGCTTTCAGTGATCGCGAAGAGTGGTCAACGGAAGTCCTGGTGCAGTCCACCTGGGATTCACCGCTCAACTATCTGTTCGGCACATATTACTACAACAGCGACCGCAGCTTCCGTGAAGATCGTTTGGCCGGATTTACCGTCGATGATGGTGTCGACAAGGTCCGCAACTGGGCCGGTTTTGGTCTGTTGTCTTATGACCTTACGGAAAGCCTGACCGCGGCGGTCGAACTCCGTTATTCCTCGGATAAAGTCTCCAACGAAAACCCAACACGTGCGGGATTGCCTCTGCTTGAAGAGACCTTCAAGAGCTGGACGCCGCGCTTTACCGTGGATTGGCAGGTCAATGATGACTCCTTGATCTATGCCTCGCTAGCCAAGGGCAACAAGCCGGGGGCGTTCAACGCCAACCCGTTGATTGACCCAGTGCTCATTCCGGTCGAGGAAGAAAAATCTTGGAACTACGAATTGGGCACCAAGAACACTCTGCTTGATGGCCGCATGACGTTGAATGCCGCGATCTTCTACATTGATTGGACCAATCAGCAACTTACCTCACAGACCACCCTGAGCTCAGGGGCGCCAGCCTCATACATCAGTAATGCTGGTGAAACCAAGGTGGAAGGTATTGAGATTGAGATGACCAACGCCTTCACCGACAACTTTACGGGCGGCTTTGGCTATGGGTTGAATGACGCTACCTTTGTCGTTAACGATGATCTTGAACAGGCGGCCTTCTTTGGTGATCCGTCGGTTGCGGGCAACCAAACCCCGAACAACTCCAAGCATCAGCTTAACGTGTTTGGCCGTTATGAGTATCCGGTGGCCGATGGCATTAACGCCTTTTTCCGGGCTGATTTCTCTTACGCCGAACGCAAGTATGCTCAGGTCTATAACCTGGCCCATACCGGTGATCAGAAGCTGTTGAACCTGAAGGTCGGATTGGACGCCGATAATTGGCAGGTCACTTTGTTTGTCGATAACGTGACAGACGACTTGACCCCGTCCACCGTCATCCGGTTTGTCGACTTCAAGAACTTCTTACCCGTTGGCACCAGTGCTCGCACATCCAGCTTCGTCCGGGCTTTCCAGTATCCGCTGGCCGATGGACGGCAGTTCGGTCTCACCGCGTCCTACTCCTTCTAACAGGACCGCGAAACACTTATCGCTTTACGGGGAGGGGAACCCTAAAGCGGGATAAGGCCGGACCTTCGGGTCCGGCCTTTTTCTTGTGCGTGCTGTCATACTTGGATTTGTTGCGAGCAGCGAGGGTTCCAAAGCTCACCTGTGCCATTTACTCTGGACACTCGGTACATGCCCGAGGGGGACAAGAGAGATGATACCTATGATCCGATTTCTAATGATCCGATTTCTAACTGTGGCTCTGCTGGCCGTCCTGCCTGTGCCCTGGACAATGGCCCAAACGGGTGCGCCCGCTCAAGCGAACGCGCTCAGCGCCAATACCAAATGGATCAAGGGCTCGTACGAGTACGGCTTCCTCGACTCTGATGTCATTCGTGGGCATGAGGATTGGACCATCACCGTCCACCCTGACGGCTCGCGTACGGTCGAAGCCTTTGTGGACTTGCGCGAGCAGGGTCATCAAAGCAACGTCATTCTGCGGGTCGATCAGAACTTCCGGCCCTTAGATACCTATGCCAATTTCTGGCGCTTTGGCGCGTACGGTGGGGCGGCCCGCTTCTGGCTGGAGACTCGCCAGCGCCCCCAAACGGATATTCTCAACGGCAACATCATTGGCCCCAACGGCAACGCTACGCTCGCACTTGAGGTGCCGGAGGCGTTTTCCTTGCGGGTTCATCCGGTCATCACCGAGGGCTGGCAGGTTTTGTTCTACGATCACACCAAGCCCAGCCCGCAGACGGTACCGCTGTATAATATGGTCACCACCAGCGGCGAGGGCATCAAAGGCATCGGCCAGATGGTCGACAACGAAATCATTTACCATGGCCGCGAAACCGTCACCGTGCCGGCCGGCACTTTCGAGGCCGACCATTACACCTTTTACTTTGGCCGCTATGATATCTGGCTGTGGGGCGACGATCAGGTGCTGGTGCGCTATGTCGCCAAAGCCAATAACCGGGAATACCGCCTGACCAAGCTGGAGGTCGGACCAAGATAGAGCCAGAACCACGTTCGAAAACGCCGTCAAACCCCCTCCCACAAATTTGATCGCGCATCGCACCTCGCTCGCGGTATACTGCAGGCATGAACATTATGACTCCTCAGCCCGAAGCCCTGCAGTGCCTGGAAGTGTGGGGCGGCAACCGCATCACCAATCAGGTGGTCAGGGCGGCCAATATCTCCATCGCCATCCACGCGCGGCCCCATGGGCAAAGCGAGCAGGGTGGCGATATCCATTATGTCTCGGCCTGTAGTGCAGACTCACTGATCCGCATCGCCCTCGCTGATATTTCGGGTCACGGCGAAACCTCCGGCCAATTGGCCCAGGGGCTGCATCATCTGATGCGCGCCAATATCGAAAACACCGATCACACCGGCTTTGTCCGCACCCTCAACGAAGAATTCGGCAAACTGTCTACCGAAGGGAATTTCGCAACGGCTATCATTGCGGCCTATTATAAGCCGAACAATTCCCTCGTGCTCAGCAATGCCGGGCATCCACGGCCGCTATGGTTTCGCGCGGCGGATAAGATGTGGCTGTTTCTTGACAACAGCATCGATAACGCCTTGCTTGGCATTGCCGACGCGCCCCTGGGCGTGATCGACGGCACCGATTACTCACAGATCGGCATCATCATGGCCCCCGGCGATTTTATCGTGATGTACAGCGACTCCCTGATTGAATCAGAAAACGCCGAGGGCCAGCCGTTGCATGAAGAAGGGCTGCTCAATCTGGTGGCACAGCTGCCGACCAACGAAGGCTGGGAACTCTGCGATGCGGTCATTGACGCCGTCTCGGCCTATCGCGGGCATGCCCCGGCTGATGATGATGAATCCGTGCTTGTGATCAGCCGGCCCAACGCCTAATTCGGGTGTTAAGCCTTTAGTCCACTATGTGGCGACCTGCACGGAACCGCGCGCATGGTACGCTAGGCTGATTTAGAGTTTACGCACGGAATCTAGATCAAACCTTAGTTTTAGGGAGTCCCGCCATGAATGTTGTTGTCTCAGATGTGAAGCCACAAACCGCAGGCGCCCAATCGTTTCTGGCCGCGCCCGCCCGCAAAATGCTGATCAACGGCGCGTGGGTTGCAGCTCAATCTGGCGCGACACTCGAAACCAAAGACCCGGCCACCGGTAAAGTCCTGGCGACCATTCCCAAAGGTGAGAAGGCCGATGTCGATGCCGCCGTCGCCGCCGCCCGCGCCAGTTTCGAAAGTGGTGTGTGGAGCAAGATGACCCCCGATGACCGCGGTCGCATTCTGTGGAAAATCTCCGAGTTGATCGAAGCCAACATTGATGAACTGGCCGAGTTGGAAACTCTGGACCAGGGCAAGCCGTTGTTTGTTGGCCGTTGGGCCGAGATCCCTGGTGCCGCACAACAGTTCCGCTACTTCGCGGGCATGACCAGCAAGATCGAAGGGCAAACCATCACGCCGTCCATCAATTACCAGCCCGAAGGCAAAAAAATGTTTGCCTACACCCAGAAGGAACCCCTGGGCGTCGTTGGGGCCATCACCCCGTGGAACAGTCCGCTGGTGCTGGAGGCCATGAAAATTGCGCCGTGTTTGGCTTCGGGCTGCTCGATGATTCTCAAGCCCGCCGAAGACACTTCACTCACGGCGCTGAGATTGGGCGAGTTGATCATGGAAGCGGGCGTGCCCGCCGGGGTGTTCAATGTGGTCACAGGGCTGGGGCCAGAAGCCGGTCAGGCGCTGGCCGAGCACATGGACGTCGACAAAATCGCTTTCACCGGCTCAACCCCGACCGGCCGCAAGATTATCGATGCTGCCAAAACCAACATGAAAAAGGTCGCGCTTGAACTGGGTGGCAAATCACCCGCCATTGTCATGGCCGATGCCGATATGGACCTCGCCATTCCCGGTGCGGCCAATGCCATCTTCTTTAACGGCGGCCAGGTGTGTGTCGCCGGGTCTCGCCTATACGTTCAAAAGAAAGTGTTCGACAAAGTGGTCTCCGGCATCGCCGACATCGCCAAAGGTATGCAAATGGGTCACGGCCTTGATCCCGCCACCACCATTGGCCCCATGGTCAATCGGGTGCAGGCCGACCGCGTTAAAGGCTACATTGATGGCGGTGTTGCGGCGGGGGCTGAAATCGTTGTTGGCGGCGAACAGTTGGGCGAGACGGGCAACTTCATTTCGCCCACCGTCATCGCCAATACGCGCCAGGATATGGCGGTGGTGCAGGAAGAAATCTTTGGCCCCGTTGTGGTGGCCGCGCCCTTTGACTCCATGGAAGACGTGCCGGCCATCACCAACGACAGCCGCTTCGGTTTGGCCGCCAGTGTATGGACGCAGGACATTTCCAAGGCCACACGTCTCGCAAACGACATCAAGGCTGGCACCGTGTGGATCAACTGTCACCTGATGTTCGATGCCAGCCTGCCCATCGGTGGCTATAAGGAATCCGGCTGGAGCCGTGACTCCGGCCAGCAGGCTGTCGACAACTATATGGAAACCAAAACCGTCTGCGCGGTGGTGTAACACCCATTGCGTCACTCTCACATTTATTGCGAGAGTCCAGGGCGACGTGAACCTTCAGCGAACCTGGGGAAGCGTCCAGAGTGACTTGAACACTTGCGTTTCCCCACCCCTGGGTACTCGGACTAAATCCGAGTACGACAGCTTTATTTTTTATCCAAAGCCGGTATCTAAATTCTGTCCGTCACTCCCTCAGCTTTGTCGGGGTGAAACGTTTTCTGCGGCAACAGGTATCGCTTCCCATGAGCTCTAAATGCGGGCATGGTGCGCCGCATGAATTCAGATATACCAGCGACCATCCATATTGTCGGCCCAGCCGATGCACATCTGCTCGAAAACATCGCCGAAGATGTGTTTGACGAACAGGTCACGCCTGATCTGTTGGCCGACTATCTGGCCGAGCCCAACCATGTTTTATGCGTGGCGGTTCTTGAAGGCGTGGTTATTGGCCAGGCCCGCGCGATCATCCACAAGCATCCCGATAACACTCCGGAACTTTACATTGATAATGTGGGTGTGTGCCCGCGCTTTCAACGCAACGGCATTGGCCTGGATATGGTCACCGAGCTCTTTGCCATCGGTCGCGCCCGCCACTGCACCGATGTTTGGGTGGCCACCGAGGCCGATAACGCCGCCGCGCGCGCGTTCTACAAAAGCTTCGACCTCACCATGGAACCCATGGTCATGTTTGATGGTGAGCTGTAAGGGGTGCGTTAAACCTCAGATTGCCCAGCCTGTGATAAATCTCAACTTCGTGCGATGCACTCCGGTATAGGGACACGAAGACACCCCTGCTAAGTTAGGTCTGCTGCATTTTTTGAGTATTCTCAACAATGTGGTGTCTCACGCGCCGCCGTGAGAATTGGGGACGATCAACGGGAAAGCCGAGTGGCCAAGTCTTTATTCCAGTCAGCCGAGTGCCTTGGCTTTTTTAGGCACTGGCAATCTTTGTGCAGCGACGGCCAGATTGTTCCCACACACGCAGATTTTTTAGATCATCCACACCCAAGTTACGCGCCGTTTGTTCACATTTCAGAGATGAGCGAAGATGGCACCATGATCGTGCGGCTCATGGGCACCGGCTTGGTTGAACGCTGGGGCAAAGATAAAACCGGCGAGGCCATGGCCGCAGACCAGCCAGAGGAAATTCGTGACGCGCTGTATCACAACACCCATCAGGTCATAGCGACGCCTTGCGGTCTGCGCTCGGAAATTGAGCTGGCCGCCAGCAGCGGCTCTGAAATGGTGATCGAAGCGATCACCTTGCCCCTGGTTGTCGCACCGGGAAAACCGGGGCGTGTGGTGGCCTTTTCGGCGCTGATGCGCAATCTTGAATACGGCGAGCACTCAAAGCGCTACAAAAGCCTCTCCAATGTGCAGTGGCTCGACATCGGCGCGGGCGTTCCAGACCAGCCACCCTCTATCACTGAGGACTGACCCCTTAACGCACCTCACAAAACTGAGCACGTGCGTTGCGCTACGCCTGGGTCTTCAGGTTAAGCCCAAAGACAACGGTATGTGTGTGATGCACACCCTAAGTCACAACTCTAGCCGTCGCCGTCGCAAGTGTTGCGAGGGCCCAGAGTAATAATCACGCGACACACCGGCCTTTAAAGAACCCGCGTATTCTCAAAAGTTTACGCCAACCTACTTATCCGGCCGTGTAAAGAACTCCGGCTTAATCACCCGCTCGTACATGTCGTAAAAACGCTCCGCGCCGTCGCCCAGGTCGTATTCTAGATCGACCGCATGAAAGATGGTGTTCAGGCAGTCCGCGTTATCGACACACTCCAGGGTCAACCGCGCCAGTCCATCCCGCGTCACCGGGCCCACGGCAGTGCGGTCGCGGCTCAACATCGCCTCGCCCGATTCAACCGAGCCATCGGGCATCAGGCTCAGGTGGCGGATAATCGTATAGGGTACGCCACTGTCCGTCAGCACATCTTCGGCGATGGTTTTGGCGGCGATGGCGGTGCGTTGAAATTCAAACACTTCTTCCATGTTGACTAAGCGCGCGCTGTCGCCCGAGCCCACCGCGCCATGAAAAATAATCTGCTCCACGCCGGTCTGTTTGGCGTACTTTGAAATCAGCTCTTGGGCTTGATAATAAAAGGCGTTATCGCCGCCCATGCCCTGGGCCGAGGCATCAATCACCACGCGATAGGTGCCCTCTGTAAAGATGCGCTTCATGTCCGCATCATCGAGCATGTCACCCACCACGAACGACACCTCAAGTCCGTCGAGACGTTCCCGGTTCGAGCTCGGGCGCGACATCACGGTCACGGTCTGTCCGGCTGCGACCAAATCTTGCACGATTTCAGAACCGAGCTTGCCGGTGCCGCCAAACACCAATACGCCACCGCTGCCGTTCGTTTCAGCTTCAGCCTGAACCGCGAACCCTGACAGACCGAGCGTGGTGGCCAGAACGGCGAGAGCCGCCAGTCCGCTCATCCGAAGTCCAGTCATTTTAATTATCTGTTTGAACATGTCTTTATCCTTACTTTCGCAATGGTTTTGTCTCAGCGCAGCAGAATACGATGTACCCTGAACATCTTAAAAAAGGGACTCAAAAGATGAAACCAATATCGAGTTAACGGGCCTGTGATGTGCGGGCCTGTGATGGGCTGGCAGGTGAGGGGGGTAATCCTATGACTCTCAGCAAACCGGAAGATCTTTAATCAATCGCCCTGAGTGGCGCTCAGCTTTCAGGGCCCAGCGGCATAGGCCGTTTTCAGGTCCATCAGCAAACCGTCCAAGGTGGCCTGGTCATACATGTGGCCAGCTTTAATCACGGTGTTGATGCGTTTGGCGTTGCCGATATTTTCGCGGGGGTCGGCGTCCAGCAGCACCAGATCGGCCCATTTTCCTGAGCTGACTGTGCCCATCTTATCGTCCAGGCGCATAAACTCTGCCGGGTACAGCGTGGCGGCCCGCAAGGCTTCCAGCGGCGTCAGTCCGCCTTTAACCAACAACGCCAGCTCTTCATGCAAACTGTAGCCGGGGGTCAGAAAACCGATCGGGCTGTCCGTGCCGGCCATCACCTTTACGCCGCTGTCATTCAGCTTAGCGACCATGGCGTAGCTCCAGGCTTCGAAGGCTTTGGATGCTTCAGTGGGCTGCATGCTTTCGGCAAAGCGCTTCGCGCCCGTGTCCCATTGCGCCTGAACCTTTGTGGGCAGATAAGCGTAGGTGTCTTGAAAATCCGGGCGGGCATAGAGCCGCTCCGTGGCGATGGTGTTGACGGTTAACGTTGGCGTTTGAAACACCGCTTCGCGCGCCAGCACGGCCACCACCGCGTTACAGCGGGCGCTGTCTTGGGCGGCGATGGCGGCTGTGCGTTGCATGCGGTGCAAGGTGCTGCGCAAGTCCCCGCCATCCATATCAGTGCTGTCGGCTAGGGTCTTGCGACGCTCCGCCAGCAATGTTTGATAATTCTCCGCGCAGGCCAGTTCCAGATTACGCAGATGCTCCATGCCATCCACCCCGGCTTCTGCGGCCCCCACCGCATCCATGCTTAAGGGGATGTGAGTGGTGATGGGCAGGCCGAGTTCATTGGCCCGTTGTGCCGCCGCGGCAAAGGTTTCTGGCGTGTTCATTTCATACAGCTTGATCAGGTCCATGCCCAAGCCATGCAGCCGGTCGATTTCCGCGCGGGCTTCCTCGGGTGTGCTGACGCCGACTGAAATATTGGGGCGGCCGTTTAATCCGGCATACACCCGTTGCGCGCCATCCACCAAAGGCCCCGCCAAATACACGCGCGGCGCAATGGCCCCGGGCGCGTGGGCCGCGTCTCGCATCGGCAGAACAATATCGGTTAGTCCACCCGTATCGCGCACGCTGGTGATGCCGTTGGCAATAAACAGCGGATACGACGCCTCAATGCCCAGGTCCGGATAATAGGAAAGATGCACATGGGCATCCCACAAGCCGGGGATCAGAAACTTGCCCGTGCCATCTATCACACTGGCCCCGACGGGCATGGTGACGGTGGAGGCGGGACCAACCGCTGTAATGGTGTCGCCGGTCATGACCACTGTGGCATGTTCGATCTGCTGGGTGGCGTCGATCACCGTGACATTTGTAATTACGACTGTCGTCGCGGGGGTAATGGCCGTTGCTGCCGGGCTTGCCAGCTCAGACGGCGCGGGGCCATCGTCGGAGCATGCTGCGAGGCCAATGCCTAATACAATGCAAGATTTGAAGGCAGCGGGCTTGAACAGGCAGCGCAACAGATCGGTCATTTTAATCCCCTCTAAGGTCTCACAAACAGTCTACCGTTCCCGGTGTCCTGATGTAACCTAGGGATATCTATACATCTGGAGGGGATTTCCATGAACCGCAAAGCGGCTTTAAGCATGCTTGGGGGCGCGTTGATCTAAGTATCGGCTGTGGTGGCATTACGATCAGGGGGGGGCGGCGGTCTCTGGTGCGGCCATGGTCGCCCGGGCTTCGACGAAACGCTCCAGGTCCACCTTTGCTATGCGAAACTCCCGTTCGAATTTCACGGCTCGCAGTTCTTCATTCTTGATCCAGGTACGTACCGTCGCTTTGCTCACCTTCAGAAGTTCAG
The DNA here is from genome assembly GCA_040219235.1 of Rhodospirillaceae bacterium. Taxonomy (NCBI): domain Bacteria; kingdom Pseudomonadati; phylum Pseudomonadota; class Alphaproteobacteria; order Rhodospirillales; family Rhodospirillaceae; species Rhodospirillaceae bacterium. The sequence continues at coordinate 121,415 of JAVJSV010000007.1, forward strand.
CGACGTCCTGAATCGTCATGAATGGTGCACTTAGCATGACTCATTGATCCTTATTTATTCTTATTCTCACTTATTTATACCGATTTCGATTTACCTTTGCCAGGGCTGATTTTATGATCTGTAGTGGCAATCGGAATAAGGAGATTTTAAATGCGCCACTATCACAACCCACTCTACGTCAGCCACGGAACTGCTGATGAAACTGAGGGCCTGAAGCAGGCGCTGAGTCTGGCGCGCAACAACAACGCTCCGTTGAGTGTTCTGGTTGTCTGCCCGGAATTCTCTGTTGATTTTCCTGATTACCGAAAGAAGTACGAAGAGTCGCTTATTGCCCAGACTGAAGCGTCGATACGTTCGACCAAAAAAGCGATCAAGCTGGAAGAAGGCTCAGTCGATATTTCGATTGAACTCGCCAGCGATAAAACCCCTTCAACAAAGATAATTCAGCATGTGCTTCAGCACGGTCACGACCTGTTGATCAAAGAAGCAGAGCCTCGTGACGGCGGTGGCGGCGGTTTTAAAGCCATCGATATGGACCTGCTACGCAAATGCCCCTGTGCATTATGGTTATGCCGCCCGATTGCACATTCAAGGCAACATATTCAGGTCGCAGTCGCAATTGATCCGGAAACGACTGAGCAGGCCGCAGAAGATCTGTCAAAACGGATGTTAGAGTTGTCACGTTCCCTGGCGGATAGCTGCAGCGGCGAACTGCATGTCATTTCCTGCTGGGATTATGAATTTGAATCCTATCTGCGTGACAGTTCCTTTGTAAAAGCAAAAGATGAGGAAATTGCCAAAGCTGTTCTGACCACGCAGCAGGAACATCGCACGGCCCTTGACAGATTGGTTAAGGCATCCGGTATTTCCGGCAGCCATCAGGCCCACCATCTGCGTGGGAGGGCCGAAGACTGCATCCCTGCATTCGTAAGGGACATAAAGGTCGATATTCTAGTGATGGGTACGGTCGCGCGGACCGGCATCCCCGGCTTTATCATCGGGAATACGGCGGAAAATATCCTACAGAATTTGTCTTGCTCGCTGCTGGCGCTTAAACCAAAGGGGTTCATCTCACCGGTGAAAGCCTATTGATTGTAAGAGTAGATAATGGAAAAGTCGGGCCCGGATCGTACTGAGAATTTATGGCACACATTATCAACTGAGAATGTTTTAGAGCGGCTGAATGCTTCAGCGGAGGGTCTCTCTCATGCCGAAGCAAAGATGCTGCTGGCGGATTATGGTCCTAATCGCCTGCCAGAAGCCGCCCGACGCAATGGCTTTATACGTTTTTTGCAGCATTTTCATCATGTTCTAATCTACGTGCTACTTGGTTCCGCTGTGATTACAGCGATGCTCGATCACTGGATTGACACTGGCGTGATCCTGGCCGTGGTTGTCGCCAATGCCCTCATCGGCTTCATTCAGGAAGGCAAGGCGGAAAAGGCGATGGACGCGATCCGCCATATGCTGGCGCCCCGCGCCAATGTGTTCCGCGATGGGGAAAGACAAAGCATAGAAGGCGATGCGCTCGTTCCTGGTGATATTGTCTTACTTGAAGCGGGAGACAAAGTACCCGCCGATCTGCGCCTTCTAACCGCGCATGGGATGTCGGTGCAGGAGGCTATTCTGACCGGCGAGTCCGTGCCGGTTGAAAAACATACAAAGCCGGTTTCCGGGGAAGCTGCCTTAGGCGATCGTTCGTGCATGGCCTTTTCCGGCACTCTGGTAACAACCGGCCAGGGTAAAGGGGTTGTTGTTGGCACCGGTAGCCAAACCGAGATCGGGCGTATCAGCGGACTGCTTTCAGAAGTTGAAACGTTAACCACGCCGCTGGTGGCGCAGATGGGAATTTTCGCCAAATGGCTGACCATCCTCATCCTGCTGATTGCGGCGCTGTTATTGGTATATGGCTATTTTGTCGGTCATCACGATTTTGCGGAAATGTTCATGGCGGTGGTCGGACTATCAGTCGCTGCGATCCCTGAAGGGCTGCCCGCTGTACTAACCATTACATTGGCAATCGGCGTCCAGGCCATGGCGCGACGCAACGCCATCGTCCGGCGTTTGCCCGCAATTGAAACGCTGGGTTCGGTTTCTGTTATCTGCACTGACAAAACCGGTACGCTCACACGCAACGAGATGATGGTGGCTTCCGTGCTTACCAGTCAGCATCTCTTTGCCCTGGAAGGCGACGGATATACACCCAAAGGGCTGCTCAAGCTGGAAGATGCGCATGTGTCACCGTCCGACCACGCCGTGCTGGAGGAACTCGCCCGTGCGGCGGCGCTCTGCAACGATGCGTTCTTGCGCGCGCATGAGGGCGTATGGACGGTAGAAGGCGACCCGATGGAAGGGGCGCTCCTCGCCTTTGCGGGAAAAATGGATGTAGATGTCCGCAAGACACAAACAGCGTGGACTCGCACCGACGCCATTCCATTCGATGCCAAGCACCGCTTCATGGCGACACTGAATCATAACCATGAACGCCATGCGTTCGTGTTCGTTAAAGGCGCACCAGAACAGATACTCGCCATGTGCCAGGGGCAGCGCGGCATGGATGGAAAGACGGAAGCGTTGAATATTGATTACTGGCATGGGAAAGCCGAGGCTATTGCCGCGCTCGGACAACGCGTGCTCGCCTTTGCCTTGAGGCCGGTGCAATCGGAACATACGGTGCTCGAACTTGGCGATGTTGAAGGCACACTCACCTTACTGGGCATGACGGGGATGATCGACCCGCCGCGTGCGGAGGCGATTGCGGCAGTCGATGAGTGCCATGGCGCAGGCATCCGTGTGAAAATGATTACAGGCGATCATGCGAAAACGGCCGCTGCCATTGCAAAGCAAATTGGCTTGAAAAACCCAGAGCAGGTCCTGACCGGGCGCGATCTAGACGGCATGGATGACGCCGCGCTGCGTCAGACTGTTCTGGAGTGTGACATCTTCGCCCGGACCAGCCCGGAACATAAGTTGCGGTTGGTTATGGCATTGCAATCGCATGGTATGACGGTGGCGATGACTGGGGATGGTGTGAATGACGCACCCGCCCTGAAGCGCGCCGATGCGGGCATCGCCATGGGTATGAAAGGCAGTGAGGCAGCCAAGGAAGCGGCGGAACTGGTGCTGGCGGATGACAATTTTGTTTCCATTGCCGCTGCAGTGCGCGAAGGCCGCACCGTTTACGACAACATCAAGAAAGTCATCAGCTGGACGCTTCCCACCAATGCGGGCGAAGCGATGACCATCATCGTGGCGTTGCTGGCTGGGATGACGCTGCCAATAACACCTGTCCAGATTCTATGGGTCAATCTGATTACTGCTGTAACACTTGGCATCGCGCTTGCATTTGAGCCGACGGAAGAAAGCACCATGCGCCGTCCGCCACGCCCGCGTGATGAACCGCTGCTCACCGGCGGGTTGGTCTGGCATATTGTGCTGGTGTCGCTGCTGTTCCTTTGCGGCGTGTTCGGCATGTATCACTATGCCGTTGACCGGGGCTATTCAATAGAGCTCGCCCGCACCATTGCGCTCAACACGCTGGTGGTGATGGAAATATTCCACCTGTTCTTTATTCGGAATATCTACGGCACCTCGCTAACATGGAAGGCGGTGCGCGGGACCAAGATGATCTGGACGGTGGTCATTGTTATTACTGTTGCGCAGTTCGCCATTACGTACCTCCCGCTCTTGCAGACTGTATTTGTCACAGAGCCCATCCCGTTCCTGGACGGTATGCTGATTGTCGGTGTCGGAGTGGCGCTTTTTGCGATTATCGAAACCGAAAAGCAGATTCGTCTTCGGGTATCACAACAAGTGACGCATGATCATGCCCGATCTTAGCTTCCTGCACGCCTCGCCGTTTTATGAGTTGACGGCACTCATTGCCTTAGCCGCCATCATTGGTTCCGTTGGGTTGCTGCTGCGTCAGCCGATGATCGTGAGCTTCATCGCGGTTGGTGTGCTGGCCGGACCGTCCGTCCTTGGGATTGTAAAATCGCACGAGCATATTGAGCTGCTGGCTGAGCTGGGCATTGCTGTGTTGCTGTTTCTGGTCGGCCTCAAGCTGGATTTGAAACTGATCCGCACCTTGGGTCCTGTGGCGTTGGCAACCGGGTTAGGGCAAGTGACGTTCACCTCGGTGATCGGCTTTCTCATCGGACTTGCGCTGGGGCTGGATACAGTGACCTCGCTCTATGTCGCCGTAGCGCTGACCTTCTCCAGCACCATCATTATTGTCAAACTACTTTCAGATAAACGGGAAGTCGATTCCCTGCATGGCCGGATCGCGATCGGATTTCTAATTGTGCAGGACCTTGTCGTCGTGTTGGCGATGATGATCCTGTCAGCCTTCGGTGTAAGTGCCCAGGAAGGGGCCGATGGGTCGGTATTCGTGCATATCGGCACTGTTCTGCTCTATGGCCTTATGATGCTGGGCTTTATTCTGCTGTTTATTCGCTACCTGGCGACACCGCTGGTCAGCCGGGTTGCGCACTCGCAAGAACTGCTGATTATTTTTGCCATTGCTTGGGCGGCGCTGCTGGCCGCCATTGGCAGCCAGCTCGGCTTCAGTAAAGAATTGGGCGGTCTGCTCGCTGGTATATCGCTGGCCTCCACACCTTTCCGCGAGGCGATTGTGGCGCGCCTGTCCTCCTTGCGCGATTTCCTGTTATTGTTTTTCTTCATTGCACTGGGCTCGCAGCTTGATCTTGGCCTGCTCGGCGGACAAATCGGTCCCGCATTACTCTTCTCTGTCTTTGTACTTATCGGCAATCCGCTGATCGTGATGATCATTATGGGTCTGATGGGGTACCGAAAACGCACCGGGTTTTTGGCGGGCCTGACTGTCGCGCAGATCAGTGAGTTCTCGCTTATTTTCATGGCGATGGGACTCACGTTGGGACATGTCTCCAAAGAGTCTCTTGGGTTGGTGACTCTGGTTGGGCTGATTACGATTTCCCTATCAGTCTATATGATCACGTATTCCCATGGCCTCTATAGTAGGCTGGAGTCCTGGCTCGGCGTGTTCGAGCGCAAGACGCCCTACCGCGAAGCAAAGCTTGAACAACAGCATATGACCAAAGGGGAATACGACGTCATCCTCTTTGGATTGGGGCGTTACGGCAAAGCCCTAGCCCATTATTTACAGCAGCAGGAGTTCAGCTTGCTGGCTGTTGATTTCAATCCGGATGAGGTGCGCCGCTGGCGTGCCCAAGGTCATGCGGCCGTCTATGGAGACGCGAGTGATCCGGCATTTATCGAGAGCCTCCCCTTACGTGGCGTCAAGTGGATTGTTTCTGCCATGCCCCAGCATAATATCGGAGTCACTCATGAAGACCCTCGTCTCAGTCTCCTGGAAGGATTGAAGCAGCAGCGGTATGGTGCCGGAATCGCCATATCGACGCAGCACCTTCACGATCAGGAAATCCTCAAGGAAAAAGGAGCCACCCTGATCTTGCTGCCCTTTTATGACGCGGCAGAACAGGCTGTGGTGCGGATGAAAGAGAACCAGGACAAAGCAGAGCATTTTCATAGGTTTGAATCCGCCTGAGGAGTCTGGTTACTCTTGCAGGCGCCCGCTGTTTCTGGTGACCGGCAAAGTCTGAATTGACGCCCAGACTACGGCGACTAACATGGCGCTGTTAGGAACAGGAGGTGTGGCGTCTTTTACCCTTGAGGTGCTCCATTCAATATGATTGCCGTTGACGCTACGCCAAACCCGCCTCCAAAAATCATAGAGAAGTATGCGATCAGAAAAGCGATCTTGGTCAAACCTCTAGAAACTCGTGGCCAGATCATATCCATATCGTACGCTGAGCTATGGAATAATTTTTGTGTCGTGGGAAAATTATTTTGGAGTTTTTCTTTGGCGTCTTGTGTAAGCCAAAAGCCACCAATTACTTTTATCGTCCTGGTTTCATTCTCAGATACGGGCACTTGTTTATCGAATGTATATACGGTGATTAATATCGTATAAGCCATTAGGCCAATGAAAAGTGCGACGCTAGCAAAAATCATTGTGCCAAAGAAAAAGCTGTAATCGTATTCGTTAATTGATATGGCATAAAGCGCGCCAACGCCAATACCGGTAATAATGCTTGCAACTTTTATTGGGCCGTTTGGTACATCTTCCTCGCTAGGTTCCCAACGTGCACGACCTTTGACCGCAAAAACAACAGCGCTGCCAGCTCCTATGACCAAGCCGATTTCATCAACTATTCCAGTTAGTATTCCATAGTCAGTCATAAAGAATCCTAAAAGTGTTTTTTCATATCTATCTCGTAGTTAGGAGGAATGTGCTGTTCAATTTCGACTATGTTTGCACTGCCGTTTTCCAGTGCGCCGAAGTACCACCCCCCGGGTGGTAGGAAAGACTCGACGGGTGTTGAGAGTGTTCCCCCAAAACGTTGATTCAGGGTAATGAATGCAGCTGACGTATACAAAATCTCTAGACCGGACTTTTTAGTTTTCACCTTTACGGCTAGCCCTGGATTAGACCCATCCAGGTAGTTTGATAGCTGACCACCACCTTCCGACTTTCCCAGAGGTGAATTAATCGACTCACCTCTTTTGCGCTCGAAGAGATGAAATATGTTAGCGATAGAATCAGCCATGCCTTTCGAAAAGACTAAATCTGCGTCATCAACTTTCATAACTGTTGGCTGCAGACCGGAATCAACGGTGATAGTTATCGCGTGACCTAAAATCTGTTGAGATGCTTCATCTGAAACATGACCCAAATCTATCATCTGCTGTAAATCACTATCTATGAAGTTAATCGGAATTACTTTTCCGTTTCTTAGTCGTGCACTTGGAAAATCTATTTCCAGACTTTCGCAAAGTTTCTTCACACGATAATACTTGTCTAATTCTCTAAAGATGTATTGAAAGAGTTGTGATTTTGTAACGTCTATTTCCAAATCAATGAGGTGTTTTAAGTCAGAGTAATTGCTGACAATGCTGTGGACTCCAGCAAACTGCTCTTCTGTACTGGTGACATAGTCGAGATGTTCCAGTTTGCGCTCTTCGAGCTTTTTAGGTTCTGGTAATGGCATCTGTTCCAAAGGCTTGCTCCCTAAGATAACTGGCTTATTGTAATTCAATCAGAAATTGTCATTGATGTAAAAATGTAATTTTCTTAGCCGATAAGTTATCCATTGTAGTAATGCTGAAGTTTTGGTGATGTCATGAAACGCAGAACAGTATTAGGCGCGCTTGGTGGTGCCGCGTTAAGCAGCGCCGCAGGCTTCCCGACCATCATCGGTGCTAAGCCCGCGCGGGCGGCGACGCTGCTGGACCCGAGTAAGCCGGAAGACCTTTATACCATTCACCGCAAGCTCAATTTCAGTTTTGATGAAAAGCCGGTATTTTGGTTTATTGAGGCCGTGCGGATGGGCCTGAAAGACTACGAATTCACGCCGTTCTGGAACATGCATGTGGGCATGATCTTTAAAGTCCGCGATGTTGACGACTGGACTTACGAGTCTTCGCTGCTCAGCATTATTTTTTACTCTGATTTAGAAACCGGAAAACTCCTTGAAGTGTTCGATAATCCCTACACTGGCGAAAAACGTCCGGTGAAACAGCCGAGTGTCGCCCGGGTGACTCGCCGCCATGGACTCACCGGCGTGATCTCGGGGCCGCGGGCGCGGGCCGGTTCAGGGGCTGTCAGTCGTAATGAACAGATCGGCCCCGCCTGGGTGATCAACGACGACGTCTGGTGCAACGGCGATCTGGTGGTCAAGGCCGAGACGCCCAACGACTTAGGCATGACCATCCATGTCAACGATTGGTCGACCTATCACGGTTCCATCTCGGAGGTGTCGGACCCGGAGGTGAAAAGCGCGACCGCCACGCACACGTTTAACGACATCAACACCTTCAATCATCCGTGGATTGGCATGGAGGGCGTCACCGCCAATTCGGTGTCGCGGGGCTTTGGCCGCAAGAGCCGCTCGGTCGAGGGGATGCCGCCAGCCTGGCGTGGCTTTATGGCCGGCCAGCACCCGGACATTCTGGCCGACATTGAGGGCGCGATAGAGGGGTAGGGGCTGTCGATCATCATGAGGGAATGATAACAAATTAGATTGTTATTTGCAAGTCAAATCGCTGTTTTCCGGGATATACATCGGTGCATGGGCTCGTTCCAAGGGGGTCTCGAAACTGCCGTCCATGGGCTCGTTCCAACGATCATACGTGCATGGGCTCGCTTGATCCGAACCAGTCGTGCATGGGCTCGAACCAAGGGGAGAGCCCCTACAAGAAAGTCTCGAACCAAGGGGGAGAGCCCCTACAAGAAAGTCTCGAACCAAGGGGAGAGCCCCTACAAGAAAGTCTCGAACCAAGGGGGAGAGCCCCTACAAGAAAGTCTCGAACCAAGGGGAGAGCCCCAACAAGAAAATCTCGAACCAAGGGGGAGAGGTGCTTGGTAAAAAAGTGGCCTCCCGCGGTCCCAGCGCATTGCCCCTGAAATCAGGCATTGTCACACTGGGGTCGTGTTTAATGAAGGACGCCAAATCATGCCCGCGTACACCATCACCAACCGAGATGAGTTGAGGTCTATCTACAAGCAGCCGGGCGAGGGGGCTGTGAAAAAGGTGCTGTCTCACCTCGATCCGCACAGCATTGCTTTTATCGCACGCAGTCCGTTTTGCGTGTTGTCTACGTCCGATCACAGTGGCCGTCTTGATGCATCGCCTAAAGGCGGTGACCCCGGCTTCCTGAAGGTGCGCGATGCCTCCACCGTGCTGCTGCCCGACTGGCCCGGCAATAACCGCCTCGACAGTTTCGAGAATATTATCGACAATCCTCATGTTGGTCTCATGCTGATGATACCGGGCATGGATGAAACCCTGCGCCTCAACGGCACAGCCGTTTTGTCCACCGATCCTGCCTTGCGGCAAGAGTTATCCATCAACGGCAAGCTGCCCCTGTCTGTGCTGGTGATCACAGTCGAGGAAGTTTACATCCACTGTGCCCGTGCGATGTGGCGGGCGGATTTGTGGAATGCTGACAAGCATATGGCGCGCTCTGACTTTCCCAGCATGGGGCAAATTCTGGCCGATCAAGTTGCCGGATATGACGCCGCTGCGGTCGATAAGCTGATCGCCGACAACCGCAATAATCTTTACGCTTTAGACTAAACCAAACACCAAAAAGGAACTGCTATGAGTGATGCAAAACAGGTCGCGATCATCGTCGGGGCTGGCCCAGGATTAGGCGCTGCAGCCGCTAAACGTTTTGCCGAGGCCGGTATGATCTCGGTCCTGGTCTCGCGCACTGCGGACCGTTTACAAGAGCTTGCGGCGGGCATTGAAGGGGCCATCGCCTATCCGTGCGATGCCACCAATGAAGCTGCTGTCGAAAAGCTGTTTAGCGATGTTGAAGCCCAGCATGGCCCGGTCGAGGTTTTGGTTTACAACCCCGGCGGCGGGTTCGGGCGGACCCCTGTGGTTGAGCAAACCGCCGCGCGTTTCCGGGCTGTGTGGGAATTCACGGCCCTAGGTGGATTCCTTTGCGGTCGCGCCGCTGCCCGGCTGATGCAGGCCCGCGGGCATGGGACGATTTTGTTCACCGGCGCGACCGCGTCCTTACGCGGTGGCAAAGGATTTTCAGCGTTTGCGTCGGGTAAGTTTGCGCTACGAGCGCTCGCTCAATCGATGGCCCGTGAGCTGGGGCCAGACGGCATTCATGTCGCCCACATCAACATCGATGGTCTGATCGGTCCCTCTGATGATGGCTCTAAACTTGATCCCGATGATATCGCTGAGACCTATTATGGCCTCTACAAACAGTCCAAATCTAATTGGACTCATGAGTTGGATATCAGGCCGTGGCTGGAAAATTTTTAGGGACGTAAAACGTCCCAACGAAAAACGGCGGCCCCACCCGGAACCGCCGTTCTTTTAGTGTCATGCGTTGCGCTTAAACGGTTTTCAAACGCGCTTTCATGATTTTTTGTGTTTCTGCCATATGCGTTTGAGCAGACGGATGCTTTTTCATGGCAGCCCAGTACTTCTTCACATTTGGGCGGCCCTTGAGGGGGTCCTTCAGGCCAAACAGCGGTGCAGCTGCCGTCACAAACAACAGAGCCGGGATCAGGTAGCAATCCGCGATGGTGAAGCTGTTCCCAGTGGCGCAAGGCCCACCGGGCTTCATGAAGCCATTGACGATGTCCAGACCGGCTTCCATATCGGCCAGCGCTTTGTCAGCGGCGGCTTTATCTTTCGGCGCACGCCCGACGATTTGCCGGAATAGCGCCAACGCCGGTTCCTGCACATACTGGTCGGTGACGCTTGCGATCAGACGGGCCTTACCGGCTGCGGCTGCTGAGGCCGGGATGATTTTCTTTTTTGGAAATTTGTCATCCAGGTAGGGCAGAATCACGCCAGATTCAAACAGAACTGTCGCGCCGTCTTTGATTGTCGGAATCTTGCCGAACGGATTCAGCTTCAGATATTCCGGCGTTCTCAAACCGCCTTCTGGCATCTCACAGGTGTATTTAATGCCCTTGTGATCACAGGCTAAAATCAGCCGTGCGACGAACGGGGACAGGGGGCTTCCAAAGATTTTCATGGTGTTTATTCCTTCAAAAACCTGGCCTAAATGCCGAAAAACTGTTTCGCCATGGCGTTCATTTCTTTCATCGCCTGCTTGGTCAGGGCGTCGCGCTTTAGGCTGTTCCAGTACTTCTTGACGTTCTTATGTTCCGCAAACGGGTCTTTAACGCCAAACAGTGGAACCACCATATTTACGAAGTACAGGGCTGGCATGGCATAGCAATCGGCGATCGTGAAGCGTTTGCCCATCGCCCATGGCCCGCCAGCAACCAGGTAGCCATCGAGAACACTAAGACCGTGTTGCACGTCAGCCAGGGCTGATTTCACAACATCTTTATCGCGTGTTTTGGGATCGCGCTGTTTGAATAACGGCGAAACGGCCGCTTGAATGTACAGATCTGAAATCGTTGCGATTAAGCGCGCTGTTGCAGCGCCTTTTGCTGTCCCCGGAATGATCGGCTTCTTGGGGTGCTTGTCTTCAATGTATTCCACAATCACGGAAGACTCAGGCAACACCGTCGCGCCGTCTTTGATCGCTGGCATTTTGGCCAGGGGATTGAGCTTCAGATACTCAGGGCTTTTCATGCCGTCCTTAGGCATAAGGACTTCGTGATCGATGCCTTTGTAACGCAGCGCAAGCATTACACGGCAGACGTAAGGTGATAAAATTGCGCCATAAACTTTCATGGTCAGTGCATCCTCTAAAGTGAATTGGGTCCCCGGTGCATCAAGGCGTTGACCGCCCCTGCTGGCGCGTATCATATCGAAATCCAAACAAAAAGCACCTGTCATTGTGGTGATGATTTTAAGGCGAATATAACGTGCCCGGAGTCTGTTCTCTGAGCCCCATTCATGGTCTTCTAGACTCTATCGTTTTATGCTGGGAGGGCACACAGCCATGGATCATCGCAACGTCAGAGGTAAAATTTTATACATTGGTGGTGATAACGAGGAGCGCGGCCGTGAGTGGTTTTCCATAACCTTTCACGAGGATGGCCAGCGCACGCTGCGCGCCCATTGTGAAATCGACGATACGGAAGTGCTACGCGAAGTCACGTATACGATGGATGAGAACTGGCGGCCCTTAGATTGCTTCAACCGCCTGCATGTGAACCGCAAGTTTTTGGGCACAGGGTGGGTGCGGGTCGATGGCTCGGAGGCCGAGTGCGAAGTGTTGAACACGACCTTGGGCCGCACGTCCCAGCGTATAAGCTTGGACGGTCCCGCGCACAGTCTCACAGTTCATCCGTTGACCTGTGATGTGTTTCACTGTGCGGGATACGACCATAGCAACAGTCAGAATCCTCAGACGCTGACGAATGTGTTGTCCACATCTCCTATGCCCAATGGGGCCAGCGGGCCGTTTCTAAGTGTTGGCCAAGTCACTGTTCAGTATGACGGTCGGGAAAAAATCACAGTTCCTGCCGGTACCTTTAAGGTCGACCACTATCACTTTGTGTTGAAACCTCAGCCTGATGGCACGCCCCGGCGCGAAGACGTATGGTGCCTGCCGGAGGATTTTACCTTTGTGAAAGTTACGGTCGATGGTTTTCTCAAAAATTCTCGTTACGAATTAGTCGAATACGAGACGGAGTATTAAGTCGACCGGGACATCCAAATCAGTCTTTTAAAACAGGTGCCTCTTTTTCAGGCGCGGCCATGTGCAAAACCCGTTGCGGATACGGAATTTCGATGCCGTTTTCTTCCAGGGCATCCCACAGTTCAAGCAATACTTGGCCTTTGACGTTGGTCACGCCGCCTTCAGGGTCGCGGATCCAGAACCGCAAGGTGAAGTTGACCGAACTGTCACCGAATTCCAGCAGATGGCAGACTGGTGCAGGGTCTTTCACCACGCGGTCAATTTTAACGGCGCAGGCTGCGGCCAGTTCTCGAACTTCGCGCGGCTTACACTTGTAGGTCACGCCAAACTTCACTTCCATACGGACTTCGCGGGCTGAGTGCGACCAGTTGATGACCTGATGCGTGACAAAATCATCATTGGGAATCAGAAGTTCTTTGTTGTCGCGTGTGGTTACCCCAACATAGCGGGCGTTCATCTTATTGACCCAGCCGAAGGTCTGGCCCACCTCAATCACATCGCCAGGCTTGATGGATTTATCCAGCAGCAGAATGACGCCGCTCAATAGGTTTGAAACCTGCTTTTGCAAGCCGATCCCAATGCCCACACCAACGGCGCCAGAGAACACAGCCAAGGCCGCAAAATTGATCCCGACGCTGGACAGCGCAACTATGACCGCGACGACGATAGCGACGAAGCGAATGGTCTTTCCGATCAGTACTCTGGCGCGTGGCGTAATTTCGGAAACCTGAGAAAGTCTGTTTTCTGCCAGCTTACTAATGGCCATTGCACTCCATAGAAGCGCAATCATGAGAAGAATACCATTGACGACGGTCAGAATCGTAATGCGTGTTTGTCCCAGAGGGAAACTAACGGAGTCGAGTGCGTCAATCGTTGGGCTGAGTAGGCCGACGATGTTTAGGGCAGCGATAGTCCAGGCTAGGGCAGCGACCAATTGGGCAACAAAGGGATTGGCGATGAAGGCCGAGGTCAGGCGGATGATAATCCACGCACTCATCAGGCTAGCGATAATCTCGAGAAGATCAGTCTCTAATCCGGAGCCGACTTGGCCCGAAACACCGGTTGCAAGCCAAAGGATAATGAGAAAGATGACAGAGAAAAATTGATTGGAAACCGCTGTCAGAAAGCGCCGTAAGGGTGAGAAGACGCGCAATTGAGAGATTTTATCTGACAGGCGCGGTTTGAGAGGTTTTTGTATGGCATAGGCGATGATCGCTGCAGTCAGCAGAATGCCAAGTTGTGTAAGCGATTCAAGCGCTAGTACTTCCTGCTCAAACCAAGCCACAAACGTGGCGTAAAAAACCATCCATGTTTGGGGCTCGAGAAGGTCGTTGAGTTTCATCGTATTAACTTGCCATTCCTGACCAACTGAGTCGAGGTGACACGCTTTACATGGTTTTCGAAAGGAAGACAGATCATATTAACTAATAAACGCGTTAACGTAGTCGATTCAACCATGGATTATGTTGATGTGGAGAAGTGAGAACCGGTTGGTTTTCAATGTAGTAAACTGACATCCGGCTACTGAATAGCTGTGCCGCGATCCCGGACGCCAAGCTCGGGTCGATGGCGAACCCAGAGACGTGTTTGAGAAGTTGAATGATCTCAAGGCTTGGATGAGTGGAAATAATTTGCCCAAGTTGTGGCTCATCCAAATGAGGACAGCATCATGATGGGTCAGCGAAAAGCTACGGCTGAGGCTTTTTCTTGCCAAACAGTGCTGGAAATTGAGGGCGGGCATTACACGCCAGAGAGGTCGCCCGACGCTGTCGACCGGGCGATCTCTGAGTGGGTTAAAGCTTTAAGGCTTTAAGTCTTAGCTTAACGCCGCTTTGAACATCTCAATGGTGCGGCTGTGGGCCAGTTCCGTGGCTGCCTTGTCGTAATGGCTGGCATCGGTTTCACGGGCGAAACCATGATCGCATCCGGGGTAATTGTAAATCGTGACGAACTCGTGGCCTTGCAGACCGTCGCGCACCTGATCAGCAGCTTCTTTGGGTACAAACGAGTCTTTCTCCGCAATGTGAAGGATGGTCGGGGCTTTGATGTTGCCCGCTTCCCCAAGAAGGCCTTCGATGCCGACACCATAGTATCCGGCATTGGCGTCTGAATCTGTGCGCGTGGCCGACAAAAAGGCCAGCAGCCCGCCAAGGCAAAAGCCTGTTGTCCCCACTTTACCCGAGCAGCCCTCAAGACCCCGCAAGTGCGTGATGCTGGCTTGGATATCTTTCACACCAGAATCGACATTGAATTTTCCGTAAAGTTCCAAGCCTTTGTTGAATTCAGCTTCTTTTGTGGCATCCAGTTGAACACCAGGCTCAATCCGCCAGAATAGGTCAGGTGCCAGGGCCATAAATCCTTGTTCGGCGAGCATGTCACAGACACTCCGCAGCCAGCCGTTTACGCCAAATATTTCTTGGATAACGATGACACCGGGGCCACCACCTTCAGGTGAGGCGAGATAGCCCATGAAGTCTCCGTCAGCGCCGGAAATCGTAACTTCTTTAGAACTCATTATTGATGTGCTCCCTATGGTTTCTATGAACAGAAACTTAGAGGGATTTTACCGCATTGGCCAGACCAAGCGCGTCACTGTTTGGAACCCGATCAGCTATTCTGCAGCTGTTTTCCAGCCACTGGTGCGTCCCGAGGTTTCGTGGGTCAAAGAAGTGCGCATGGCATAGCGATCACCGCGATAGAGCGAGGTCAACCATTCAACAGGCTGTCCTGCGTCATCGAGAATGAGTCTTGTCAGTTTCAAGAGGGGCGCGCCGACCTCTATCCCTAAAGGCACAGCAACGGCAGGTTCGGCCAGGGTGGCCGTCACTTCCTGCTCGGCCCGTGCAACCGGCACGCCAGCTTTGTTGAGTTGCACCAGCATGGGCAGGTTTTCTGAACCAGCATCAAGCTGTTCTGCGATGATCTGCGGCACATAGGTGACGATGAGAGAAAGGGGTTCTCCGTCGCTCAGTCTGATCTGGCTAGACTTGAGAACCATCGCACCCGCCTCAAGTTTAAGTTTTTCTGCGACGTCTGTTGGCGGAGTCATGAGGTCTGATGAGAGGTGGCGCACATCCGTTGCCGCGCCAATGGCTTCGACGCTCTTCAATAAATCGGTCATCGCATCGGAACTTGGCGCTGCAACGCCTTCCGCAACAAAAGTGCCTTTTCCGCGGTGTCGGACCACAAATCCGTCGGCTACCAGTTCGCGCATCGCCCGCTTCACAGTGATTCTGGAGACCCTAAATTCTTTACAAAGGGCCTGTTCCGTGGGGAGGGCGGTGCCGGTTGAATAGGTGCCCGACCGGACGTTTTCTTTGAGGATCAGATAAACCTGATGATACAGCGGCACAGCCAAGCCATCGTCAACCGCGTGCTTGATGGCCGAAATCTTATTCACGCGTCGAGCACCAGACCAGAGGAAATATTCATATTTGTGCCGGTCATAGAGGCCGCGTGCGCCGAGCAGAGGAACAGAACCGCACCTGCACATTCTTCTGGTGTTGCATAATGCCCAAGCGGCAGCGCTTGCTTAAGGCCGTTATGCTGCTCCTCTGAGAGGCGGTCCAGCATGGGCGTGTCGACCGGTCCCGGCGATATAAGATGCGCGCGAATACCATCCGGGGCCCATTCTTTCGCGCAATAGCGTGTCAGGTTGGTGAGCGCTGCTTTGGAAGACGCATACGCCGCGCCGGAGAGATAACTGCCACCGTTATAGCC
Source organism: Rhodospirillaceae bacterium (assembly GCA_040219235.1). Taxonomy (NCBI): domain Bacteria; kingdom Pseudomonadati; phylum Pseudomonadota; class Alphaproteobacteria; order Rhodospirillales; family Rhodospirillaceae; species Rhodospirillaceae bacterium. The sequence goes on from JAVJSV010000007.1 coordinate 137,291, forward strand.
ATTGGATGATCCACACAGCACCGCCACACCGCCCGGCTTCGTGATGTGTTTGTAGGCGTGTTTAAGCACAAGAAAGGAAGATGTGAGATTGGTTTCTACGACCGTATTCCAATCCTCCAATGGCATTTCGTCCAAGCGGCCTTTGCCGACCATGCCGGCCATGTGAATCACGTAGTCGAGCCGCCCAAACGCATCGACGCAACTTTGAAGCGCGGCTGAGACAGAGTCTTCGTCCGTGATCTCAAGGGTGACGGGCAGCACGCGCGCATCGTCGAACGGAATAGCCCGACGACCGGTGGCCGCAACCTGACCTCCGGCGTCGAGCATCATCCGTACAACAGCCTGACCTATGCCGCCAGTCGCGCCGGTGACGAACGCGACGCGACCAGTTGCATCAAGAAGGGCTGGGCGCGCAGACATGCTTATTCAGCAGCCTGCTTAACGTTCTTACCAAAGGCGTCATTGATGCCGTCGAGCATACGCCAGCGCATTTCTGTCGACGCCCGCACAGCTGAGATGGCTTTCTGCTGAAGTTCTGGTGTGGTTGCATACTGATCGGTGATTTCCAGACCAACGTGGGCATGTTCGGCATCGCCTTCAATGTGCACATGGAAGAATTCCATATCATCGTCATTCAGGCCCATTTTGCGCATGGCTTCGACGTATTTCGGATACAGAGTTGGGAGTTGTCCTTCGAGAGCCACCATGATTCCCGCAGCACCTTCCGCGAGATGGCGGACCGTAACGAGTTCCCAAATCCAGGCGCGCATGGCACGGGTGGATGGTAAGACTTTACCGCTGTGCTCGGCGTCGTAAAAATCGGACTCGGACATGCCACAAGCCTTGCCAAATTTAACCAGCAAGTCGGGGTGGCGCTTTTCAGGGGTGTCGGGCATTTCTTCGCCCAGAAGGTTTTCCAGCATGTGCTGACGGGCTTCCAAATCATCTAGTCGGCAAAAGAATTGCGCAAACTGTTGGGGAATTGGATCAATATAGTGGAAGTGCTGGACGGCCCACTGGCCGATTTGTTTGAGGCTCAGTTCGCCTTCGGCCCAGGAAACGCTAAAGGGGTGGCCGCCTGAATGGACCGGGCTGCGGGCCGCTTCTAAAGCTTTAGAAAAATCTTCATAGTTCATAAGCGCTTTGGTCATCGTGTCTTCTCCTACTTACTTTGTGTTTCGGTTTATTTGGGGAAACTTGAAAATTGTCAGTCGCTGGCGCCCCACTTGGCCAACGGGAACGTGCTCATCGGAATGGTTGTAGTTTTCTCTTCGGTAAAGAACTGCAGGCAGTCTTTGGCGCTATCACGCCCGATGCCTGATTTTTTATAGCCGCCAAAAGGCGCGCGCAGTTCACGTGTCATGGGTGTGTTTACCCAGATTGTTCCAGCGCGCAATTCTTGCGACGCTTTCATGACCGTGGGCAGGTGGTCGGACCAAATGTAGCCCACCAGTCCAAATTCAGAGTCATTTGCAATGGCCAGGGCTTCGTCGATATCGTCGTACTTCAGGAAGGTGGCAAAGGGCCCAAAGATTTCTTCCTGGCAGACTTGTGCCTCATTCGACTTTGCCATCACGGCTGTGGGTTCAAGATAAAGCCCGGTCTCAAAACGGCTGTCTCTGTTGCCACCGGTAAGAAGCTCACCTCCGTCTTTTTTGGCGATGTCGACAAAACTTAAAACGCGCTCCATATGGGCGCGGTAACACACCGGGCCGATCTCTGTGGTCGCGTCCATGGGGTCGCCGACCTTAATTTTTTTGGTCCGCGCGATGAATTTCTCAATGAATTCATCGGCGATAGAATTTTCAACAAGAATACGAGATCCCGCCAGGCACTGTTGCCCATTGTTGGAGTAAATGCCGAGGATTGCACCATCAAGCGCCCGCTCCAGATCAGCCGAGGCCGTAATGATATTGGCCGACTTGCCCCCCAGTTCCAGTCCCACGGGCTTGAGGCCCTGGCCCGCACGAGACGCAATCATCGCCCCGGTTTGAGTGCCGCCGGTGAAGGAGACAACGTCGACTTCGGGGTGCGAGACCAAGGCGTCACCCGTGATATGACCCCGGCCGTTGACCAAGTTGACAACGCCCTTTGGAATATCTGTCTCGTGAATCAGTTCGACCACGCGCAGCAAAGACAGCGGCGTAAACTCGCTAGGTTTGAGAACACAGGTATTTCCAAAGGCGATGCAGGAGGCGATCTTCATCGAACATAATGCGAGGGGAGCGTTCCACGGTCCGATCAAGGCCCCCACGCCGACAGGCTCACGTGTGACGACGGACAAATAGGGTTTCGTTTGGGTGTAGCATTCGCCCGTCGCCTGACTGGCAACCTCTGCAAAAAACTCGAAGTTCCAGCCCGCCCGCTTGACGTGCATGCCTTTGACATAATTCATCGTCAGGCCAGCATTGAGCGTTTCCAGATAAGCAAGTTCTTCAGCATGCGCTGTGATGATGTCTTTAATCTGCAGCAGGATGACTTTGCGCTCATCCACCGACATGTTGCGCCAGGGTCCGTTCTCAAACGCATTTCGCGCCGTGCGAACAGCGTGATCGACTTCTTCTACGGAGGCTTCGCGCAGTTGGGAAATCTGCGTTTCCGTGATCGGGCTGATGACAGGAATGTCTTCGCCGCTTGCGGAGGGGCGGACCGCTTGGCCGCCAATGAAGCTGGTGACGTGCGGGTTGACAGAAAATTTCTTCATCATGTCTTGGGTGACAGCATTCATGGTGTGCGTCCTTGTCGTGTTTTTGGTGTCGTCGGTAAAAATTTTACAGGCAGGATCATGGCATGTATCCGCCGCCGTTAATGTGGAGAACCTGGCCTGTCATGAAGCGTGAGGCGTCTCCGCACAGGAAAAGGATAGGGGCCACAACATCTTCAGTGACGGCCAGTCTGCCCAGAGGTGTTGCGGTGGCATAGCGCTTAGTATCGATGTGAGTGGCATGGTTTTCATCATCGCCAGTCCGGCTGGTGCCACCGCGCAGGAACGCCGTATCGACAGCGCCAGGGGCAATAACATTCACACGAATGTGCGGCGCTGTTTCATTGGCCAGGGATTTAGACATGGCGATGACGCCAGCCTTGGCCGCACCATAGGGCGAAGTTCCAGGTAAACCCTTATAAGCCAATCCCGATGCCGCATTGACGATGGCACCGCCCCCCGCTTTTTCAAGCAAAGGCAATGCTGCTCGCGCGCATAGAAAAGCGGCGCGCAGGTTCCCGGACACAACGTCATCCCATATTTTTGAGTCAAGTGAGCTGACGGGCTCAAAGTCATTGGTGAAGCCGCAGAGGTTGACCAAGGCATCGGTGCCGCCCCATTCATTTGCGACTGCGGTGAAAGCCCTCTTGACCGACTCTTCATTGGTGGCATCAATCTCATGTTGAATACAGCCCTTTGGGGGCGGGTGATTGCCCAGAGAGGTTGGCAAATCCAATACCGCTACCTTAAGTCCTGTAGACAGCGCCGCCTTCACCAGTGTGCGTCCAATACCGCCGCAGCCGCCAACCACAACAAGCCGCGCCCCTATCGGAGGGCCAAGGCGAGACAGATCAAGCGCGGGTATGGTTGCAGCGTTCACTGAATTATCCTGACGTCACCAGCCGCTTGGCAGCAGATTGATTGAATTCGTGGTGACAGGAGGGGCAGTGCAGGTCGACTTCGGGCCGGTCTAGAAGGCCAGGGCCAACATGGAACCAACTGTCGCACTTGGGGCATTGGGTCCAAGAGGTGTTGCCGGATTTTTCCCAGGGCGCGCCAAGGCGCACGATCTCGCGATTACTGCTCATAGGGTTGGCCAGACTGACATATCAATCCCGGACAAGACTTTTGCCGCATGCTCCATGGACTCAGGCGGCACGGTCGAGCGCGGTGGAACAGGGGGGGGTGCACCTGGTCGCCCGGGCAGGGGCATGCTGGCGTCGATGCCCATTTTAGAAAGGGTTTTAGACCCCGCAGGCGTGGAGGGGTCGAGCAAAGAGCCGGATAAACCATCCACGGTGAAACTGTCGCGGCTCCATTGTACCCGCGTTGCCAGCGCAAACATCATTTCAGAATCATCAAAGATATCGATGTCTTGATCGACGGCGATCGCCATCTTGAGGCGGCGGTAAGACAGCGCGGCCATCAGGGCATCACGCACTTCACCCGGACCTGGGTTCTCAACTTGGATATAGGCATGAAACCGGCGGCCTTGGGCGGGCACATGCACATTGGTAATACTCGGTGCGACCTGCTTACAAAGTCCGAAGACTTTGCCTTCCATGGCCATATTGTCGGGCACCAGCATGTCTGTCAGGCCGGAGCCGTAGTCATGATAGATTGCGCCTTTACGCAGGGTGAGGCAGGTGACGTCCACCACAGGCGCAGCGACTTGAGGGCCGGAGTATCCAGTGTATTCGCCGAACGGGCCATCTGCTTCTAAGACGTCCCGCGGCACAGTGCCTTCGATAACGATCTCAGCATCAGCCGGGACCATAATCGCATCGCCAAAGGTCCGGCTGGGGACAACGCGCAGAGGTTCGCCGAGCAATCCGCCACAGGCGCCCCAATGGCTCTCCGGGTAATTCAGTTTGGCTTGCGTGCCCATCAGCACGGCGGGATGGTGACCGATCCAAAACACCACCGGGCAGTCTTCGCCACGCGCCCAAAACTTCCGCATATTGCGATTGTTATGAGAGGCTGGGTAGGGGAAGTAGGACATCCGCTTTTTCGATTTAATCCAGCAGCGCTGAATGGCAGTGTTGTCGGTTTTTGTATCCGGGTCGTAGGTCGTGGCATGGGCCGAGGTTAAGTAAGGGCCGGGGTCGGTTTCATGTTGGGTCAAGGCGGGCAAGCGGGTCAGGTCAATATCATCGCCCTCGATCACGATTTCCTGGACCGGCGCTTCGGCTCCACTGATGACCTTTGGCGCGATCTGGCTCCCCGTCCGTTGGGCATAAATCGGCGCTGCTTTTTGGTGATCATTGATCCCGAGGGCTTGAGCGACGATGGCGCGGCTGGCCGTCAGATTAGTCACGACTGGCATCTCGCTGGAAGACCCGTCCGCCATCTTTGGAGCCTTCACCATCACAATGGGCCTGCGCCCGGCTTTTTCCAGAGCGTACTGAAGGGCTGTGATCTCATGAACCACGGACAGTGAGGTTGATGGCTCAAACACGGCGGACTTCTGAGAGTCCAAAAATGTGCGAAGGTCTAGTATGGCCAGCTCCCTGTGATTTCTCAAAAGGTATAAAAGTATGCCTTTATACTCAAGCGGAATCTTTTGGGGGTGCAAAACCAAAAGAAACCCAGTGAATGAAGCTCTTTCGCCTATTCTAAATCCCCTATACACAGAGTTCAGGAATCCTTTACTCCCGCTGAGTAGGGTGTTTTCACTTATAGGTTTGAGGACGTCGTTATGGGTGAGGCCAAACGCCTAATTGTTGCTATCAGTGGTGCGTCAGGCATCGCATATGGCATCCGGTTGCTTGAAGTCTTGCGCGATACGCCGTTTGAATCTCATCTCGTCATGTCTCAGTCTGCCGAAGTGACCCTGGCCTATGAGTCAAAGCTGAAGGTCGCAGATGTGAAAGCACTGGCAGATGTTGTGTATGCCAATGGCGATATTGGCGCCGCCATTTCCTCAGGCTCGTTTCGCACCGCAGGGATGGTGATCGCGCCGTGTTCCATTCGATCTGCGTCAGAAATTGCGACGGGTGTGACTTCGACCTTGCTGACCCGTGCGGCTGATGTTGTTCTCAAAGAGCGGCGGAGATTGGTTCTGCTGGTGCGCGAAAGCCCTCTTCATACAGGGCATTTGCGGACTTTGACTCACTTGTCAGAAATTGGCGCGATCATCGCACCACCGGTGCCCGCATTTTACACCAAACCAGAAACAGTAGACGATATGGTTAACCACACCATTGGCCGGGTCTTAGACATGTTTGAGATTGACGCAGGATTGGTGAAACGCTGGGGCGAGCCGGGAGGGTCCGGCAAACCTGCGAAGCGGCGCGCTAGTAAACAGGGATCATAAAAGACATGCCAGAGGTCAGTGGTACCGACATTGCGAAGGGCAACCCCTTTTGGGAATTTGCCACCTGGGCGTACAGCCAGCCTGGTGTCGATAAAGCGATGCTGTCCTTGCAAAACCGCATGGGTGTCGACATCAACATGGTGTTGTTTTGTGTGTGGTTGGCCTATCGCGGTTCCAACGGCAATGATCTGGCCCAGCATCTGGCATCTGCTTTGAAAATGTCGCGATCCTGGCAGCGCGACTTGGTTGAGCCCATCAGAACCTGCCGAGAGAACCTCAAAGTGATTATCGAGGGGCCAGACCTTGTGGGTCGTAACCGCGAGGCGGCAACTGCGTTGCGCGAGCGCCTCAAGGCCAATGAACTCGACTTGGAAGCCCTTCAAATCCTTGGTTTATTTGGCTTGGTCAGCACCGGTGATGATGACGAAGGCGCGCCAGTTGATATCGTGACGCAAAAAGAAGACGCCCAGAACAATCTGAACGTCTACTTTGCGGCCACGGGCATCAAGCTAGACCATTTGGCTCAAAGCCATGTGCTGCGGGTTTTAAACGGCGTCTTTCAGTAAAATCCGTCTACCAGGGCACGGTCTCGCCGGTGTAGATGATGTATTCGCCAGAGGTCTCTGGGCCGAGGTTTTCAACGTTTTTTATGACACCGGCGACACTTTGTTCGGTCGTCATGCCCATGTCGCCGTATCCTGCTTGTCGAAGCAGGCGAGTCTGGACAACTCCAGGTGCCAGAATACCCACCATGATGCCTCGTGGAGCCAATTCAACCGAAAGCGCCCGATAACCCATGTTTATTGCGGTTTTTGACATGCGGTACTGATACAGAGCCTGGAAAAATGCGCCGGGTTGCAGGTTTGTGAGTGAGGCCGTGCCGGAGGTGATGACGGCGATTTTCTTCTGCTCGCTGGCGGCCACATGCTCCAGAAATGCCTCGGCCATTTTCATCGGGCCGATCGCGTTGGTTTTATAGACCCGCTCCATCGCCTCAAAATCGATATTGCCGATGGTCTGGACTTCGCGGCCGCCGCCCAGAATTCCGGCGTTATTCATCAGCACATCAATGGCCGTGCCTTTGAGCTTGGCGGCCAGGGCGTCGATTTGGGCGTGATCCGTGACGTCGAGGGCCTCAACTCTGATATTGGAATGGGCTGCGGCCAGCGCTTGCAGGTCTTCGTCGTCTGCGGGACTGCGGCTGGTGGCGATCACGTCCCAGCCGTTTTCCGCATATTGCTTGGTGAGTTCGAGGCCGATCCCCCGGTTTGAGCCGGTGATCAGCACGGTTGCCGCTTCGACAGCGATGCTTGAGAACATCGCGACAAAGCTGGCGATGATGAGGGAATAACGCATCAAAATGCTCCTGAAACGGCGGATTAAAAGGGCTGTGCTGTTCCGTCATAACGGTAGTAAGCCCCGGAATCCGCGATGGTCAGGCCATCGATCACCGAGATCATACCGCCGATGCTGTCTTCCGGCTCAATCAAGCCTGGAAAGTTGGCATCACCCATTTTTTCTACTTTCACGGTGCCCGGCGATAACACAGCCACGATCACGCCGTCGGCCTTCAGATCGCTCGCTATATTTTTCATATACATGTTGAGAGCTGTCTTGGACGATTTGTACCAGTAGCCGCCCGCGATGTTTGGTCCCTGATAGCCGAAGGAACCCGCCAGAGAACTGACGGCCAGGATTTTTTTGTCTTCACTGGCTTTGACGTGCGGCGCAAAGGCTTCGCTGACTTTAAGCGGGCCGAGCGCGTTGATGCGCATGAAGTTTTCCCACTGGTCATAGGCGAGCGTGCCGAAGGACTGTGGTGCGGGTTGGCTGAAATCGCCCGTGATCCCGGCGTTGTTAATCAAAACATCGATGGGGGTGTCTTTGAGTTTCCCGGCCAGGGCATCGATCTGGGCGTGATTGGTGACATCCATGGTCTCGATCCGCACCAGATCAGGATACTCAGATTTTAGCGTCAAAAGTGATTCTGGGGCTGTGTCGCGGCGATGGGTGGCGACCACATCCCAGCCCCGGGCGGCGTACTGCTTGGCGAACTCAAGCCCAATGCCTGAATTGGAGCCCGTGATGAGCACGGTCTTGGCGTCAGCTTGAGTGATAGAGGTTGCGGCAAGGAAAGCTGCCACAGCGGCTGCGAGACGGGAGAGGCGCATGGTTTGAAGGTCCCTGATAAAGTGAAGAGTCGTTGGTGGGGATCATAGCGATAGAAATGCCAAGTCTACGCAGCCCTGCAGCACGTGACCGCAGAGCGGCAGTTTATGAGGGGCGAAAAAAGTGTCCGCCCCCTTGCCTTGGAACGAGCCCATGCATGACCACTTTTTTCTGCATGTTTAGCTTTAGGATAGCACTGTAATTATTTGTTATTAAAGAATAATATGAGATATATTTATCGTTGACATTAAGCTATACGCCAATGGCGTAGTTGGTGCTTGCGTATGTTCGAACTCGGATGCTCGAAAGTGTAAAGCGCCCTTGTTATAGGTCCCTTGTTATTAGAGGCAGGCTACCAGGTCATTTCTTCGCCGGTGTTGGCGAAGTACTTACCCGACATGCTGAGGTCGTATTTGTCGATCATCGTCATGGATTGGGCGACGCTGGTTTCAACCGATTTCATCATTTGCTTGGGCAGACCGGCGGTGAAGTCCGTATCGACAAACCCGGGTGTGAGAATACCGATGATGACGCCGCTCTCCTGCACCTTCGGGTGCTGATAGACGTTGAGCATCACCATGTTCAGGGCGGACTTGCTGGCCCGGTAGAAGGCCTGGCGTGAGCCACGCACGGCGGACAACCGGCCTTCTGAGGAGGAAATGTTGATAATCTTCTTCTGGTTGCTGGCAGCGACGTGGTCCAGAAACGCTTCCGTAACCTTTAACGGCCCGAGTACGTTGATGTTCATCACATCGTTAAACACCGAATAATCAATGTTGCCGAAGTCCTGAGTATCCCGGCCCCCTGAGATCCCTGCGTTATTGATCAGCACATCAATGGCGGTGCCGCGCAGTTTCTCGGCCAGGCGGTCAATGCCCGGGTGGTCGGTCACGTCCAGTGTTTCCAGGCGGACATTGGGGTTGGCGGCGGCCAGGGCCTGGAGGTCGGCATCGTCTGCCGGCGAGCGGGCGGTTGCGATCACATCCCAGCCGCGCTCGGCATAGCGCTTGGCGAATTCAAAGCCGATGCCCCGACTGGCCCCGGTGATCATAACCGTGGCCGCCTCAGCCGTTGTAAAGGACAGGAGAGCGATGAACAGTGTGGCGGTGCGCAGCATGAGAGACTCCTAGATGTTTTTAATCTGATTTCAGAAACCTAAGCTACCACGGGCCGATTACCATGGAATTATGGTGCCGTCGTAGTTGAGAAAATCGCCAGACCGCTCCAGGGTTAGGCCAGCCGTTGTGGCGATCATCTGGGACACGCTCTGTTCCGTGGTGAGCGGGGTAAAGCCGCCATAATCGTAGTCTTCAGCGGCTTCAGCGGTTTCCTGATCGAGCCCAAAAGCCTCGCGCAACATGCGGGTGTCCACGGCGCCCGGCATGAAGATGCCAACGGCGATGCCCTGGTCTTTCAGGCGCATGGCGGTGCCGCGCATGGCCATGTTCACGGCGGCCTTACTGATGGCGTAATAGGGCGCGCCGGGGCTGCGCGTCACCGAGGCGATGGACCCGGCGGTGCTGGAAATGACGACGATCTTTTTGTCCGTGCTGGCGGCCACATGAGGGGCAAAGGCTTCAGACATCTTGAGCGGGCCAACCACGTTGACGTCCATCACCTGCTGGAACAGGTCCCGGTCCAACTGTCCCCAGGTCTGGCCCTCGCGGTCGCCGTACATGCCGGCGTTGTTGACCAAAACATCGATGGGTGTGTCTTTGTAAGCCTCGGCCAAAGCTGAAATGCGGTCCTGGTCGGTGACATCCAGCTGTTCGATGGTAATTTTCGGATTGGCGGTGGCCAGGGCTTGCAGGTCTTCATCGTTGGCGGGCGAGCGGCTGGTGGCGATGACATCCCAGCCGGCAGCGGCATATTGGGTGACGAATTCCAGGCCGATGCCCCGGTTTGAACCAGTGATGAGCACGGTTTTGGCAACTGCGGCGTGTGAGCCCAGCAGGGCGACAATAATGAGAATAATCCGTATCATAGCATAATATCCTTTATTGAGGCTCTATTAACACAAGGCTTACCATGCCCATTACCATTCTAGGGGCGCGCCCGTGTATTGCATGAACTCACCTGAGGTTTCCGGGGTGTACCAGTCAATCACGCTGCGCACGCCGGTGGCGCTTTCTTCCACTGAGATTTTGGGAATGTCGAAGGGCGCGGACATATCCGTATCGACCACGCCAGGATGAATGAGGCCGATGATCAGTCCGTGCTCGGCGGTATCTTTGGCAAAGTTGCGCATCAGCATATTCAAGGCCGTTTTGCTGGCCCGGTAGAAATAGATGTTGCCGTTGGTGTTGGCCAGCGAGCCGACAATGCTGGAAATGTTGATGATTTTCTTGGTGTCGCTGGCGGTGACGTGCGCCTGAAAGGCGGTGGCCATTTTCAGGGGCGCCAGTGTGTTGGTTGCAAACAGGGGAGCGGCCTGGTCAAAATCCAAACTGCCAATGCGTTGCTGGCCGGCGTCGCCGAGAATACCGGCATTGTTGATCAAAACGTCGATGGCAGTGCCGCGCAGTTTATTGGCCAGCGCCTCGATTTGGGCGTGATCTGTCACGTCCAAGGCTGCGATTTGAACAGTATCATAGGCAGCGGCGAGTGCCTGCAGCGCCGTATCGTCGTCCGGGGAGCGCGCTGTGGCAATAACCGTCCAGCCATCGGCCGCGTATTGCGTGGCCAGTTCCAACCCCAGGCCACGGTTGGAGCCGGTGATCAGAACGGTTTTGGCGCTTGCGGAAAAACTTAATAATATCAATAGGGTGGAGATCAATACCCTGATCATACTTGAAGTCCTGTCGTGCGGTGTGGCGGTGGAAGACTGAGCCCGATGGTAAAGCCTGGTCCGTGGAGAAGGAAGCAGATTACGCAGTCAGCGCTGTTTTCAGACCTAGGATGTCTTTGGCGCTCACCATAACCGCATAGCCTTCGGTTGTTGGGAGATAGACCACCGCTGTGAGGTCTGTGATGTAGCACCAGGCTTTCTCGTTATTCTTGAGCTTGAACCACCCCAATTGGAGCCGGGGTAGGCCAACACCATTGGTTCGCCATTTAGGTTTGAAGTCCCGGTCGCGGTCTGTGGTCAGATCCAGTGTTTTAAGCGCTGCGCTGTCGAGGGCCGTCAGCGGCACAGAACGTCCATAAAACGGCGCTTTCAGGATGAGGTGCGTCTGCGTAATCTCAAGAGCTGTGCTGCGACGGTGAAACACGAAAAGCCCAATAAAAGCGGAGACGGCAGCGATGATTAGAGTGGCAATCCAAAGTCCAAGACTGCCTGCCGTTGGGTCTGAGCTAAACCCCCACAAAACCGCAGCGTAAACGGTGCCCATAAACCCGAAGACCACTGCCCCTGGCAGCGGGCCTGGATTGGGGATTGCGAAGGTTCGGAACGCCATGCGATGGCTATACTCAGACTGTCGGTGCCGCTCTATCCTTAAATGGCGTGTTTCGCTTGCCACTAAGACGCAGACCGGACCCTAGTATTAATAAAAACAGCTTCAGTTTGTTCGCGGCAGAATTTTTTACTTAAAGCGAGGTCTAAGTAAAAATAACTGCTGTCAGCTGGGTAAATGTAGTCACTGCTTCATGTGGGCCTTCAGGAATGCCTGCATAATGATTTCAACGGCTTCAGGCTTAACATGCCGTCCGTCCTTTTCTTGGAAGGCGCCTGCGCCTAGGATTTGAACGATCTCATATGAAGGAAAGTAAGTCACATTTTGGTATAGCGATGATACTTCGCCTGCAACGGCTCGAAGAACTGCCTTACTGAGCGTATTTGCCGTATATATATCTTTACCAGACCAAGTGAGTGCGAGAGGAACTGGTGAAACTGTAAGAACAATTGGCACGTTTTTGCCCTTGCGATCTCGAATGATATCAACGACTGCTTTCAGATTGTCCTTATTATCCTCAAAAGAACTGAGATAAAATTCTGTCTGCTCAGCACCGCCGCCGCGCTCATATCCAGGTTCCTGGCAGGAAAAACGTCCGTTATCTTTCTTGCGCCAAACCTCAATCAGTCCAAGGGTAATAAAGAAGGCCGTCGCGCTATTAAATCCGTTGGTTATCGTTAAGTTTGATAACTCAATAGCGTCGAGCAAATCATTCTTAGATTTACCGAATAGGCTTCGTCTGTATGGATCCTGAAAACAGGTTTCCTGGCCCCACCAATTATCCTGAATTTCCCAGATGTCTTCGTCAGACTGTTTCCAAAGCCCGGCGCAGCGCTCAAATTCTTGATGAATTGTATAGGTATTATAATAATTCATGTGGGGTCGATTGGGCAGGGTATCTATTAAATAGCGAGAAGGGTCAGTTTTGACCTGCTCAAACTCTGGCAGGCATTTAACGTTTTGATTTGAAAGCGCCTTACGGACCTCTTCCGCAAAACAACTACCGATCGTGAACACTCTGTCTTCGGCGCCAATCAGTGCTTTAGGTTTGATGGTGAAAAGATGCTCATTGAAGTACTTACTCCACATGAAATTACCAACTTGCGGAAATTCTATTCGTTTCATTCGGCGATTCTCATGTAGTAAAATTGTAAGGTTTCAGTCCTTAATTTATCGGACAGAACTCTATTCGTCCCCTTAAATAATAGGTAAGCACCGTCAATGTGCTGCGAAACCAAGGTTCGGGAGATGTTTTCTCACTTGCTATGGAGGGGAAAGTTTACTGAAGTTCTGTTGCCAGCTTACTGCTTTGAGGGCATTGCTAGGGCCATGAAAAAACATCTCAGTATGATTGCCGCCATTGTCCTTTCCCTGTTGCTTTCCGGCTGTGGGGATCAGGAGGCGGGCACGTCTTCTTCCGGAGTTCAAAACGACACCCTGCGCGTCGGAGTGCTTGGGTTACCCGCTATGCTGGGCAATCCCTATGCCTCGTTGAATGCGCCAACGATTTACACCTGGTCGGCGATCTTCGATGGACTGACCTATGTGGGCCTGGACAGCGTAGTGAAGCCGTGGCTGGCTACGGCCTGGGCGCAGACCAGCCCCACCACCTGGGTGTTCACATTGCGGGACGGCGTGACCTTCTCAAACGGAGAGCGGTTCACAGCAGATGCGGTGGTGAACGCGGTCGACTATCTGACCAGCCCTGAAGCCGTGACCGAGGTTGTGGCGCAGATGCTCAGTTCCTTGGCCAGCGCGCGGGTGATCGATGACTACACCGTTGAGATCACGACCAAGGTCCCGAATGTGCTGTTTCCTCGCGAGGCGGCCAGTTTGCGTATTGTTGCGCCAGAGCACTGGCGGGCCTTGGGCCCGCAGGGCTTTGCCCGGGATCCGCATGGCACCGGTCCGTTTCGCGCTGCGGAATGGAAGCCGTCAGTGGTAAACATGGTGGCTTTTGAAGAGTCCTGGCGTCCGCCACATTTCAAAAAACTCGAAGTTTATGCGGTGCCGGAAGGCCCGCAGCGCATTCAAGGGGTGATCAGCGGACGGTTGGATGTGGTTTTGGGAACCATTCCAGATCAGATGGAGGAGTTGGAGGCTGCTGGGCATCAGTGGGTGAGCGTGCCCGGAACGGGAACCTATGTGTTTGCGTTGATCCTCAATCCTGATCATCCCGCGTTTGGACCGAAGAATGCGCCGCTGACCGACAAACGCGTGCGTCAGGCGCTCAATCATGCGGTGAACCGTGAGGCGTATATTCAGGTGCTGCTGGACAACAAAAGCCGCGCGCCATCGCAGCCTGCGCCAGCCTCGGCCTTTGGCTATAACCCTGACTTGGTGCCTTACAGCTATGATCCTGATCTCGCCCGGGCGTTGCTGGCGGAGGCGGGATACGCGGATGGGTTTGATCTGACCATTGAGGTTGTGCCGGGCACGGCTATTCCCAACGGCGTCGCCATCTATCAGCGCGTGGCGGAAGATTTGCGGGCAATTGGGGTTAATCTGGAACTCAAGACGTTCCCCATATCTCAGTATTTCAATGCCATCCACACCGGCGATTTTAAGGGGCAGGGTTTCATGATGGATTTCCCGACCGCGCCGCAAATGGATGCTTTACGGGGCATGAGACTTCATAGCTGCCTCTGGAAAACGCCTTGGCTCTGCAATGAGGCGGATCAGGCGATGATTGACGCGGCCATGGCCGAGCCTGATCTGGACCGCCGAGAAACGCTGACGCGTGAGTTGATGCGGCACTATCACGAGCAGGCGTATATGCTTTATCTGTTTGAATCGGTCGATTTTTATGGCGTGCGGGCGGGCCTCGAGGGCTTTGAAGCCGAGGGTCTGTTTATTCAATATGAGAAAATCCGAAGCGAACCCCTGTTGTAAGGGAACGGGCTAAGGGCAAGCCCCCTCAGCCCGTTGTCCTTCGGGGTATTGAGCTATCGTAGCGCGTATGCCTAGGGATCAAGGCTTAGGCTGCTGTTTTTTGCCGCCATAGGCCGTCTTTAAAGCGTTGGATGATCTTCTTTGCCCTGCTGCCACTCATGGTCAAAGCATCAAGCTTGCCAGTATATCCAACGAACCCTTCAAGCATTTCGGCGGTGTGCGTGGGGTCAACAAACCCCATGGACCATTCTTCGTATTCAGGCTCCTCTACGTGGTCTTCCAGTAACAGGCGGAAATTACAATGACGCGGATCGCTTTTGATGCGTTTTAGCGTCTCTTTGACAGCGTTTTCGGGGCCTTCTAGGACTTGAAGAAATGAGCCTTGGTGATAGACCAGTATACCGCTGATCCCTTCTGTTGAGTTATTGCGTCGAGACAGAGCCAACAGTTCAGCCAGTTCTTGGCTACTGGGAGACTGTGTTGCTGCGCTTATGTAAATGGTTTGAAGCATCATTCTGAGTCCTCCATTTAATTTAGCTTAACCAGTTCTATACGCAGCCGGAGAGGGCTTGGATCATCAACAGAAGAATAATAAGAAAAACTATATTAAACAAATACTTAAATAATATTCCTCTTCTAATTTATTAGCATGTATATGCTTACATCTCACCGGAGGAGTAGCGGTTTTCGATGAACTGCATGCGGTCTCGCTCGAACTCGATCTTTGGCGCGATGGCTGTATTTGAAAAGTCCAACAGCACATCTTGCTCGGTGGTATGACGCGGCCAGTCGGGCAGGCCCGCCGCGTTGGGAGTGCCGGTCTTGGCAAAATTGACCCAATACGCGCTGATCAGGTTGGCCATTGCCCGATCTGAGTCTGATACCGGGTTTTGAGATGTCGCATCTATGGTTTTAAACACATAGGCTGTTTCGGCGCCGTGCGGCGCGCCGGGCATGGTGCCAAGCTTTTCCTCGAAGACGTAGTCGAAGCGATACAGGTAAGTCGGTTGATCTGTCTTTGCATGCTGCCGCGCCAGCCAGCGCTGAGAGCCAAAGAAGGTATCGAATTCCAGATTGTTGAGGATGGTGCGGTCATCCACGTCGCCATAAAGCTCTGTAATCTCCTCCCGGCTGATTTGTAGGGCGTTCAGCAGCAAATCCGCCTTGTCCAGCCGCATCAGCAGGCTGCCTTCCCAACTGGTGGCTCCCGTAAGATACGGCACCGGATGCTGGCGGCCCTCGCTGAACACCGGCCCAAGGGCCTCCGGCAGATAAATGCCATCCACGGCGGGGTTGAGAGAGCCAAAGGCGGTTTTGTTCTGGTAGTCTAAAACCTGCTCCCAGGTGAGCGCCCGCAGCCCTGCAACAATCGCGGCGTCGGACTCCTTATCTTCAACCAGAGCCGTCGCCATGGCCGCACCTGTGGTTTCCAGAGATGGAGACATATAGCGATCTATGGAAATGTGTTTTGCTTTGTAGGGGCGCACATTTGAGCTTTGCGACATGGCTTTATGGAACAGACCTTTTGCGGCAGGGAGGCCCATCAGGTAGTTGACCGAAACGCCGCCCGCCGACATGCCGAAAATGGTGACGTTGGCCGGGTCTCCCCCGAAAGCTGCGATATTGTCGCGCACCCATTCCAGGGCCCGGACCTGGTCTGAGAGATAGTAGGTGCCGATGGCGTCCTCCGGTGATTGGCGGCTGAGCGCGGGGTGGGCGAACTGGCCGAGATAGCCCAGACGATAATTAAAGGTCACCACGACCATGCCCTGTGTGGCCAAGGCAGAGCCATTGTAGACCGCCATGCCGCTGTCACCGCTGGTGAAACCGCCCGGCAGCATCCACACCATGACGGGTTTCGGTTCAGAGGCGGGTGTATTCAGGGTCCAGACATTCAGGGTCAGGCAGTCTTCCTGCATGGAGCGGTCGCTGAGGTCTTCGGCGTTGTAGCCGAGGCGCAGGGCTTGCGGGCAGACACCGCCGAATTGTTCTGCGTCGCGGGTGCCCTCCCAGGCAGTGGGCGGTTGCGCCGGACGCCAGCGTAAATCGCCAACCGGCGGCGCGGCATAGGGAATGCCTCTAAACACCTTGAGGTCATTTACCACTGTCCCGCGGACTTGGCCCTGTTGAGTTGTTACGGTAGGACGGTCTTGAGCGAGGACTGCGCCAGTGAACTGGCTGGCGAACTGGCTGGCGATGGCGAAAACAATAAGCAGCGTCTTCATTGCTGGTTTTCCTGGCTGTGCCTGAAGGCGGCTTTGCCCTCAAGCAGGAGATCGTAAAGCCGGGCACCGTCGGCCCCGGTATCGTCGAGAATGCGCTGCAAGCCGCTGGCGGACGCGTCTTTCCATAGCTTGCGTTGATCTTCCGTCAGGTCGAAATAGGACATGCCGTTGGCTTCGCCCTGTTTGACCACGCCTTCTACGTACGCGCGGACATTGGGCCGTGAGACGTCCAGCTGGTCGTAGGACTCAATCAGGGCGGCTTTCTGGGCATCGGTGGCCGAGGCGAGCCACCGCTTGTTGGCGAAATTGGCCCCCATCTCGTACATGCCTTTGAGGCGGGTGGCACAGCAGACCTGGCCGTTGAGGGCGTTATGCACAAAAACGATGTTGGACAAGCCGCCCTGGACCATGCCGGTTTGCAGGCCGGGCACCAGTTCGCCCAGTTCTAAGACGGCGTAGTCTGCGCCCACCGCTTCGACAAAGGATTGCAGAATGATGGAGGGCGAAATCCGAAGCGTCATGCCGTTGAGATCGCTGGGCACCAGAACCGGCTGGTCAACCGTATACAAAACGGTCCAGCCCACATCGGTAAAGTGAAGGACCTCGAGATCAAGTTCTGAGAAAAACTGACGGATGGGCTCGGCCAGATAGTTGTCGAGGACGAAGTCGGCTTCCTCGATGCTATCAAACACGTAAGGGGCCAACAGGACGCCCATTTCTGGCACCAGCGAGGTCATGCCCTGGGACGACACGCTGACGATTTGTATACGATTGCGCCGTGCGCCGGTGATCAGTTGCTGTTCCGAGCCGAGTTCGCCGCGCAGGTACCATTCCAGATCAAAGTCGGGGTTGCTGTCGATTTTTGATTGAAAGCTCATCCACTGATCCCACCAGACGCTGTCGGGAAAGGAATAAACGGCGACCTTGCCTTTGAGCGGGTCTGCCGCAGCCGGAACGACTGAGAGAAGGCCGACGATAACGGTGATAAGCGTGCTGAGATATTTCATCATCCCATCACAGTAAGTCGCCCCTTGGCGTGAGGCAACTGAGCGTGCAGAGTCCGGCACTCAGTTTTTGAAAATGAGGAGCCGCGCATGCCGACTGTTTTAATTACCGGAGCCAACCGGGGGATCGGTCTGGAGTTTACGCGCCAATATGCCGCCGACGGCTGGACCGTGATTGCCTGTTGCCGCGCCCCGGACGGCGACAGCGCGGCAGATCTCAGGTCTATCGCCGAGACGGCTGGGGGCCGGGTGTCGATCGAGACGATGGATATGCTGGATCATGGCTCCATCGACGCGGTTGCCAAAAAATACGCGGGCACGGCCATCGACGTGCTGTTGAACAACGCGGGCATTATCGGGCCGGTGCCGATACAAGATCATCTCGACGCCCAGCATTTCGGCACCATTGATTATGAGGTGTGGGATCAAGTGATTCGCACCAACACGTTTGCCCCAATCAAAATGGCCGAGGCTTTTATCGAGCATGTCCGGGCGGGGGATCAGAAGAAGATCATTACCCTGTCCAGCACCGTCGGCTCGTTTCAGGAGGATGTGACTCCGGCATTTTGTTACTGCACCTCAAAAACAGCGGTGACCAAAGCCGTGCAGTTGTTGTCGGAGGCGCTCAAAACGGACGGCGTGATCGCCATGGCGTTCTGCCCGGGGCATGTCAAAACGCGCATGGGCGTTGGCGGCGCGACCGTTGAAATTCCCGATAGCGTGGCGGGCATGCGGGGATTGATTGATGGGTTCACAATGTCGGACACGGGCACCTTCCGCCGCTTTAACGGCGACACGGTCGCTTGGTAGAAATTGGCGTGGTGACGAAATATGACGACGCTGTTTGATCCTGATCGAGAAGTTCCAGACGCCCTGAAACAGGGGGCGTTTCTGAGTGTGTTTGTGGTTCATGGCATCGCCGATGCGGACGCCTATGCGCGCTATCAGGCGATCAGCGATGGTAAGAGCCGCAAGCCCAGTGTGTTCGGCGGGCAGGTTCTGGGATTTTCAAAACCGGCGTTTCGATTTGTTGGCCCCGAAGACGCCCATGCGGTGGCCGTTATCCGCTGGCCTGATTTTGAGTCGTTTAAAGCGTGGCGCACGCAGCCTGTGTATGCGGCAGAAGGTGTGGCCGACCTTCATGCCAAGGCCGAGCGCGAGAGTGTTTACTTTTTGCCATGGCTCGATGGGTGAGAGTCAGATTGGCAAACTCTGTAGTGATTAAGTCTGACCATTGCCTTTTAATATTTGAGTCACATAAGGCACATCAAAATATTAGAAACACCACGCGAATAAAACTGAAACTTTTCTTAGACAATACCTTAACTTGAACACCCCTTACCTAAAAACCATAACCCCCTGACTTTCATTTTGCACTGACGCGTTACCGCGACATCAGTGCGAAAGATTTCGAACGCAGACTTAGAACGCGGAGTCATGTGTTGAGTCATTCGAGCGTTGAGTCATTTGGGGATTATAATGAAATCGATATACCGCAATCTTTCCATCACCGCTGTTGCCGTGTCTATGATCAGTCCGGCTGCAGGCCAGACAAATGCGACCGGCGACACCACATCAACCGATGAGACGCAAGTTGAAGAAGTAACTGTTTTTGGACAGGCGCTTTCAATCAAACGGGCCATCGAGGTCAAACGCGCCGCCACAAACATCGTTGATGCCGCCGTGCAAGATGATGTCGGCCGCTTGCCGGATTTGAATACGGCGTCGGTGATCCGCCGGATCTCGGGCATTTCGGTTCAGAATGACCAGGCAGAGGCGCGCTTTCCCATCATCCGGGGGCTGAATCCAACCTATAACCGCACCACCATTGACGGCGGAATTGTATCGTCACCGGAGCGCGGTTCGAATGCGCGCTCCGTGCCGTTGGATGTGGTTCCGGCCTCGCTGCTGTCGCGCCTGGAAGTTATTAAATCCGTCACGCCGGAGCTGGATGGCAACGCCATTGGCGGCACCATCAACGTGGTGACACGCAGTGCTTTCGAGGAAGACCCCGGGTTCTTCTACGGCTCGGCCTATGTGGGACATCATGAGCAATCCGGTGACGGCGGAAAACTCAACGGCGGCGGTAAAACCCAGCCGTGGCGGGCCAATTTCGCCACCGGCACCCGCTTCGGACCGGATGAAGAATTTGGTATTGTTTTGGGTGTGGATTATTCCGTCCGTAACTTTGAAATTCCACAAATTGAGGTGGACGACGCCGACTACACGGAATTTGATGCCGCCGGGAACAACGTCGGACTGGGCAACGGCAACGGCATTGTGGTGCCGACGAACAATCGCGTGTTTTTCTACAACAACAACCGCGAGCGCCTGGGCGGTGCTGTCAAACTTGAATGGCGCCCGGACAGTGATTTCGAGTTCACTTTGTCATCCCTGTACACCGAGTTTAACGATGACGAACGGCGCGATGAATTTACCTATGAGCTAGGCACCAATGGCAGCTCATCGCAACCGGATACGATTACAAACCAAACACCGATTTCAGGTGTGACGGAAGATGGGCGGGGCATCGTCGGCCTGGGCCGCTTTACCCTCGACCGCAAAATCTACAACGTTCAAGGCGTTGCCGAATGGCAGGCATCGGACAGTCTGTTGCTTGATGCCCGCATGACCTACTCCGGGGCCGAACTGAACAACCCGGAGTCAACGGAGAGTTTTTCGACTGCGGCGACGTTCGGGGCGGTCTACGACACCAGCACCTTTTTCCCGCGCACCTACCCGCTGGACCCACAGGGGTACTTTGACCCGGCAAGTTACAACCACAACAATCGCGGCGTCCTCGACCGTTTTGCAGAGGACGATATTTTTGAAGTCGCGGTGAACGGCACCATGGACTTTGACACCTTCACCGTGAAGACCGGTGGTGTGTATCGTGATCGCAATAAAGACGAAGGCTTTACGTTCAACCGCTTTGTCGCCGTCAACCCTTACACGCTGGCTGATGTGCCCGACAATGGGCTCGCCGATGTTGAGTTTCAGGGCAATTATAAATTCCTCACCCGCGTCGATTCAGATGGCGCAAATTCTTACTTTTCCAGCAATCCGTTTACCAACGTGCTGACCTCTCAAAACGGCTCTTCGGCCAGCGAAGAGGTCTATGCCGGTTACGCACAGGGCACGATGGATTTTGGAGCGTTATCGGTGACCGGCGGGGTGCGGGTTGAACACACCTCGTGGAATGGTGCGCCGCTGAACGGGGGCGATGTTTCCGGCGATTATACGGACATCCTGCCCAGTGCCGTGGCCCGGTATAACATACAGGACGATCTGGTGTTTCGTGTGGCGGCATCAAGAACCATCGGCCGGCCAAACATCAGTGACCTCACACGCGGTTTCTCACCGAGCACGGACGGCGCAGACCTGGTGCTGTCGCGCTCTAATCCAGACCTCAAGCCGCGCCGCTCGACGAATCTTGATGCGACGGTTGAATGGTATATTCCCAACGGATTGCTGGCCTTCGGGGCCTTTTATAAAGACATCTCCGATGAAATTTTTGTTCTGACGACCACCAATGCCAATCTGACCGTGGACGGTGTTACCTATGACCGCATCACGCAACCGGAAAACGCAGCCGACGCAGAAGTTTTCGGAATTGAAGGTCAGTTTCAACAAACCTTCGCGTGGTTGCCGCAGCCGTGGGATGGGGTTGGCGTTGCGGCTAACTTTACCTTGCTGGACACCAAATTCGTGGTGCCGCTGGCCAACGGTACGACCCGGACCACAACGCTGTTCCAGCAGCCTGACTTTGTCATGAACCTGACCGCGTTTTATCAGAACGAGTTTTTCGAGGTCCGGGGGTCTTACAACTACACAGACTCATTCCTCGATCTGCTCAATGCGGGCAATCCCAACTTAGATGAATACTGGGATGATCGCGGGCAGTTTGATATGCAGGTGCGCGTGAATGTGACCGAGAGCATTTCTCTTGTGGGAGAGGCTGTGAACATTACCGACCAAGGCCGGACGGAATTGACCGGGCCGGACGCACGGTTCCTGCAAGAGGATGCGAGCTTTGGCCGCACATTCTGGCTTGGCGTGAACGCCTCATTCTAACGGCGTGAACGCCGCGCTCAAAGGCGCGTGAACGCCGCGCTCAATGGAGTGTAAACGCGGATAAAATTAAGGAGGGGCGTGCAAGGCATCACATATATCACGTCATATATTGTGTGTCCTGCACGCCTCTCTCATGCGCAGCCGGAGAAAAAGATGAAAACGCTCGGAACAATTATAACCATTGGGCTTGTGGTGTTGTCCATGAACGGCGTTGTTGCCGGGGAACAGACAAAGCAGCAGACAAGCATCGACGCACGCCGAGACGCGTTTCAAAAAGCGTGGGCCGCAATTGGAGTGAAAGACTATCAAGCTCCGGAGGTGCGCCAGCATACGGCAACGGATATCACGTCCTACCCCGCCGTCGAGGCCGGTCAGGGCGCTGCGGCAGATGCAACGCACTTTTACGCCATTGTGAATTACGTCATCGGAAAATATGACCGTGAAACGGGCCTGCTGACCAGCCGTTGGGTTGGCGATCGCGGCGGCCTTATCGGCCATCTTAACAGTTGTTTGCTGGATGGTTCGGATCTGATGTGCGCCAACTCCAACCATCCGAACCTGCCGATGGCCAGCAGCATTGAAGTGTTTGATACCAAGACTATGACCCATAAATCCTCCAAGAGCCTTGGCATTACGGAAGAAGGGTCGCTGGTCTGGTTCGATCATTATCAAGGCGGATGGATTGCCGGCTTCGCCAACTACGATGACGAAACCGGCCTGCCGTATAAAGACCATACCTATGCGGGTATTGTTCTGTTTGACAAGGAGTGGCGCCGTCGCGGCGGCTATGCCCTGCCAGGTTCCATTCTGGCAAAGATGGCCCCGCAAGCCGCATCCGGTGGGTCCATCGGGCCGGATGGCCGCCTCTATGTTATGGGCCATGACTTGCCTGAGATGTATGTTCTGGAGTTTCCGCTCATGGGGCCGACGATGATGCATGTGGCAACTATTACCGTCCCGTCGGAAGGCCAGGCGTTCGCCTTTGACCCGGACGAGCCGCAGCGGGTGTGGGCGATCAGCCGGCCCAGGCGAGAAGTTGTGACTTATGTGATTCCTGAATTGGTGCCTTAAGGCGCGCGATCAAGGCGTAAGATTAAGGTTCACGATTAGGTTCAGGGCGCAAAAAAAGTGGGCGGGGCTAAAAGCCCCGCCCCAAGTTTCAGGGACGCACCTCTAGCCGGGGCCAGGCGCTAACTCGTCAACATGCTCATGTCTGATTGGCTCATGTCTGACGAGGAGCGTCTGCCCCGCGAAAACAAAATCATACTCAAACTATTCAGATAGGCTGTGAGACTTGGACAGGAGGACTCATCTGCCACATTGGTTTGGTCGCATTTCTGCCAGTTGGTTACTGAAACCTGCTGTGGCATTGCTGACTCATTCCCCAAGAAACCCGTCGCTCACAGCCAAGAGTGTTCCAAAAATTTTCGGAGTTGTCACTATTATTGGTATGAAGAAGCCCTATATATACAATATATAGTATGGTGTACGCATTGTAAGCTGCCTGAATCCTTGGTGAATTCCTGGTTTATGCAGACTTCACGTTTTGGGGCTTTCGACCAAGCTATGTAACGGTCCGATGACTAAAAAAAGACAGTTTTTGACGAATCGTCTCTCTTGCGTCCCACAGGGCGGTCGATACAATAATGAAATAGTTGAAAAGACGTGACTTGGGTCTTACACCCTACATATAGCTTTCTCAGGAGGTTTAGATGGCGATTACGTTGCGCGTCAACGGCACAGAGCATTCGGTGGATGTTGATCCAGAAACCCCATTGCTATGGGTGTTAAGAGACAACCTTGGACTGACCGGCACAAAATACGGTTGCGGTATTGCAGCCTGTGGCGCGTGTACAGTCCATGTTGATGGTGTAGCCGAACGGTCCTGTTCCGTCCCCGTTGAATTTGCGGCTGGCACAGAAATTACGACCATCGAAGGATTGTCGGAAGATCGCAGTCACCCGGTGCAGGCCGCCTGGATTGAGGAAGATGTGCCGCAGTGCGGGTACTGTCAGTCTGGCATGATTATGTCGGTGGCCTCTCTGTTGAAAGAAATCCCAGAACCAACAGATGAAGACATCAACGCCTACATCACCAACATTTGCCGGTGCGGGACCTACACGCGCATTCGCAAGGCCATTAAGCGAGCCGCTGCGGCTTAAACCTGTCTGGCAACAAACTTTCAGAGTGTGATGGGCGTGGGTCAAACCGCGCCCATTTCTTTTGGGACGGCTTAATCGCCACATTTCTTTTTTGAGCTGCTTAACAGCCCTATGATTTAAGATTTCAGCCGTGCATGGATGAACAATGACGCAAACACTGCCTCAAAAACGGCCCAAAACACTGCCACAGAGCATTGAAGATACCGAAGCCCTGCTGGCTGGTGCGGGCTACGTGCCTGACCGGGCGTTGTCGACCGCTCTGTTTCTTGCGCTAAAACTTGGACGTCCGCTTTTTTTGGAAGGTGAGGCCGGGGTTGGTAAAACAGAAATTGCGAAGGTGCTGTCGTCGGCGCTGGGGCGGGACCTCATTCGCTTGCAATGCTACGAGGGGTTAGACGTTGGTTCGGCGGTGTATGAATGGAACTACCCGCGCCAAATGATGGCCATCCGATTGGCGGAATCCGATCGCGATGGGGCAGCGGGGCGGTCGTCTGAAATCGCGGAAGATATTTATGGTCCTGATTATCTGATCGAGCGGCCGTTGTTGTCGGCCTTGAGGACACGAAACGCGGGTCCGCCGGTGCTTCTGATTGATGAACTGGATCGGACAGATGAACCTTTTGAGGCGTATCTTTTAGAAATTCTCTCTGACTTTCAGGTCACCATTCCTGAGGTTGGAACGGTGAAGGCAGAGTCTCCGCCGATTGTTATTATAACATCAAACCGCACGCGCGAAATTCACGACGCTCTCAAGCGCCGGTGTTTGTATCATTGGGTTGGCTATCCGGATGCCGCGCGCGAATACACCATTCTGAGAAACAAGGTGCCGGAGGCGGCGGACAGTCTCAGCCGTCAGGTGGTGGCCGCCGTGCAAGAGTTACGCAATGGAGACTTGTTTAAGCCACCGGGTATTGCCGAGAGCATTGATTGGATACGCGCGCTGATTGCGTTGAACCGCAGCGATTTAGACCGCGACAGTATTGCGGACACGCTGGGTGTGGTGCTGAAGTATCAAGACGATATCGCACGCGTGCAAGACGATAAGGCTGAGCGGGTTCTTGCCGCAGCCCGTGCTGTTTGATGTTTAAGACGAAGAAGCAGTGTCATGAACGATCACCCGTCCGCCGGTAAGCTTGATCGTCATGTGGTGCAGTTCGCCCGGTTGTTGCGGGCGGCGGGTTTGCCCATTGGTCCTGGTAAAGTGCTGCTGGCGGTTGAGGCATTGTCCGCAATAGACCTGAGACGCCGCGACGATGTCTATTGGGCTTTACACGCGGTCTGTGTTGAACGGCACAGTCAGACAGAATTATTTGAATTGGCCTTTGATCGCTTTTGGGTCGTCAGACCGCAGGTAGATGATGGGGGCAGCAATACCTTTGACGATGTTGTCGATCGCGCACCTCAGACCAAGCAAGACGCGTTGCCGAGACGGCTAGCCGATGCGCTGGTTGATCAGGACTTGGCCAATAAAGTCAACGAAGACGCGGCACCTAAAGAGGGCGATGACAGCCAGTCTTGGTCTGCAATGGAACGTCTTCAGTCAAAAGATTTTGAGTCCATGTCGGCAGACGAGTTAGCGCAAGCGCGCAATGCTATGACACAGTTTACGTTGCCGCTGCCGGACCTGCCAAGCCGAAGGTTTAAGCCTCATACCTCTGGCCGCCGGATTGATATGCGGGCAACGCTGCGTGGCACTATCCGTGCAGGTGGCTCTATTGATCTGAAGCGCAAAAAGCGCGTGCGCCGCCATCCGCCGTTGGTGGTGCTCTGTGATGTGTCCGGTTCTATGGAAGCCTATGCCCGCATGTTGCTGCACTTTCTGCACAGCGTGACCAACGATCAGGAGCGCGTGCATACTTTTGTCTTCGGGACGCGATTGACGAACATTACCCACCATTTAAAACACGCGGATCCTGATGTCGCCTTGGCCCGCATTGGGGCCACGGTGACGGATTGGTCTGGCGGCACCCGGATTGGGGAAACTCTGGCGTCTTTTAACAAACACTGGTCGCGACGCGTTCTCGGGCAGGGTGCTGTTGTGTTGCTGATTACGGATGGTTTGGACCGGGATGGCGGTATCGGGTTGTCTGAAGAAATGAACCGCTTACAAAAGTCCTGTCGGCGGTTGTTATGGTTAAACCCGTTGTTGCGATTTGAAGCCTTTGAACCCAAGTCTGCCGGTGTCAAAGCGATGCTGCCCTATGTGGACGAGTTCAGGTCTGGGCATAATCTGGAGAGTCTGTCGTCTTTGGCGGAGGTTTTGTCAGAGATGAAAGCGCCGCAGCGCGGTCACAATAACGCGTCGTTGCGCGATCACAAAAACGCGTCGTTGCGCGATCACAAAAACGCGCCGTTGCGCGACTACAAAAACGCGCCGTTGCGCGACCAACAACGCAATCATCAAAGCGACGGGAGTGTTGCAGGCCATGCTTGATCTCGATTTAGACCCGCTGTCAAAAATTGCCGAATGGCAGGAGGCAGGCAAGGCGACGGCTTTGGCCACGGTGATTCAAACCTGGGGGTCTTCGCCACGGCCTGTGGGCAGTCATTTGGCCATCAACGAGGATGGCGATTTTGTTGGATCTGTCTCTGGAGGCTGTATCGAGGGGGCGGTGATTGAGGCCGCGCTTGAGACCATTGAGAGCGGCAGTGCGAAACGTCTTGAATATGGCGTCACCAACGACATGGCGTGGGAAGTTGGGCTGGCTTGCGGTGGCACGGTTCATGTGTATGTGGAGCGGGTGGTGTGAAAACCGGTATTTTCAAAGCGCTCCGACAGTCGCTCGCCGGCAAAGTGCCCTGCGCCACAGTGACAGACACAGAGACGGGCCAGCAGTGCCTATATGTTGGGTCTGAGTGTATTGGTGATCTCGTTGTGCCGGACATCGCTTTGGCAACGGTTTCGCAGATGATTCAAACAGACAGTTCGGGTGTTCTTGAAAACACGTCTTTGTTTGTGCGGGTCTATGGCCCTCCGTTTAGAATGATCATTGTGGGGGCGGTGCATATTGCGCAGGCGCTTGCGCCGATGGCGCAATCGGCGGGCTATGAGGTCACGATTATTGATCCCCGCGAGGCGTTTGCAAGTGCTGAGCGTCTGGCAGATATCGCCGTGCTGTCCGATTGGCCCGATGAAGGAATGGTGAAGTTGAAGCCAGATATCCGCACGGCTGTTGTGACCTTGACCCACGACCCTAAACTGGATGATCCCGCCTTGGAACAAGCGTTGAAGTCGGATGCGTTTTATATCGGCTCTCTCGGTAGTCGGCGCACCCATGGCAAACGCCTGGAGCGGTTGCGCGAGAGTGGATTTACGGACGCAGACCTGAGCCGCATTCATGGCCCCGCCGGGTTGGACATCAAAGCCAAATCGCCGGCGGAAATTGCCGTCTCCATTTTGGCCCAGGTGGTTGCGACACGTCGCCAGGCTCAGGTTTAGGGGCGGCGCGTGAAATTTTCTGAACTCAATGTTGCTGAGGCTGACGGCGCGATCCTTGCCCACACCACTAAGACCGAGACTTTTACAATCAAGAAAGGCACGCGCTTAACAGCTGAAGACTGTGAGCGCCTGCTGAAAGCCGGGCGGCAAACGATCGTCGTGGCGATGTTAAGCGATACGGATGTGCATGAAGATGTCGCGGCCAAGACGATTGCCGAGGGGCTTTTAGGGCGTGACGTTGCGAACACTGCTGCCTTTACCGGGCGTTGTAACATCACCGCTGCAGCGGACGGTATCGTGCAGTTGAATACGGACCTCATAAACGCGATTAACGCCATCGATGAGTCGGTTACGATCGCGACGTTACCGAATTATACCCGCGCTGAGGCCGGGCAGATTGTTGCGACCGTCAAGATTATTCCCTTTGCCGTTACGCGCGATGTATTGGACGCTGTTAAGGCAGTGATGAAGACGGCAACGATGAAGACGGCAACGATGAAGGCGGCGGGTGAGGTCATTTCTATTGCACCGTTCAAGCCGCTGGCCGTCACGTTGATCAACACGCTTTTGCCCTCGCTGAAGGAATCGGTTGTTGCAAAGACAACCGATCTGACGTCGCGCCGGATTCAATCAGTCGGGGGTCACGTTCAGCACATCCTTTCCTGTGACCATGCCACAATGGATGTAAAGGACACGCTAAAAACAGCGTTGGCGAGCGCCCCTGATCTGCTGGTGATCGTTGGCGCATCAGTGACGGTTGACCGGGCAGATGTTGTGCCGTCGGCTATTGTAAAAAGTGGCGGCGAGATTGTGCATTTTGGCATGCCCGTTGATCCGGGCAATCTTGTTTTGCTCGGCCAGCAGGGTGCGACGCGAATTCTTGTTCTGCCGGGGTGCGCGCGGTCACCAAAATTAAATGGCATCGACTGGATTTTTGAACGATTGGCGGCGCGGTTGCCGGTGAACCGTGCTGAGATCATGTCTCTTGGTGTCGGCGGGTTGTTGGTGGACAGCCCGGCGCGTCCGCTGCCGCGCGCAGAAGCGGTGCGCGGTGAAGCACCTGAAGACATAAGACGAAATGTTGCCGCTGTTGTGCTGGCCGCGGGGCAATCCCGTCGCATGGGCAGCGTCAATAAGTTGTTAGAGCCAGTCGATGGAGAAGCACTCATACACAGAACGGTGTCGTCAATCGTGAACTCTGCTGCGCAGTCTGTCATTGTGGTGACAGGACATGAAGCAGATCGTGTCAAAGCCGCGTTGTCTGGTTTAGACGTGACGTTTGCATCCAATCCAGACTATGCGGACGGACTCTCGACCTCGTTGAAAGTTGGTTTGTCTCAGGTGCCGCCTCAGTGTGATGGTGCCGTGATTTGCTTGGGCGACATGCCCAACCTTTCCGCGTCTCACATCGACGCTCTGATTGCGGCGTACAGGCCAGACGCGGGGCAGGCCATTGTTGTGCCCGTTCATAAGGGCAAGCGCGGGAACCCGGTGCTGTGGGATAAGCGGTTTTTTGAGGGCATATCTGAGGTTTCTGGTGATGTTGGCGCGCGCCATCTGATTGGAACCTATGCGGAGCTTGTCACTGAAGTCGATTTTGGGGACACTGCTGTTCTGACGGATTTGGATACGCCTGAACAGTGGTCGAAGTTTCGCGAGACCCACCCATCCTAGGGCTGTTCATCCGTTTACCACTGGGCCAGCTTATGTTGGGCCTGCAGAAGTGAGGGGGTTTCACGATGCTGGATTCCGGGGATGATGCCGCGGGCAAACTGAACACAGACGTTATTATTATCGGCGCTGGACCGGTTGGTCTGTTCGCCGTTTTTGAACTCGGGTTGCTCGGTCTCAAAAGTGTTGTCATCGATATTTTGGATCGCCCTGGCGGTCAATGCGCTGAGCTGTATCCGGAAAAACCGATTCTTGATATTCCAAGCCGCCTCCACATTACGGGGCAAGATTTGACGGACGATCTGTTGAAGCAGATTGAGCCCTTTGAGCCCGCCATGTACTTCAACCAAATGGCCGACAGCTTAACCAAGCTGGACACTGGGCATTGGCGCATGACCACAGATATGGGGTTGGACATAGAGGCCCCTGTTGTTTGTATTGCTGGCGGTGGCGGGAGCTTTACCCCTAAGAAGCCGAAGATTGAGGGGATCGCGCCGTTTGAAAACAAATCTCTGTTTTACGCTGTGCGGAA
Source organism: Rhodospirillaceae bacterium (assembly GCA_040219235.1). Classification (NCBI taxonomy): domain Bacteria; kingdom Pseudomonadati; phylum Pseudomonadota; class Alphaproteobacteria; order Rhodospirillales; family Rhodospirillaceae; species Rhodospirillaceae bacterium. The sequence continues at coordinate 166,874 of JAVJSV010000007.1, forward strand.
GATGGAGCAGTTCAAAGGTAAAAACCTTCTGATTGCCGGGGGCGGTGACTCTGCCCTGGATTGGGTGCTGGCGCTCAGTGATGAGGTTGAAAGTCTGCATTTGGTTCACCGTCGCGCAGACTTCAGGGCTGTGCAGGATACGGTTGATAAGATGCGTGCACTTGAGGCGGCAGGGAAGGTCATAGTGCATGTGGCTGATGTTCAAAGCCTGAATGGCACCGAAGGTCAGATTGAGTCGATTACGCTGACCGGCAAAGAGACGGGCGAAAACTATGATGTTTCGTGCGACACCATGCTCGCGTTCTATGGTTTGACCATGAAGCTCGGCCCGATCGCCGACTGGGGCATCAACATGGCGGCCAACCGTATTGCCGTCGATACCGAGAAATTTGAAACATCCGAGCCGGGTATTTTCTGTATCGGCGATATGTGTAGCTACCCAGGCAAGCTCAAATTGATTTTGTCCGGCTTCCATGAGGCGGCGTTGATGGCGCATGGAAGTTTCCACTATGCCCGGCCAGATCAGAAACTTAAATTTGAGCACACCACCTCAAGCTCAAACCTGCAGGAAAAGTTAGGCCGTTGATTAAAATTAGTGTGACGCTTCCCGATGGCGCAGAGCAGACTGTTTCAGCGAAACCCGGCGACAGCGTTATGGCCGCCTTGCGGGAACATGGCGTGCCGATTCGCGCCGAATGCGGCGGGGCGATGGCCTGTGCCACTTGTCATGTCCGCGTCGATGAGGCTTGGATTCAGAGAACCGGGGTAGCGGGGGATGAAGAAGCAGACTTGCTAGATGATTCGGATTATTCGGATCAAACGTCGCGGCTGAGTTGCCAGATTAATTGCACCAGCGCACTTGATGGCTTAAAGGTCGCGCTGCAATTAGACGCCTTAGAAGACTAAACCGCAAAGAGACTTAGAATGACCTCCCTCCAAGACGAGGTGGCGCGGCGCCGGACGTTTGCGATTATCTCGCATCCCGATGCTGGCAAGACCACCTTGACCGAAAAATTACTGCTGTTCGGCGGTGCCATTCAACTGGCCGGGGCCGTTAAAGCGAAGGGGGAACGCCGTCGCGCCCGTTCGGACTGGATGAAGGTGGAAAAAGAACGCGGTATCTCGGTGGCGTCCTCGGTGATGACCTTCGACTACGATGGCAAAACATTCAACCTGCTTGATACACCGGGCCACGAAGACTTTAGCGAAGACACCTACCGCACGCTGACGGCGGTTGATTCCGCCGTGATGGTGATGGACTCCGCCAAAGGCATTGAAGCGCAGACGCTCAAGCTGTTTGAAGTGTGCCGTCTAAGAGACATGCCGATTGTCACCTTTATCAACAAAATGGACCGGGACGGCCAAGACCCGTTTGATCTGCTTGACGAGATTGAGCAGCGATTGGCCCTGGATGTGACGCCCGCAAGTTGGCCGATTGGCTCGGGGCGGCATTTTCTGGGGTGTTATGATCTGCTCAATGATCGTCTGGTACTTGTGTCACGGTCCAAAGCTGAGCGCCCAGACACCGGGACAGTGTGCACGGGTTTAAATGACCCTAAGCTCGATGAATTGTTGCCGGCAGATGCGGTGGCGAAGTTGCGCGAAGATGTTGAAATGGTGCGTGGTCTCTGTCCGCCGTTCGACAGGAACGCTTATTTGGAAGGAACGTTGACTCCGGTCTGGTTTGGCAGCGCGGTCAACAACTTTGGCGTTCAAGAGCTGTTAGAAGGCTTAGCCAAACAGGCTCCTGCGCCACGCCCGCAACCAACTGTGGACCGGCTTGTGGACCCTCAGGAAACCAAGGTCGCGGGTTTCGTGTTCAAGATTCAGGCCAATATGGATCCGAAACATAGAGATCGGATTGCCTTTTTTAGATTGAGCTCCGGGCACTTTAAAAAGGGGCAGAAGCTGCTTCATGTGCGGTCTGGGAAAGTCTTAAGCATACATAATCCGCTTTTGTTTTTGGCCCAGGACCGAGAAACGGCAGAAGAAGCCTGGCCCGGTGACATCATCGGTATTCCAAACCATGGGAATTTGCGCATCGGCGACGCTCTGACTGAAGGTGAGAAACTTCATTTCACGGGGATTCCGAGTTTCGCGCCAGAGCTGTTGCAAACCGCACGGCCGGTTGACCCCATGAAGGCCAAGCATTTGGGGCGCGCGCTGCAACAACTCGCTGAGGAGGGGGCCGCCAGCGTGTTCCGCCCGCGCATTGGCTCGGACTGGATTGTTGGTGTGGTCGGCGGTTTGCAGTTTGAGGTGATGGCGGACCGTATTCGCACAGAATATGACGTGCCGGTCCACTTTGAAGGCACCTCGTTGTACACAGCCAGGTGGATACAAGGCGAAGACCCAGCCCTGGTGAAAAAGTTTATTGACCAGAATGAAGCGAGCGTCGGCGAAGATCACGATGGTGCGCCGGTTTTCCTCGCGCGCAATGCCTGGCACATGGGAAAGACCGAAGAAGACTGGCCTGATATTTCATTTCAAAAAACAAAAGAGCAACTTCATTAATTTATCTGAGCTGAACGAGGAGCATTGTTATGCAGATTGAGCGCGTCGACACGAATGAGATCATGAGCCAGGCGGTTGTCCATGGCGATACGGTTTATCTGGCCGGGCAGGTGTCATCGACATCGAAGGATGTGGCAGGCCAAACCCAAGAGGTTCTGGCCAAGATTGATCGTTTGTTGGAGCGCGCTGGAACACAGAAGACGCGCGTTTTGTCTGCAACAATCTATCTTGCAGACATTTCGACCTTCGGCGAAATGAACGAGGTCTGGAAGAAATGGGTGACGGCAGGGGCAACGCCGGCACGGGCGACCTTGGAAGCCAAACTCGTGACGCCAGACTACTTGGTTGAGATTGCTGTGGTTGCCGCTCTTTAAGGTCAAATCTTAACGAATTGTGATCTATGCTAAGAGTGAGCGTTGTTTTGTCGACATAATCGTTTTCTCTAAATTAGGGCCACTTTTTAAGTGCATGACTCACACTTTTTATCGGATGCCATTATTCTTCTGACAGCTGGTGTGGCGGTTGTTGCCCTCTTTCAATACCTGAGGTTGGGCGCCGTTCTTGGCTATTTGGTGGCCGGCTGCCTCATTGGCCCGTATGCGCTGGGTCTGATTACAGAAACGGGAACCATCACGCTGCTCGGTGAGTACGGCGTCGTGTTCCTGTTGTTCGTGATTGGTTTGGAACTCCCACTTGATCGTATTCGGGTCATGCGGGGGCCAATATTCGGCCTTGGCTTGTTTCAAATTTTGGTCACGGCCTGCTGTATCTCATTGGTTGCGATTGCCCTTGGCGTTTCCAGCGTCACAGCGCTGCTGATAGGGGCCGCCCTCTCGCTGTCATCGACGGCCATCATACTGACGCTGCTCTCCGATCAGGGACGGTTGCCGACACGGTTTGGTCGCAGTGTGTTTGGGGTCTTGCTGATGCAGGATCTTGCGGTTGGTCCGCTGCTTGCGGTTGTTGTTGCAATCGGTGCAACAGGTGCAACCCTCGGAGCAGCTGAAGTCAATCTCGGTGAAAGCCTTGGACTGGCTTTGATTAAAATGGTCGCTGCCATTGTGGTGATCCTGGGATTGGGGCGGTGGCTTTTGGAAGGGCTGTACAAACGTATCAGCAGTCTCAGGAATTCCGACGTCTTTGCGGGGTTTACGTTGCTTGTCTTGTTGAGCGCGGCAGCCCTAACCGAATTGAGCGGCTTGTCTTTGGCTTTTGGTGCTTTGCTGGCGGGGATGTTGCTGGCGGACACGCCCTACCGTCACCAGGTTGCGGCAGAGATCCAGCCCTTTCGCGGTCTTCTGCTTGGTCTCTTCTTCATGGGCGTTGGTATGGGCGTCGATCTTGACCTGGTTGTGGACCGGAGCGGTGAGATTGCTCTGATTGTGACCGGTTTGATGGCACTAAAAGCAACCGTGATGTTTGCCGTGGCGCGGTTGTCCGGCCTCACGTCGCTTGAGTCTGCTGAAGCGGGGATTTACTTGTCTCAAGGCGGCGAGTTCGCCTTCGTGCTTTTTGCAGCGGGGCTGGCCTCTGGCTTGATCGACAGTTCTCTGGCCCAGGTTTTGGCTGTAGCTGTGGCCTTAACAATGCTGGTTACACCCCTTGCCGTGCGGCTCACAGCAAAAGCGATCTCGCGTTGGGAGCTTGCCAAAGCTATACCTATAGATTCTGTCGAGGGTGATTTAACTGAACTGAATAATCATATTGTTATCATTGGTGTCGGGCGTGTGGGGCGAGAGGTTGCCTCTCAACTCCGCGATGCTGGTCGCCCGTACGCGTGTCTTGATCTTGATCCTCATGCTATTGCTGTTGCGCGCCAGCAAAACATTGATGTGTTCTTCGGCGATGCCACACGGCCCGAAGTGCTGTATGCCGTCGGTCTGAACCGCGCGAAAGGGCTTGTTATTGCCATTGATGATCCGCGCAAGGCGGTGCAGATGATGAATCTGATCAAATACATTTTACCGGATTTGCGCGTGTACGCCCGCGCCAGAGATGCGGAACATGCCCTGACGCTTGAAACCGCCGGGGCAGCCTCAACTGTGCCTGAACTTATTCCTACAGCACAGCAGTTGGCCAATTTAGCTCTGGAAAAATAAATAAAAACATGAAGTTAGCAGTGTGGTCATGACAGCACTTTACGCTGATGCGGGCACCGGACTAACCTGAGTGCATGGCACAGAAACCTAAGCTCAACATTAAGTCACTGCTTCAAAAACTGAAGGAGCGGGAAGCCACGTTATTGCAGACGAGTGCCTCTACCAGTCTGGACCGCAAACCGGTGGAGCTGGATCAGGCAATGCAGGGCCGACTGTCGCGTATGGATGCCCTGCAACAAAGAGAAATGGCGCTGGCCACGCAAAGACGACGTGAGGTGGAGTTGTTGCGCATAAGGGCCGCCCTCAAGCGTATTAAGAGCGATGACTATGGTTATTGCGTCAGTTGCGATGAGGATATCGCCGCTGGCCGGCTGGAGTCAGATCCTGCTGAACCGATGTGCGTTGAATGTGCGACCGACGCGAAGCGTTGAAAACAACAGGCGACGCGAAGCGTCAGAGCTCAGCGTCGAGGCGTCATGCAGCGACTTTTAGATAATGAACGCTAAACAGGTTATTGGCGTCGGTCCACGTACGGTCTGGCGCAAACCCGGTTTCACGTCCGATTTGATGAAACTCATCAATATCGTATTTGTGTGAGTTCTCAGTATGAATGGATTCGTCTTTAGCGAATTCGAAGCTGTGATCATGTACTGAGACAGTTTGGTCTTTGAGGCTGACCAGATGCATCTCGACGCGGCCTTCACGTTCGACATAGCGGGCATCATGGGCAAACGCCTCCAGGTCAAACGTTCCATTGAGTTCTCTGTTGATGCGCGTCAGAAGGTTCAAGTTGAATGCAGCGGTAACGCCCTGCTGATCATTATAGGCTGCATGCAAAACGTCGGGGTCCTTCTTAAGATCAACACCGATTACGAGGCCACCGCCGGTCCCAAGCATGCTGGCCGCCATAGACAAGAATTGCTTCGCGTCATCACGGGAAAAATTACCAATTGTTGAGCCGGGGAAAAAACCAGCGCGTTCGCCGTTCGCAACGACCTGTGGTAGCTCAAAGGTTTGTGTGAAATCGGCACATACCGGCAGGACGTGCAGGTCTGGGTAATCATTGGCGATGGCATTCGCCGCGCCAAGAAGGTGATCTCGGGAAATGTCTACGGGCACATAGCTTGCCAGTTTTTCCGCTGCATCCAGAAGTATACGTATTTTAACGCTGGAGCCTGAGCCAAACTCGATCAGGTGTTGTCCCTCAATTAAATCCGCAATTTCCTCGGCTTGATCAGACAACACTCCTAATTCTGTACGGGTTGGATAGTATTCTTCAAGGGTGCAGATTTGATCAAAGAGGGCTGATCCGTGGGCATCATAAAAATACTTTGGCTCCAGTTTTTTTTGGTCTTTTGACAGGCCATTCAGAACGTCTTTGAGGAACGCTTCATCAATTTGTTGAGTTTCAGAATCTAACATTAGGCGTCCTCTGCCAATCGAACACCTGCGAACATCCATCGCTGATGCGGGTAAAAAAAGTTTCTATACGTGCTACGTATGTGGCCTTCCGGCGTGACGCAACTGCCGCCGCGCAAGACCATCTGATTAGACATGAACTTACCGTTGTATTCCCCGACGGCTCCCTTGGCGGCTTTAAAGCCGGGGTAGGGGGTGTAAGGTGAGCTGGTGTGCTCCCACACGTCACCATACAGTTGGCTTAGGGTGCTGCTGGCGGGGGCGGGCAATGGGCGGAGGGCATGACGCGATAAGAAGTTGCCGTCTATGTCCTGCGCGCGTGCGGCGATTTCCCATTCAGACTCTGTGGGCAGACGTTTACCGGACCACGACGCAAATGCGTCGGCCTCATAGAAACTAACATGGCAGACAGGCGCATTGGGGCTCACCGGTTGCCGTCCTCTTAAGCCAAACGCGGACCAACTTTGGTGGTCTTCCTTGCGCCAATACAGCGGTGCAGACCAGCCTTGGTTTTGGACGATGGCCCATGCGTCTGCCAGCCATAAATCAGCTTGTTTGTAACCGCCGTCTTCTATGAATGCGATCCATTCGGCGTTCGTCACCAAACGATTGGCCAGCCTATAGGGGCGCAAGGCGACGTCATGCCGGGGGCCTTCATTATCGAAGAAGAAGCTTTGTTCTGCGTTTTGGTCGATTCCGACCTGTTGAATACCACCGTCAAAATCGATCCACTCAATGTTTGATGTCGAAGCTGAGAGAAGTGGCGTGGTGCCGGTATAGGCGGGCTCTAAAGGGTTGCAAGAGAAGGCATGAAGGATGTCCATCAGAAGCAATTCTTGATGCTGCTGCTCATGGTTAAGACCAAGAATAATCAACGGGGCGACCGCAGACCAGGTTTCGTTTGAGCAGTCTGCAATCAGTTTTGCGACCGCGGCATCAACATGCGCGCGGTAATCACCCACCTCGGCTGCGCTGGGCCGCGTGAGCAATCCACGGTGAGGGCGGGGGTGTCGTGCACCGACGGCTTCGTAGTAAGAGTTAAACAGGTAGTTGAAAGAGGCCTGAAACGGCTCATACCCAATTTCGTGTGGGCTCAGGACAAAGGTTTCGAAGAACCAAGACGTATGCGCCCGATGCCATTTGGCTGGGCTGGCGTCCTCCATCGACTGAATGGTTTGGTCTTCCGGGGACAAAGGTGCCGCCAAAGTCTCCGTCTGGAATCTTGTTTGTGCAAACCAATGGGAAAGAATGTCTCTGGAGTCTGGGGTGGCGACGTCGGTGTCTGGCATGACGCCATCGGCGATGGAATTGAGCGACACGGTGCTCCCCGATTCTCGTAACTTTCAAAATATTAGGACTAATCTTAAAGTACGACGGCGAAAAACAAAACCGCTTGTGATGATTGTTCGGTTACATATCTGCCTTGATAATCTGTAATAAGTCCATAAGTAACTGATTATATTGAATAAACTTAATATAATACGTGTCATTTTGAATATAAGGTAAGTCTAATATAACTTTACAACGCCATGCGTTGAGACTATTATTCTACCCATCGCTGGTGCCCAGTTTAGGGGCCAGCACCACTGTTCGGCCTAAGGGCGAGCTTTTTTATAACCGGTCATGTTGCTCAAGGAGGATATGACAATGAAGACCTTACAACCTTACTGCTTCTTACACATGCCCTTCTTAGACAGGCAAGTGCGCGCGACGTTCTGTTAGCGCCACTCAGTTTCTAAGACTTTAGTCTGCCCACGTACCGCAACGCCAATGAAGCGCCAGTACTTGGGCTCAGACTTTATGATCGTGTAAAGGAGTTTCCACATGACATCGACCACTCTCCCAATGATAGCGTCAGACCGCGGTCTTTCAGCATACATGCAAGAGATCAAAAAGTTTCCCATCCTGGATAAGGATGAAGAGTTCATGCTGGCCAAGCGTCTGGCGGAACATGACGATATGGAGGCCGCGCATAAAATGGTGACGAGCCATTTGCGGCTCGTGGCTAAAATTGCAATGGGCTACCGCTTTTACGGTTTGCCAGTCTCTGATTTGATTTCCGAAGGGAACGTCGGGCTGATGCGCGCTGTTAAAAAGTTTGATCCAGATCGCGGTTTTCGGCTGTCGACCTATGCCATGTGGTGGATTAAAGCCGCCATCAACGAGCATGTTTTGAACTCATGGTCCTTGGTCAAGATGGGCACAATTGCGGCACAGAAGAAGCTGTTTTTTAACCTGCGTAAGCTTAAGTCTCAGCTGAATATTTATGGCGACGGCGACCTGAGTCTTGAAGCCGCTGACAATATTGCTGAGCAGCTGGATGTGAGCAGCAAAGAAGTGATGGATATGAATGGCCGCTTAAGCCGTTCTGATGCGTCCTTGAATGTTCCTGTTGGAGAAGACGGAGACATTGATCGCATCGACCTGCTGATGTCTACAGCTCCCACACAGGAAGCGGTCTTCGCTGAGGAGGAAGAGCGCACGGTTGGTCTCTCTCTCTTAGAGCAAGGCTTGGCCACTTTGAATGATCGTGAGCGCCGTATTATTCAGGAGCGCCGGTTGAGCGATGATCCTAGAACCCTGGAAGACCTGGGTGAAGAGTATGGGATTAGCCGTGAACGGGTCCGTCAGATTGAAAACCGGGCTTTTGAAAAGCTTCAAGTGGCTGTTAAGGCTGCTGCCGCGAAACTGGATAGCTCAACCGTTGAGCCCCTTGAAATGCTGGCGTCTGCGGCCTAAAGCGAAAACCTCTGATCAAGAGGGCGGTGATGTTTCATTGCCGCCCTCTTTTGAATCTGAGCCCGTTTTTAGCTCTGGGGAGTCTTCAACAAAAGGCTGCACCAGCAAGTTCCATAATCCGACAGATTTGATGTCCCTGAAAATGGGCAGACCGAGCGTCATGGCCGCATGCCCGGCGGCTGGTTGCTCCACATAGGTGCCAAAGAGACGATCCCACCAGGGGAGATTAAATCCGAAATTGCTATCAGTCTCGCTTGAGTCAATGGAGTGGTGAACGCGGTGCATATCGGGTGTGACAACGATACGCCGTAGCACAGAGTCTAGGCGCTGAGGCAGAGCGAGATTCGCGTGATTAAACATAGAGGTCGCATTGAGTACGATCTCAAAAACGAGAACGGCCAAAGCCGGCGCGCCGAGAATCACAACCGCGATGACTTTGATGATCAGAGACAGCAGAATTTCGAGCGGATGAAACCGCAGCCCGCTGGTGACATCAAGGTCGATATCTGTGTGGTGCATGCGATGCAGGCGCCACAACAGCGGGACTTTATGAAACAGTCTGTGCTGCCCATAAATCAGCAGATCAAGCAGGAGAAACGACAGGGCTCCCGCCACCCACATCGGTACGGGCATGGGCACTGTGTTGAAAACACCAACGCCATTTTGGTGCGCCCATAGGGCAGCGCCCACAGGGGCGATGGGCAGGATGAGTCGGACAACCACTGAGCCGACGACAATGAGGCCAAGGTTGCCGGTCCACCGCGCCAGGCGTGCGAATGTGCGGTCGCGCTTGGGCTGCAGGCTTTCCCAGATGATAAAGAGCACCAGGAACACGCCAAATAGAGCCGGACGCAAGATGGGGTCATGAAGTGAGAACATATGTACTGGATAGCTTTAGAGGGGCGTGCTGTACAAGCCTGTCGACAGTGAAAGGCCATAGTTTGTAGGCTGACCCGCGCTTCCAACTCTTGTTTTTTCGATATTGTCGTGGTGTAAATGATTTAGTCGAAACTTATAGTGGAATCATATATCCACTTGTTTCGGTTCGTTTATCCGGGTTCCAAGGACTTCCAAAAATGTCGAAGACTATTCTGATCGTGGAAGACAATGAATTGAATATGAAGCTCTTCAATGATCTGTTGGAAGCTCATGGGTATATCACCCTAAAAACCAAAGACGGTCGCCAGGTTATGGATATTACCCGCCGGCAGCGGCCAGACCTGATTCTCATGGACATTCAGTTGCCCGAGATCTCTGGCCTTGAAATTACCAAGATGCTCAAGGCCGATGATGACCTTAAAGTTATACCGGTTATTGCCGTGACGGCTTTTGCGATGAAGGGCGACGAGGAAAAAATACGGGATGGGGGATGCGATGGTTACATCGCAAAGCCGATTTCCGTATCTAGCTTTTTGCAGACAGTCTCTAAGTACCTAGACGCGGCCTAGAATAACTTGGCGTAAAACATCAAAGTTTTGGGCGAGGGGAGAGTCCCCTACTTGATTTTCTTTTCTTTGAAAATCACATGCTTGCGCACTTTCGGATCGTACTTTCGCACTTCCATTTTTTCGGTCAGCGTCCGTGGGTTTTTCCGCGTTGTATAAAAATACCCAGTACCAGCTGTACTTTCGAGTTTGATTTGAATTGTTGCCGGTTTAGCCATAATTAATCTCGCGGAAAACAAAGGATGTGTAAGCGCGGCAACATACTCCGCCCGGCACCGGTGTCAAGCCTAACTGACACGTCAGTCAAAGCGTTAAGGTCGTTGCTGGGCTTCCAGGATGCCTGTGAGGCCGATGGCCTGGGCGTATAGTGTTTTGTTATATATCAATGATTTAGCCACTTCTAAGTCGATGGTGTTTTCGTCGCGCACCTCGGCTGGGCAGTGGCCCCGCAGCGCAGCCCGGGCGGCAATATCATTTGCCGCAACGGTCCGCCATTCTGCTTTCAGGCTCGCCACCCTGCTGCCGGTCTGCCGCCAATTCTGGAGTATTTGATCGGCGGGGCCTGTCAGGCCGCTCGTGCAGACCATGGGAAGCACCCCTAAATCCTCAATTGCGTAGCCGGCGGGGGCATAAAAACGTGACCACGTGAGCGTGATTTCTCCTTCATTGGGAAGGCGTACGACGGTCTGAACCGTTCCTTTGCCATATGAAGACGTCCCGACGATAAGCCCGCGGCCAGAGTCCTGGAGCGCGGCGGCAACAATTTCAGACGCTGACGCCGACCGGCTATCAATCAGAACAATAACCGGTCGCCCTTGGCCAATATCACCCTCAAAAGCCTGGTAGCGCTGAATGGACTCTGGATGCCGCCCGCGTGTCGAGACGATGCGGCCATTTTCCATAAACAGGTCGCTGACAGTCACGGCTTGATCAAGCAGGCCACCGGGATCGCCCCTGAGGTCCAGGATGATCCCCGATATGGCAGGATCATCCGTGAGCGCTTTTGCCAGCAAACGTTCAACCGTTTGACTGGTGCGTTGATTGAAGCTGTGAATTTCAATGATGGCGATAGAGTCTTCAACGAAAAACTCAACGGTCTGAGGAACGACCAGCTTTCTGATCACAGGAATGGCCTTCGCCCCATTGAGGTCGCTGCGCAAGACTGTGAACACTGATGTGGACCCAATCGGCCCGCGCAATAATCTGCGCACGATCCAGCTTCGCTTGGTGGCGAAAGACTGCCCATCGACATGGGTAATGATATCACCGACAGCGATGCCCGCTTTTCTGGCGGGGGCGTCCGGCTGTAATTTCTGCACTTCGAGGCCGATGTCAGTGGCAACGTAGCTCAAGCCTATGCCGCCAAAGCCGTTGCGGGTTTCTCTGTTGGCACGTGCCTGCAAACGACCTGAATAGCGCGAGTAAGCATCCAGTTGATCTAAGGCTGAATCGAAGAAAGCATTGTAGATCTGCTCAGGGTCTGCGGCTACCAAGGCAGCAGATTGACGCCGTGCGCCGATCAGTGATCCGTGAAAAAGCCTCAGCCAAGCATTTATTGTTGCCTGCTCTCCTTCGCCATTCTCAATGGGTTTGCTCAACTCTGAAGCTAAGACCGTCCCCACATAGGTTCTGATTTTTCCATCGCCCTCAACCACGGAAAAAAGCGGATCAATGTCAGCCAGGCCGCTTAAGCCGGATAGAACAAATTTCTCGATGCTGGGTTTGTCGAGGGCGCGCTCTTCGATTTGTGCCAACCCATGGGACAGGACCCGCTGGGATTCCAGAAGTTCAAACCCTTCGACGGTAGATTTACCGCCCAGGCTGGTTTTATCAGAAACCACGCCGGTCGATGTGCAGCCTGAGATGAGAAACAAAGCCCCAACGAGCCAAGCCGCACGGCAACGCATAACCCTGTGGCGGAGTTCTATGCGTGGCTTTGCAGAAGCGATCATATGGACATGACGAGTGATCATGCCAAATCATACGAAACTCCAGCGTGACGAAAACCCCTAAGTTATAGGGTTATGAGCGTTTTTTCCGGCGGCCCGCTTTTTTGACACGGCTACGGCCACTTTTTCTGCTGGGCTTTTGCCCAGGTTTTTGGCCATATTTCCTGTGTTCTGAGGTGTTTGCTGATCCCGAGGCGCGTTCTCGTAAAGGGGTGTGATCTACATAATTAAATGCCAGGCCGCCGGTCATGGCGTCGGCCTCGGTGAGCGTGACCGTAATGGGATCCCCCACCGAGAAGGCCAGGCCGGAATGCCGCCCGGCCAGCATGTGGGTGTTTTCAAAGACATCGTAGTAGTCATCGGGCAGGCGCTTGATCGGCAAAATGCCATCCGCGCCGGTCCCCGCCAGCGTGACAAATAAACCAAACCGGCTGACACCATTCACACGTCCTGTAAATGTCGCACCGACTTGATTGGCCAGAAAGGCGGCAGTGTAGCGATCAACAGTCTCCCGCTCGGCTGTTGATGACCTGCGCTCTGTCATGGAGATATGCTCTGCCGTCGCTTGCAGCGCCCCGGCATCACTTTCGAGACCGCCTTTGCCAAGTTTTAGTTCTCGAATCAGGCTGCGATGCACGATTAAATCTGAATAGCGGCGAATAGGGGACGTAAAGTGCGTGTATTGGTTCAGTGCCAACCCGAAATGGCCCAAGTTTTCTGGTTCGTATCTGGCCTGTGACTGGGTGCGCAGAATCATGGTGTTGACCAAAGATTCGGCCGGGTCGTTCTTGGCGGCTTCAAGAACAGAGTTGAAATCTTTTGCGCGTATGCTGCCCGTTGAATTGAGTTTGAGCTCCATGCTTTCGAGCGTGACACGCAAGCTGTCGACACGTTCAGGGTCGGGCGGTTCATGCACACGGTATAACCCAGGAGCCTTCGCGCGTTGCAGCGTTTGCGCGGCGGCCACATTAGCGGCGACCATGAACTCTTCGATCAATTGGTGACTGGCAAGTCTGGCGCGTGGTTCAACGCCGGTCATCTGCCCCTCATCGTTGATCAGAATTTTACGCTCTGGAATGTCCAGTGCGAGCGCCCCACGTTTCTTACGGGCCTTATCCAGACAGGCGTAGGCCCCAAACAAAGGCGTGATGACCGTGTCGATCAGCGGGGTTGTGGTTTCATCGCCATGACCATCTGCGGCCGCTTGTGCTTGCTCGTAGGTGAGGCGCGCGTGTGAGCGTATCAGGCCACGGACAAATTTGTGTTGCAAAAGTTCGCCGTGCACATCGATCCACATATGAACCGCAAGGCAGGGCCGGTCTTCGTTTGGCCTGAGAGAACACCAGCCGTTAGATAAAGCTTCCGGCAACATGGGTACTACGCGATCCGGGAAGTAAGTCGAGTTCCCCCGGTCATGACTCACTGTGTCGAGGGGAGAACCCGGCGTGACATACCAACTCACATCCGCAATCGCGACAATCAAATGCCATCCCTTGGGGTTGTTGGGGTCTTGGTCCTGCTCAGCCCATACGGCATCGTCAAAGTCGCGGGCGTCTGATCCGTCGATGGTAACCAGAGGAAGGTCACGCAGGTCGGTGCGTTTACCAAGCGGGGCAGGGCCGCACTGCTCCGCCTGTTCTAGGGCGGCGGCTGTCCATTCGTGCGGGATGCCATGACTGTGAATGGCGATGAGGCTGAGCGCCTTCTCAATACCTGCGTTATGCAGCGTTTCTATAATCCGGCCTTTTGCGAAGCCGCGTTTGGCGGACCGCTCCAAGGTGACCAGAACGAGGTCGCCATGCTGAGCGCCATTGGATTTTGCTTTATCGACGGTAATGGTCTGCCGCTCGCGCCGGTCAACAGGGCGGATCAGAAACCCTCCGTGATCTGTTTTTTCACATACGCCGAGAATTTGTTTCGGACCGCCGGTGAGCTTTCTGATCGGTCGCGCCTGGTAGATACCGTCTTCAAGTAATTTCATCTTGGCGAGGACGCGATCCCCGACGCCGATTGCTCCCTTCACCTCTTTCGAAGGAAGAATAAAAATTATGGGCGGGGCTGTTTTTTCTTCCCAGTTGGCGGGTTGACCGATCAGGTCACCATCGTCATCTGTCCGGATGGCATCAAGCACAGCGACATCAGGTAAACGGCCAGCTTCGGCAAAGCGTCTCTTGCCGCCGCGGTCTATGGACCCTTCGGCTTCCAGCTCTTTCAGAATTTCTTTGAACGCAGGCCGGTCGGCACCGCGAATGTTAAAGGCGCGCGCAATATCCCGTTTCGCAAGACGTTTTGAGGACCGCTGCACATACGCCAAGATATCTGCCTTGGTGGGCAGCGCGGAGACCGGAGCGTCTTTTCTGCGAATGGCCAATGGTGTTTAAGCGCCAGCTTCCCCTGAGTCGTCCCTGGAGTGTTCGGACGTTGCTTCTTTGACGGCTGTCTTGCGTTTGGGCGCTGCTTTCTTTTTGGCAGCTGTTTTTTTCTTCGCGGTCGTTTTTTTCTTGGCTGTGGTTTTTTTCTTAGCAGCGGTTTTCTTAGTTGCTGTTTTTTTAGTTGTTCCGACTTTTGCAGCTTTAGCGGCAATCAGGGCGATGGCTTCGTCAAACGTGACGGCGTCTTTCTCCATGTCTCTGGGGAGTGTCGCACGAATCGAGCCGTGCTGGACATAAGGACCAAAACGACCGTCCCGCACGGTAACAGCTTTTCCGTCATCGGGATGTTCACCCAAAGACTTGGCCGATCCGCCACCACGACGCCCTTTTTTCTCTTTACCTTCCGCAATAACAACAACGGCACGGTTGAGGCCGATCTCTAGGACGTCATCATCGACACCCAAGGACTGATACTTGTCGCCATACTTGAGGTAAGGGCCAAAGCGTCCGATGCCAGCCAGAATCATCTCGCCTGATTCTGGGTCGATGCCAACTTCACGAGGCAAAGAGAGCAGTTTAAGCGCTTTTTCCAAATCCACGTCGGCGGGGTCCATACCCTTTGGCAAAGAAGAGCGCTTGGGTTTTGGGACTTTTGGCTTCTTTGGTTTTTTGGCTTTCTTGCCTTTGACAGGCTCTTCTTCGGCCACAGGCGGGGCTTCTGCCGCGGCGATGGCGGCCAGCGTTTCCGCATCGCTCAGTTGGACATAAACGCCGTATGGACCCGCCCGCAGCGTCACCATATGGCCTGTTTCAGGATCTTCGCCCAGCTCTTTCGGACCTTCTGCCATTGCGGCGTTAGGATCGTTACTGTTTGCGGACAATTGGCGTGTGTAGCGGCAATCGGGATATTTATTGCACCCGATGAAGCCACCAAACTTTCCGAATTTAAGCGATAGGCGTCCATCGCTGCACGATGGGCATTGGCGCGTGTCTGTGCCGTCATTTGTTTTGGGAAACAGATGCGGTTCGAGCAGTTCATCCAGCGTATCGATAACTTCTGTGATTCTGAGTTCACTGGTGCCCTCAATCGCCACAATGAAATCTTTCCAGAACTCAGCTAGAACTTCTTTCCAACTCAGCCGGCCGCCGGAAATTTCATCCAGCTTATTCTCTAGGTCTGCGGTGAAAGAGTATTCGACGTACTTGGAGAAAAAGCTCTCAAGGAAGGCCGTCACAACCCGCCCACGATCTTCAGGGATGAAGCGCCGGTTATCCATACGCACATAGTTACGATCTTGCAGAACCTGAATAATCGAGGCGTATGTCGAGGGGCGACCAATGCCTAACTCTTCCATCGTCTTCACGAGACTGGCTTCTGAAAACCGCGGTGGCGGCTGGGTAAAGTGTTGATCGGGCGAGACGTTGCTGTGAGTCAGGCCATCGCCTTCGTCCAGTGGCGGTAGAATCCGGTCTGCGTCTTCATTGCCGGTATCAGCTTCTTTTGAGGCTTGCGGCTTGTCCTCATAGACTTTGAGAAAGCCGGGAAAGCGAATGACTGAGCCGTTTGATCTCAGCTTTGTTTTTTTGTCTGCCG
This sequence comes from Rhodospirillaceae bacterium, assembly GCA_040219235.1. Classification (NCBI taxonomy): domain Bacteria; kingdom Pseudomonadati; phylum Pseudomonadota; class Alphaproteobacteria; order Rhodospirillales; family Rhodospirillaceae; species Rhodospirillaceae bacterium. Next base: position 183,005 of record JAVJSV010000007.1, read on the forward strand.
AGGCCGTGACTACGGCAACCTGATCCATGATGGCCGATTCCATTTGGCTCGCGATGGTGCGTTTCCAAATCAGTTCATAGAGGCGCAATTGATCTTTTGAGAGGTAAGGGGCGACGTCTTGCGGGCGGCGCAAGGGATCCGTTGGGCGGATTGCCTCATGGGCTTCTTGTGCATTCTTGGCCTTGGTTGCGTAATGCCGTGGCTTTTCAGGCACGTACTTATCACCGAAGTCTTTTCCGATTACATTGCGCACGGTATTGATTGCGGCGCTATCAATCTGGACGCCATCCGTTCTCATATAGGTAATCAGACCAACCGTTTCTCCGCCAATTTCAGCGCCTTCATATAAACGTTGCGCTGTGTCCATGGTCTGACGCGCACTAAAGTAGAGGCGTCTTGAAGCCTCTTGCTGAAGAGTGGACGTCGTAAACGGGGCGTAGGGCCGGCGTTGCTTTTGTTTCTTCTCGACGGATTCGACCGCAAAAGAGGCTGTTTCAATGGCTGTTTTTGCCGCCATCGCGCTCGCTTCATCTGGTAAACCAAACTTGTCGAGTTTTTCCCCATTTAAATGTGTCAGTCGTGATGCAAACGTCTGTTCACCGTTTTTCGCGAGATCGACATCTACGGTCCAATACTCTTGAGCCTGGAATTTCTCGATTTCCAGTTCTCGCGTGCAGATGATGCGGAGAGCGACAGATTGCACACGACCTGCGGAGCGGCTGCCTGGGAGTTTGCGCCATAAGACGGGAGAGAGGTTAAATCCAACCAGATAGTCTAAGGCCCGTCTAGCAAGGTAGGCATTCACCAATTCTGTATCGAGTTCGCGCGGCTTGCTCATTGCTTCAAGCACGGCACTTTTTGTGATCGCGTTAAATGTGACCCGCTTGACCTGGCTCTCATTGATCGCTTTGCGATTGCGCAGTTCTTCGAGCACATGCCAAGAAATGGCTTCGCCTTCACGATCCGGATCCGTTGCGAGGTATATGATATCGGCATCTTTGGCCGCACTTATGATAGCGGATAGATTCTTTTTCGATTGCGCTGCGACTTCCCAATCCATCGCAAAGTCTTCCTCTGGTCGCACAGACCCATTTTTCGGCGGTAGATCACGGACGTGACCATAGGATGCCATCACTGTGTACTCGCTGCCGAGATACTTATTAATGGTTTTGGCCTTTGCCGGGGATTCGACGATGACAATGTTATTCATCGATCTGTTTTCGCGTCCTAAATTCTAGCGGGAAGAGGCATGGTTCGCCATCCTACCCGTCGTTGATTATGTGTTCCGGACAGCAGTAACTCTGTTGCCCGGAAGCCGTTCAATAAGCCCCGCTAGCTCGAGATCAAGCAGCGTGGCGGCGATCATGGGGGCAGACACTTGGCACTGTCGTCGCAGTTCGTCAACTGTCACTGGCGTTGTGCTGATCTCGCTTAAGATTTCAGAGCGTAACGTTTCATCATCTTTTTCATCAATCTTTTCAATGTGTTGGGTGTCATCTGATACCGAGTCTTTTGTGCTAAACAGATTTTCACTGCCGCGCTCGAGTTCCTCCAAAACATCATTGGCAGATCGCACGAGGACTGCGCCATCCCGAATCAAACCGTTCGGACCTTGGGCACGCGGATCAAGAGGCGAGCCGGGAACGGCAAAAACCTCACGGCCTTGGTCTAAGGCAAACCGCGCCGTTATAAGCGACCCTGACTTTGGGGTTCCCTCGACAATAATGACGCCAGCACTGGCGCCAGAGATAATCCGATTCCGTCTTGGGAAGTAGGCCGCTTGTGGTTCAGTGCCTGGCGGCATCTCGGAAACAACAGCGCCATTGGCTTTGATACGTTCATAGAGGTCGGCGTTTTCTCTGGGATAAAGCACGTCCGCACCACCGGCCAGAACGGCCACCGTCGATCGTGCAACCGCACCGCTGTGGGCTGCTGTATCAATACCTCGTGCGAGCCCAGACCAAACCGTGTAACCAGCAGCCGTCAAATCTTGCGCTAGTTGGTGGGCTATTTTCTTGCCATTCAGAGAGGCGTTGCGCGCGCCAACGATTGCAACAGCCGGACGGGACAAATGACCCACGTTTCCCAACACGGTTAGAAACGGCGGTGCATCTGAGGTCTCCGCTAAGTTTTTTGGATAATGTGCCTCGTTCATGCCGACAAGGGTTCCACCAACCTTCTCTAACTGGTGCAGTTCCTGTTCGATTTGCTCTTGCGAAATGGCATGAAACGGCTTCTTACGCTTGGACTGTTTTGAAAGATCGGGGAGGGCGGCCAGTGCTTTGCTGGCCGAGCCGAATCGTGCCACCAATCCGTGATAGGTCACCGGACCAATGCCTTCTGACCGGATTAGCCGAAGGCTGGCGAGTGTCTCCGGGTCAGTTGAACGACTGGACGCCATCGGCGTCTATGATCCACCGATCTGAGGTTCGTCGCCTTTCAGCAGTCGTCCGATGTTAGACCAATGCCGCACCCAGCCGAGAATGGCGAGTGCGAGAAACATCAGCGCAGCATTTTCCATGCCAAGGAGCATGGCAAACACGGGCGCGAGGGCCAGCGCAATCAAAGCCGCCAGAGAGGAGTAGCGAAAGATAATCAGCATCGCGATCCATGTGACGCAGGACATCGCCCCAATAATAGGGACGGACCCGAGCATCATGCCGAGTGTTGTCGCAACCCCTTTGCCGCCTTTAAACTTGAGCCAGATGGGAAAGTTGTGTCCCAACACAGCACCTGCGCCAGCGATTAATCCACCAATCTCTGCGGCTTGAGGAATAGCAACCATGGCACCGAGCCATACGGCAAGTGCCCCTTTACCACCATCGAGAAAAAGTGTCGCTGCGGCGATGCCTTTACGCCCGGTCCGTAGCACATTGGTCGCGCCGATGTTGCCGGATCCGATATTCCGAATGTCGCCACCACCTGTGGCTTTCGTGAGCAATAAGCCAAAAGGTATAGAGCCAACAAGGTAGCCGCCCAGAACGATCAGGGCGAAGGTCCAAGACGAAGGCGCAAGCTGAAGCAGCATCAGGATGCGGCCTCGAATACGGTGCGGCCATCGATGATGGTCCGGAAGACTTTCCCCTGTACCGGGCGACCGTCGAACGGTGTGTTTTTGGACTTGGATTTAAAGTTGTCGCCAACCACTTTCCACCCTTCGTTGGGGGCAAATAACACGAGGTCTGCGGGCGATCCCTTGCGTAAATGACCCGCGTCTAATCCGAGCAGTTGAGCCGGGCTGCAAGTGACCCGCTTTAACGTTTCAATCAGGCTGAGGTCTTCATTATGCACGAGGTCAAGCGAGACGGCCAAAAGCGTTTCCAGCCCCGAACCGCCAAAAGCAGCCTGCGCAAAGGGCAGGCGTTTACTGTCTTGGTCCTGTGGTGAATGGTCGCTGGCGATGACGTCAATGATGCCTGATTTTAAGCCTTCAACAATAGCTTGCCGGTCTTCATCACTGCGTAGAGGTGGAGACAGTTTTGCGAACGTGCGATACTCGCCGACGGTTAATTCATTTAAGGCAAAGTAGAAGGGGGCCGTGTCACAGGTGACGCGCAGGCCTTTATCTTTGGCCCGGGCAATGATCTCAACGCTTTCGGATGTGGAAACGTGAGCGGCATGATATCGTGCGCCCGTCATCTCAACCAGACGCATATCGCGTTCAAGCATAATAATTTCGGCTTCGCGTGGAATTGAAGAAAGTCCCAATCGCGTTGCCATCTCGCCGGAGGTCACCACACCGTTTCCAGCGAGCGCAGCATCCTCCGGGTGCTGAACAATCATCAGGTCAAAGGTTGCAGCGTAGGACAGAACCCGCCGCATCACCTGGGTATCTGCGATGGCGACCGTGCCATCGGTGAATGCCACTGCGCCGGCCTCGGCCAGTAATCCAAGTTCCGCGAGTTCTTTGCCTTTAAGTCCCTTGGTCGCTGCGCCATATGCGTAGACTTTTGTGAGGGCCAGCAGGCGGGCACGACGGGCGACGAACTCCAGGGTGGCTTGATCATCAAGCACCGGTTGGGTGTTCGGCAAGCAGACCATGGTTGTGACGCCACCGGCAACGGCCGCTTCAGCGGCGCTTCTCAGCGACTCTTTATGTTCTTCGCCTGGTTCTCTTACTTGCACTCGCATATCGACTAAACCAGGTGCGAGGCAAAGACCTTTGGCATTGATGATGGTCGCGTCGGAGGGGGGCGCGCTTCCAAAAAGATTCTCGCCGAAGTCAGCAATATCCTCGCCGATGGTCAAAAGATCCCCGACGATATCCAAACCCGTCGCCGGGTCGAGAATGCGCGCGTCTATGTAAGCAATCTTCATCGTATTTGGAGTGCTCATGGTTTTGAACCCTTAGCCCGGTCAGCGCTCAAATTATTCGCCAACAGTTCTAGGACCGCCATTCTGACAGCAACACCAAGTTCGACCTGTTCGCGTATGACACTTCGTTCGAAATCGTCAGCCACATCAGAGTCGATCTCGACCCCGCGATTCATGGGACCAGGGTGCATAATCAAGGCGTCGGGTTTGGCGAGAGATAGTTTCTCGCGATCCAAACCAAAGAAGCGGAAGTATTCCCGAACGGACGGGATGAAACTGCCGCTCATGCGTTCGTTTTGGACCCGGAGCATCATCACGATGTCACAATCCTTAAGCCCTTCGCGCATGTCCGAGAAGGTTTGCACGCCCAAGCGGTCGAGATGACTGGGGATCAGAGTCCGTGGCGCGATCACGCGAACTTCAGCGCCAAGAGTGAGCAGCAGGTAAAAGTTTGAGCGTGCGACCCGGCTATGGGTGACGTCGCCACAGATGGCAACCTTTAAGCCTTCGATCTTATCCCGGCGGCGGCGGATGGTGAGCGCATCGAGTAAGGCTTGTGTCGGATGCTCGTGGCTGCCGTCCCCGCCGTTAACCACGGCACAGTTCACTTTATCAGCCAGGAGTTTCACCGCGCCCGATTGGGGGTGCCGTACCACTAAGACATCTGGGTGCATGGCATTCAGCGTCACCGCCGTATCAATAAGGGTTTCACCCTTGGAGACGGAGCTGGCCTCAACCTGCATATTGATCACGTTCGCGCCTAGGCGCAGGGCGGCGAGTTCGAAGGAGGTGCGCGTACGGGTCGAGTTCTCGAAGAACAGGTTCACGATCGTCCGGCCCTTCAGACTTTCGGACACTTTATCCGGACCGCGATTGACCTCGACATAGGGGTCTGAGAGGTCCAATAGCCGATTGATTTCTAAGGGGGAAAGCCCTTCGATCCCGAGGAGATGATGGTGCGGGAAGATAGGGTCATGCATGAGCGCGGACTATATTGAAGGTCTTTCCGTTCGACAAGCTCACAAATTTGGTCTCCATCCGGCTAATTTTGCGTCAAAAAGTTAAGCACGCCCTGCAAAATATAGGCGGCGGCAGCGCGATCCACTACTTTTCCACGTTTTTTGCGGCTTAAGTCAGCTTTTTCGACCATCATGCGTTCAACCGCGACCGTCGACAGCCGTTCATCCCAGAAAGCTGTGGGAATATCGCGAATGGCCAGAAAATTTTCTATAAAAGTCCGTACAGACTGAGCCTGACGGCCTTCGTCACCGTCCATCTCAATGGGTAACCCCACGACCAGGGCTCCCACCGTGTTGTCCTCGATTAACTTAACCAACTGCTCAGCATCTTTAGTGAATTTCACGCGCTGAATCACGGTGAGCGGTGAGGCGATAATCAGCGCCGTATCTGATATGGCGACACCAACTGTTTTGGTCCCTACGTCCAGGCCCAGTATGCATTGGCCCTTTATCAGAACCTCTTTCAATGCGGCGGGCTTGCAGATCGTCATACCCAGTGATACATCATCGCAGCCCTTACTTTCTGCCGTTTTTGCGCCATCGGCGCAGGGCGGTCACTACCTCTATAGGGAGACCCATAGCCCATGTCGCTCGACGACGCCACTGTCCGAAAAATAGCTGTTCTCGCGCGGATCGACGTGCCGGAGCAAGATCTTAACCCACTGGCCCAAGAACTTAGCGGAATATTGGACTGGATAGAGCAACTCCAGGAAGTTGATACGGATGCGGTGGAGCCCATGACGGGCGGCACTGACCTCACTCTGAAATGGCGCAAAGACGCGATTTCTGATGGCGGTCATGCCGACAAAGTGCTGGCCAATGCGCCAGAGTCCCATGAAGGCTTTTTCGGCGTGCCAAAGGTTATTGAATAATGAGCGATTTGACCAAACTCGACTTGGCGACAGCCCGCGATGGTCTGGCAAAAGGTGATTTCAGCGCCGTCGAACTGACACAGGCTTATCTGAAGTCTATGGAGGTTCATCGCGACCTGAACGCGTTTATCACGGAAGTTCCCGAGCTTGCGATCGAACGGGCGAAAGAAGCCGATCACAATCGCACACATAAACAAGCAGGCGTGCTTGAGGGGATTCCTCTCGGTATCAAAGATTTATTCTGTACCGAAGGTATTCTAACGACCGCTGCGTCACATATTCTGGATGGCTTCACACCCCCCTATGAGAGCACCGTAACGGCCAATCTCAAGGCGGCTGGCGCGATTACGATTGGCAAAACCAATCTGGATGAGTTCGCCATGGGCTCCTCCAATGAGACCAGCTATTACGGCGGTGTTCACAATCCCTGGAAAAAGCACGGCGACCCTCGGCCATTGGTGCCTGGCGGGTCTTCAGGCGGTTCTGCAGCGGCGGTTGCCGCGCATATGTGTGCTGGGGCGACTGGCACTGACACGGGTGGTTCTATCCGCCAGCCTGCGGCCTTCTGCGGCATTGTGGGCATGAAACCGACTTACGGTCGTTGCTCGCGCTGGGGCACCATTGCCTTTGCGAGCTCTTTAGATCAGGCCGGGCCGATGACGCGGACCGTGCGCGATTCTGCCATTCTGCTGTCGGTGATGGCCGGGCACGACCCGAAAGACTCAACATCGGCGGACATGCCGGTTCCTGATTTTGAAGCTGCGTTGTCTGGCGACATTAAAGGCTTGCGCATTGGTATTCCTGCCGAGTACCGGATCGACGGCTTAAATGCCGAGATCGCGGCGCTGTGGGATCAAGGTATTGCGTGGCTCAAGGCGGCCGGGGCGGAGGTTATCGATATCGCTTTGCCGCACACCAAATATGCCCTGCCGACGTATTACATTGTGGCTCCCGCTGAAGCCTCATCGAACCTTGCCCGTTATGACGGCGTCCGGTTTGGGCTCAGGGTTGAAGGCGAAACGCTAGATGATATGTATTCCAAGACCCGCGCAGCTGGCTTTGGCGATGAAGTAAAGCGCCGCATCATGATTGGCACTTACGCACTCTCTGCGGGGTATTACGATGCTTACTACCTCAAAGCTCAAAAAGTCAGACAGTTGATTGCGCAAGATTTTGTCGCTGCTTTTGACGGCGTTGATGCCATTTTGACTCCGACTGCGCCGACGTCCGCGTTTGCCCTGGGCGAGAAATCTGATGATCCAATTGCCATGTATCTCAATGATGTGTTCACAGTGCCTGCATCATTGGCTGGTTTGCCGGGGATTTCAGTGCCTGCGGGGCTGTCCTCTGAGGGCTTGCCTCTTGGCTTGCAACTCCTGACCAAACGATGGGACGAGGAGACCTTATTTCGTGTGGCCGGTGTGCTTGAGGACGCGGCAGCGTTTCCGGGTTTAGCCGCCAACGGGGAGGGCTAAGTCATGAGCTTTCTCATAAAAGGTGAAACGGGTGACTGGGAAGTCGTGATCGGGCTGGAAGTTCATGCCCAGGTCATATCCAACGCCAAATTATTTTCAGGCTCGCCAACAGACTTCGGGGCCGAGCCCAATAGCCAGGTCTCTTTTGTTGATGCCGCCATGCCGGGCATGCTGCCGGTCGTCAATGAAGTCTGCGTGGAACAAGCTGTGCGCACGGGTCTTGGCCTTAAAGCGCACATCAACAAGCGCAGCGTCTTTGCCCGTAAGAACTATTTTTACGCAGACCTGCCGCAAGGTTATCAGATCAGTCAGTTTGAATTGCCGATTGTGGGCGAGGGGACACTCGTTCTGGATCTTCCTGAAGGGGAAACGCGAGAAGTTGGTATTGAACGCCTTCACCTTGAACAAGATGCCGGCAAGTCCATTCACGATCTGCATCCATCGAAGTCCTTCATTGATCTCAACCGCTCGGGTGTTGCGCTTATGGAAGTGGTGTCGAAGCCTGACATGCGCTCCCCGGAAGAAGCCGGCGCTTATCTCAGAAAATTGAGGTCAATCGTCAGGTATCTTGGCACCTGTGACGGGAATATGGATGAAGGCTCGATGCGTTGCGATGCCAACGTGTCTGTGCGTCCTGTTGGCGAAGATGGATTGCGGACGCGCTGTGAAATTAAAAACGTGAACTCAGTGCGCTTTGTGATGCAAGCCATCGAGCACGAAGCCCGCCGCCATGTAGATGTCTATGAATCTGGTGGGGAGATCACTCAGGAAACCAGATTGTACGACCCCAGCAAGGGCGAAACCCGTCCGATGCGCTCAAAAGAAATGGCCCATGATTACCGGTATTTTCCGGATCCCGATCTGCTGCCGCTGGTGTTCGATGACGCGTATGTTGAACAGATCAGAGCCACATTGCCCGAATTGCCGGATGAGAAAAAAGAACGGTTCATGACCGACTTTGGGCTCACACCTTATGACGCCAGTGTTCTGGTCGTGGAGCGGGAAACGGCGAATTATTTCGAAGATGTTGCTAAGGGACGCGATGCCAAGGCGGCCGCCAACTGGGTTATTTCAAACCTGTTTGGTGCCCTGAATAAAAAGGGCGTGTCGATTACGGACAGCCCTGTAACGGCTGAGAACCTGGGCAAGTTGATTGATCTGATAACCGACAACACGATTTCAGGACGCATTGCAAAAGATGTCTTTGAGATCATGGTGGAAGAGGGCAAGGACCCTGAGACTATCGTAGAGGAAAAGGGCCTCAAGCAGATCACCGATACTGGGCCGATTGAAGCTGCGATTGACCAAGTTATGGCGGACAATCCGGACAAGGTCTCAGATTATCGCGGCGGCAAAGACAAGCTGATTGGGTGGTTCGTTGGTCAGGTGATGAAGCAAACCGGCGGTAAGGCGAACCCAGGGATGCTGAACGAGTTGCTCAAGAAAAAGCTCGCTCCTTAGCATGACAGTTCAAGTTGATCATCAACTCTGGCGGAAAGGCTGGATTTGGATTTCTGCCGTTGGTCTCATCACCGCGATTGCGGGGTGGCTTGTCTACGATGCCATGATGGCTCCGAGTTGGATGCGGAAATTTGGGCTTGATATAGCCGCGCGAGCGACCATCGTGGGAGCTCCATCAGATCAGACAGCCTTCTCAACTATGAAGGGCCGGGAAGCCCCGGATAGTCCCTATATATGTTTTGCGGACTCAGCGGCGTTTGCTTGGGATCGTGTGTATTTTGTTGCGTCCGGTGGCCCGATCGTCCCGCCGCTGGCAGATTTAGATTGGCAGGGCGAAGACCTGACCGCCATGAATGAGCGCCTGGCCAGAGATGAGCGCTATCAACTGGTCGCTTTCCAACGTGATGATCAGGTTGTTGAGTTTAGTTACTACTTTAAGATTTGGGCTGATTTGACGGCACTAGACCGAACAGAGGGATTTGATCGGGCGACAGCTGTTTTTACGTCTGAAAGTGACGGTGAAATTTATACGTTAAAGCCCGCAGAGCCTGGCCAGTTGGCGGCTTGTAACTAAGTCATTGAAGGCAATTCAAAAATGATCGACCTGTATACATTCCCAACACCGAACGGCTGGAAAGCCTCAATCATGTTGGAAGAAGTGGGTCTTCCTTACGCTGTGCACATCATCGATATTATGAAAGATGAGCAGTTCGGGCATGCGTTTCTGAAGATCAGCCCTAACAACAAAATTCCGGCGATTGTTGATCCCGATGGCCCGGATGGTGCGCCAATTTCTGTTTTTGAGTCCGGCGCGATCCTGTTGTATCTCGCGCGAAAAACAAATAGCCCGTTGCTGCCTGAAGAACACCGTAAGTTCGTCGAGGTGACCGAGTGGCTCATGTTCCAAATGGCGAGCATCGGGCCAATGTTCGGCCAAATGGGCCATTTTGTTAAGTTTGCAAAAGAAGACGTCCCCTATGCAAAGAAACGCTACACCGATGAGAGCCGGCGGATCTTAGGGGTGATGAATACCCGTCTGGCAAACAACGCCTATCTCGCCGGAGAGTATTCGATTGCCGATATCGCAAGCTATGGCTGGACGAAGTCTGCAGAGTCCATGTTTGCCGGGCTCGGCGAATGGGAGAATGTTAACAGATGGTTCGAGGCCGTCGGCGCGCGACCAGCCGTTCAAAAAGGACTGCGTGTTCCTACTCTTTAGATTTGTTGACGTTGAGAGAGTCATTGATCAGTAACCATACATCTTGATCCAGAGTTCTTTGACCCGCCGACGAGCCTGCCACCGCATACCCACCATTGGACGTTGACGTGATGGCGAGCGCCCGCAACGCGCCGCTACCTTGGTGTCGATGAATGAAGTCCAGGGTTCCGTCTGATCCAATACCAACGGCCAAACCAGCCATGCCATTTTGATCTTCAATCGACGCCGACAGCAGGTAACCGCCTGTGGCTGCATGCGCGAGCCCGGTCGCTGTGGCGCTGCCCGGAGAAGAGATACTTTGCTGCCAACTTAGGGCGCCTTCTGAGTCCATTGCCAATATAACGATTTTTCGCCCGTCACCGTTTGTGGCGCGAGTGGTGGCCGCAGCGATAGTCGATCCTGCGGGCGCAGGTAAAACGTGATGGAATTCCGTATCAACACCAATATCATGAAATGTGTCCCATTCTGTTGCCCCCTTTTCGGATAGCTTAAGGGACCAGCCCACAACATGATCACTCTCCTGGGTTGACCAGCCGACAGCGGTGTAACCGCCATCGGTCGAGAGACTCACGTCTTCCAGGCCGTCCTCACCCGGCCCACCAATAACGCGAAACCATTCGACGTCATGTGAGCGGTCTAGTTTGAGAACCCAGCCATCATCTTGATTGGTCGTTCGGTTCAGGGTGCGCCCGACTAAGATTAAGCCGCCATCAAATGTGGGCCTTAAGGCAGACAGGGTATCGCCAGCTGAGGAGCCGTATGTGCGCTGGGACTCCGTAACGCCCTCAGGCGATATCTTAGACAAGCGTGTGGTGCCGGTTTTGTCCCCTCGTTCTCCATCAACAACATAGAGGCCGCCATCAAAAGCCGGGGATAAAGCCGTCACGCCATAGGGTGCTGAATGAGGGAGTTGGAGATCCCACATGTATGCGCCGCGGTGGTTAACCCGGACCAGCCAGCTCTCCGTAACACTTCTGTCCTGGTCTAAAGTCTTCCAGCCGGCAAGCGCAAAGCCGCCATCTGAGAGCGCAGCGATGGCGTTCGCACCATCCGTCCCTAGACCACCAAAATGTAGCTCAATGCCAGAGGGAGTAACGGTTTGCGCATGTGCTGCCCCGGTGATGCATAGAGCTATAAGTTGAAGTTTTATTCGGCGCTGCAGGGAAGACATCATCGACATTACCGCACCATTAGCAAGGGACAGTCGTTGCGACTCCGTAAATCCTAGAAGCCGTAAACCAATGAGACCTTAGACAGCGTATCCGTTTTCTTTGTCAGAAGCGGTGGATCTGTATTGTGACGGACATTAAGGGAGAGCCGTGTCGACAGATCGCCAATTAATTTGGTTGTCAGGGCAGTCGTGTTTTCGATTTTTGTTCTGTCGCTGTCCCAGGTCACAATCAAGGCGTTGCTTAAGAACGTGGTCTCTGTGATGTCGTATTCCAACTCAGCGCTGCCGCGTACGAGAATGCCATCTTCAGAGGAAGATACCAGAGGGACAGCGGGAGGGACAGGCGTTGAAAACTTGCTGTAGCGATAACCAGGACCGACTTGTACCAGAAAGCGTAAATTCTCATCTTCTATGATCTTGTAGCCAACACCGATGGCACTTTCGACTTCATACTTGAACCCTGAGAATTTATCGTCGTCGTATTCCAGGTATCCGAAAACAAAAAGCCGCTCCTGGACGTCAAATCGAGATTCGACGGAGGCTAAGATGCGCTGTGCGGTTGTTGTGCCGCTGTCGTCTGCAAACTCGCCTAGCAGTCTGTAATTGTCTTCCAACCGACCGGCTTTGTAGCGCGCCTTAATCTCAGCATCCACTCGCGTGGTGTCTGAGTTTCCGGTGGACATGGAGCCACCGACATTCACTTCGCCAGATAGGCCGGTTTCACCAGTATCGGCTAAAACTGGTCCGCTTGCGCTAAAACCGAGCATGGCCAATGCGGCAAAAAATCGTCTGTTTAGAACAGAAAAAGGGCGTTTTTTAGGGATTTGGGTGGAAGACGCGGGCATAGAGCGTTGCATAGTGTAAGCCTCGAAAGTGGAATTTTGTCTGTGCACCCAGGTAACTCTCTGATTCTCTTGATGGAATCAGTAATTATTAAATCGTTTCTACCTGTCATCGTCGTCCTTGACAACTGCTTCGTAAGTTTTCATGTTCCACGCCCGGTCACCCCTGCGGAGGGATGGCAGAGTGGTAATGCAGCGGATTGCTAATCCGTCAACCGATCATACGGTTGCCAGGGTTCGAGTCCCTGTCCCTCCGCCACTTTTTCAACATCAAACAGGCCATAGGACCAGGTCTTCTTTGATCAATGGATGAGTATTTGTTCGTGGCACGTGCTTGATGAGGGGTAAAAAACAGGGCGCGGTTTAAGCAGCCTCATCGTATCTGCTGTAGCGTTCCATATGAAACGCGTGTGCGCTTGCCGTAGCTTTATGGCTATCGCGGTCCTGCATGGCATCGATCCATGTTCTTAATCGTCCACACTCTTCCGGAATCTTAGCGCCCCAGAGTTCTTCATAACATGGGAAGCGTTCCATAAAAGGCATGAATTGCAAGTCAATCAACGTCAGAGTGTTGCCCATGAAGTACGGACCGTTCCCCATCTTTTTTAGCCCTTCCTTCTCGATAAACAAGAACTTCTCGGAGACGGCTTTACGGTTTTCTATTTGCTTTTCTTCATCTCTTTTGTCTGCGATGAGCTTATGCAGAGCAGGAAGGAAATATGAGTCGCAGTAATCAATCCAGATTCTCGCCTTGGCGCGAAGCATGGGGTCGGCGGGCAGCAATGGTGGCTCCGGATAGACCTCTTCCAAGTACTCGTTGATGATCCGTGATTCATAAACAATGTCGCCGTTATGTCTGATCAAGGGCACTTTGCCATGGGGAGATAGTTCTTTCCACCAGTCCGGTTTGTTGTACAAATCCACTTCCGTCAACGCACAGTCTATGCCTTTTTCCAGCATCATCATGCGCGTGCGCTGGGCGAAAGGGCAGGCTTCATAACTGAAAAGTTCAATGTCCGGCATTGTCAGTATTCCTATTTCTAATTCTGTGCGGCAGAACGATTTAGAAGCATTACGAAACAATCATATCAGAAGGATAACACAGGTAAACGCCACTGAGAGCAGGCGCGCATTAGGTCTTCCAGGTCATCACCCGGGCGCTGGCCTGAAGCAATATTTCTGCAAAAACCGGTACTACGAAGGCGATGAATAAAACACCCAGCCAAATTGCGATAGCGCTCAAAACAGAATCAGGAGCGATGCTCATGCCAAGGACTTGGGCGATTGCCAGGAGGATAAAGAGCCCGGACGTTAAGGCGGCGTATCTCTGGATTGGCTCGGGCCAGGCTTGTGTTGCGGATAAGCGATTGAATATGACCCAAAGGCCGAGTGCGACGCCTAGGATCACCGGAAGCAACGGCGAGGATATCAAGGGCCGGCTAATTTTGATATTCAGGCGTGCGTCTTGTGTAACGGCCTGACCGTCGACCATCAGCCTAAGATTTATATCTGACGTCTGATTCACAAAATCATTAATCGCAAAAATTGCCGTGCAGTTCGACCCGACAGCCACTTCGGTGTTTGGCAGCGACGCACTTTCAATGATCAACCGTCCATCACTGCACGCCGTTTGCCAATCCAGAACGGCAAGGTGAACCAGCATCTCGTCGCTTGTTGATCTAACAGTGATCTGCGGTTGGGGTCCGTTGCCATCATAGACGGTCTGATCATCGACTACGATTTTGCGAATGTGCAAAGCTGGCAGAGACGACTTGGTTTGTGAAGCAGTAAAAGAGGCGTTGGACGCAAGGAGCACTTGGCGCGGGTATGAGCTCAGACCATCAGCTGTTGCAAACATCATTCTATCTGTTCTCTGATCAAACGAGATGTCGCTATAGGATGCCGTGCCGCGTGTAGCGATCGGTAAGGCAATCAAGGATGGTATGGTTTCTGGCGTCGTTTCTGGGAGTTTTGTAAGCATGACGTAGCTTCCGGTGCTTGTTTGCAACCAGAGGGCCTCAGCCGTTTGTTCGGCAGCGTACCAACGGGGGAATTCCGGATAGGACAATCTGGAAAATTCTGTTGCTAGAGACGTATCAGTTTGGAATCGCGCGTTCTTATAATCCCATTGCAATGCAGCTCCCGTCATAAACAGGCGGATGGTGTCAGGCGTTGCTGAAAAATGTGGCGCGGCATCAAACCCTGGATGTCTTGGAGACGGTTGAGTCCATAAGGGTTTTGCCTGTTCTAAATTTTGACCCTTGAGCCACTCGTCGGCGGCAAATGAAATGACCGACCCATCTTTTAAAACAACAAGCAGATCCCCATCGGCTGTTTCCGTGAAGTCAGAAATTGGGGATTTAAATGCCGTTCCAAGTGGCCCGACGTCGGTCCATTCACTTCGATTAAAATCAAACAGACGAACCTGGGTGCCAAACCCGACAGCAATACGCGTCGGTTGTGTACGTGATATGAAAACGGCAGACGGTTGTCCTTCATATAAGGTTGTGACTCCGTTGTCGGCGTAGTCAATCAAACCGCGCGTGGTGCCGACAATGAGTGAGGTGTGGCCTCTCATGGAACTGCGCTGAAACAAATCCAGGCTGCGAATATGAGCATCGCCAAGCTCTGCAATATGGCGCATCCGTCCGTTTGATACAGATTGATACAGACCCGCTGTGGTGCCTGCATAAACACGATCAGAATCGACAGCGACCGCAGTAACGGGTTTCTCCAGACCGTTCAGGATATCCCAAACTCTGAGGGAGTCATTGGTGTTAAACCAGACAGCACCGCCATCAAAAAAACCGAAAACATTGTCGGCCGGTCCAGTTGATATGCTTCGCACGGGGCCTGCATGAAAACCCGCACGACTGTCTAATCGTGTGATAAGGCGTCCGCTTAGGCTGAAATGAAGAAGCGCTCCGTCATTTGTTCCAAATATGAGTCCGCCAGTCTGCAAGGCGGCACTTACAAGCACTTTAGCGCTATCCAGGGGGGCAGGGATTTCATTCCATAATGGCGTGAGCGTGAGGCTGCTATCTGAGGTTTCCAACACAAATACTCCGGATCGCTCTGTGACTAAGATCGGCCCCAGATCTTTAGTGTTGAGCACAGCAACCGGAGTCAGTTCTGACCACCGGGGAGGAAGCGTAAGTGCGTGATAATTATCCTTCGTCATTTTTATGAGGCCATCTTCAACTTCAAAGACAACTGCATCATCATCTGTATAGGAAAAGCCTGTGGGAAGGCCCGTGGAACTGCTTTCATGGGGCTCAGAAACACCATCAGCGCCAAGCGTGAAAACGCCCGCGTTGCTGATGATGTATATGACGTCTTCAACAGCCACCAATCTATGCACGGTTGCTGGAGACTCTTCTGCTGAAATGCCGGGTCGACCCGGGATGTCTATGGGCGTCCAGTTTAAATGCCCTGTTTTATCTGGCGTGTAGATGCCTAGGCCGTTTGTGCCGCCGGTTAACCAGGACCCATTTAGCCAAGGCTCTCGGTCTAAGGCTAAGATAGATGTGATTCCGCGTGATTGAGGCGTGTGCGGGAGAAGTCGCCATGAGACACCATCATAGCTTTGCAGTCCGGCTTCATTTGCTGAATACACTATGCCTTTGTCGTCGACGGCAGAGGAATATGTCAGCTCACCGGCACCGGTATCGCGGGGGTCAAACGACCGCCACATTGGCCTGCCCATATGGCTGCTCTCTTGTGCATCAATTGAGAGCGTGGCTATGCCGTTGACGCAGCTTAAAACAACAAAAGATAGGAGCAGTCTACGCAGACACATCTTCCGGCGGCCCCTTCAACTCCACCGCGTTGCCATCTGGGTCCTTAATATAAATCGATGGCCCATTGCCATCCGCGCCGTATCGCATTCCAGATTCACCGATTTCTACAGTATGAGCTTTTAAATGGGTGCGAATAGACGCTTCAGAAAAGGGTTCAATGCGCAGGCAAAAGTGATCCATGTTGGGGGCGTTCATGTGTGGTGCAGTTCCACCGCGGATACCTAACGTGCCGTTGACATCAACGAGATCAATTAAAGATCTGCCAGCTCTGAGTTGAAGGAGCCCGAGATCTTCCCGGAATCGGTCAACTGTGCAGCCCAATACGCCGCAGTAGAACTGCTTGGCGCGTTCGAGGTCCATCACGCGCAAGACAACGTGATCTAAGCCTAAAATCTGAAAGAGGTGAGTATTTGTCGTTTTATCCATAATCTCTACTATAGCCTAATGCAGGGTCGACATCGACATTTCAGCACTGGATTTTTGTCGCGGCGCTCTGCTGTGAGATTGGCGCTCATGGCTGGCATGCTTCCTCTCTTATGGACTTCGAGCTCTCAAGCTCAAATTAGTCAGCGGGCACGTCAACTTAAACTAAGACGGGATTGCGAGTTGGGGTTGCCAGGCTGCAGGCCGGACATTCAGGCGCAATTGGAGGCGGAACAGCAGCGACTCCAGAGAGGTTTAGGGGGCTTAGGCATTGTGAGTGCTCTGATTGCAGGTTGGCTTTGGTGGCATAAACGCTAAGCGATAAGCTTTTGGGTGGCAAAGGGGCGCTAGCGCATGTCAGCTTTTTTCGTTCTCTGTGGAGCTAGGCGCAAAAATCGGGCACAATTCAACTTTACATACTCAATTTGCGCGGGAGGGCACTTTTGAAGATCGCCATCGCCATAGTCTTTGCGTCTGGAGTCTTTGCGGCATTGATGGGCCTGTCAGCCCCAGAGGTTTATGCTCAGGCATCTCAGGGATTTCCCGATGCGCGGATGCGTGATTTTGAGCGGCAGCGGGCCTGTGAGCAAAATCTGCCAACGTGTCTTCCGCAAATCCGCCGTCAGATGGAACAACGGCGCGCGAATCAGATGTGGATGAGTGCCATGATCTTTGGCGTGTTGGTGGTCGTTGGCCTTTTGATTGTCCGTGCCCATAATAAAAAGAAACTAGAAGAAAAGCAGATGCTTGCGCGCAGTCGTCAAGCGGCACGAGGTCGCAAACAAAAAGACTCTTCATCGAATGATGATGATCCGTTCGACAGGGGGCCGCGGCGCAGCAAACTGGAACGGCCCCCCCGTTTTGGCGGGCGTTAGCATTATTGTTTTCAATGCCCGCGGCTTTTATGGCCGCTGAATAAGTTCGAGCCACTCTCCATTTGGACCGACGATAACACCCGCCCGTCCGCCACCGTATGGCGCACCGCTTGGTTGCAGTGGCTTGGCTCTAAAATCGACCGGGATGGCATCCAAGTCTTCGACCAGGAAAGTAACGATAGAAATACCAGGCGGAATGTCGCCCGGAAGAATAGGCCGCGCCGTTGTCCCCTCGGGATACTGGTCCAGTTCGATCTTGAAGGGGCCACCGATGTCAGCGGTAGCGAGAGGATGCATTTTTTCTGAGTCGTAACCGAGAATTTTGTTTAAAGCGGACATGCGAACAAGTTGCGGCTCTGAGGTCTCAATGCCGAGCGTTCCATTATAAAACCCGATGTGGCTGTCCATGGATTTGCCGCCATTAATGACAATAAAAACGCGATCCACAAAAGACTCAGCCTGTCCCAAACCAAAGGCTGGGTTTTTGACCGTGGTGAAGTAGGTGAGTTCTTTTGCTGGCCCTAAGACCTGCATGGCTTTGATATCATCTGTTGTTGACAGGTTGCGAGGCAGGGCAACAATTTCAAAGTCAGAGCCGTCCAGGCGGGCTGGCATGGCATCGACATCCTGCACCAACAATTCGTTGGCGTTCCAGCCGTAGGTTTTTAAGGGTTGGTACCCAGGCACGGGCGGAGACTCCACGAAGCGGAATACCATGTCTGCACCGCTGGCGGGCTGCATAATCAGATAGGGCCGCCCGGCTGTTATGGCCGCATTCCAAACGCCGGAGACTTCCGCACTGATTTCACCTCTTTCGACAACTTGATAACCCAGTGTATCGCCATAGGCGCGCTCGGCGGCGGCGAGGTCGGGAACAGCAAGTGTCACAGCGAGTATGGGGCCCAACATGGCAGATATCCTTTTCAGTTTAGAAAATCTTCGGTGTTCCCGTGTATTCAACTTGGCCTTTCGGGAAAGTGCAACACCACAGCCTTTAGGCTTCTGTTAATGCCTTGATCTCGGTCACGAAATCAGGATACCTGGCACAGAGCGTCACGCGATCTGCATGGCCGTAGTCCTGGTATTCAAAGCCCGGAGAGACCGTGCAGCCCATCAAAGCAAACGTGCCGCCAGTCTTCAGCCGACATCCTTGCCAAACCCCTCGGGGTACAGTCAGGGTGACGTGCTGGTCGGTGGCAATATCTTGGCCCAACGTTCGCGTTTGGCCTTGGCCATCGGGGAAGAGTTGCAGCATCTCAACCGGGTCCCCTAAATAAAAATGGAATGTTTCGTCGCTGGCGACGGTGTGCAGATGCGAAAACGTATCCGGTGTTAGCAGATAATAAATAGCGGTGCTAAAGCTGCGCGCGCCGTCATACCCATCTGGCAGAACCTCTTGAGGGACGGTTGCGTGGGAACGATATATCTCACGAAAGAAACCGCCTTCTTTGGGATGGGGTTCTAAGTTCAGATGTTCGATGAGCTCTTCAGCGGTCACGCCGGGCCTGAGACGTCTAAGTTCAGGTGAAGGAAGGTGCGCCCCAAAGTCGCGCCCATCTGCTCTATGCCATGTCCGTGGTCGGGTACAATATGTGCGGTGTAGGCAATATCTTGATCGTCCAGAGCGCGCTGCATATGGGTCAGGGCGGGCAGGGGAACCACATCATCAGCAGATCCGTGGACCAGCAGAATCGGAGGGCTGGACGTTGTCTCTGCCGCCAGGTGTTCGCTCCCCAGCAGGGCACCCGAGTATCCAATGACCGCCCCTAATGCTGAGGGGCGCCGCAATCCAACATGCATCGCCATCATGGTGCCTTGCGAAAACCCAATCAGGGCGAGGGCGCTTGCGTCTAACCCGGTGATCTCAAGGATGCGGTCCAAGTAGGCGTTCAAAGACGCTGCAGATTTTCTCGCGCCGTCATACATGCGTGTGAACGCGCCGGTCATGCGGGATGGATCTCTGCGCAGGAGATTGGGGTCATAGCCTTGCAACGTAAACCATTGGCGGCCCATGCCCGTTTCGCCTGGCTCTGGGGCGTGGGGACTATAGAACGCAGCATCGGGCAGACTTTCCGCGAAGAAGGGCGCGAGGCCGATCAGATCGTTACCATCCGAACCGTAACCGTGCAGAAACACCACGGCTTGTTTGGCCTTTTTGCCTGAGGCTGGCCCGCGCGATGGGCCATCTAACATCGTACTGTTACTCATTTTAAAACTCATTCTCTGCACCGTAACTGTGCTCATGATACTGTATGCTAACTGACGATGCACGCTTAGCGCAGAATCTCAAAAAGAGGGTTGTTGATGAAGGATGAAGAGGCAGCTCTGTTTGCCAATGATGTTTTTTACGCTGCGTTTATCGCAAAAGATTATGATGCGATGCAGCGTTTATGGGCCAAGAAAGGTGCCATTTGTGTGCATCCAGGATGGTTGCCCCTTTACGGGCACGAAGATGTTCTGGAAAGCTGGCAGGCAATCTTAGGCGAGCCAGGTGCGCCTGAGGTGACATGCAGGGCGGCAAAGGTCTCTATTTTTGGCGAGTCAGCGGTTGTGACCTGCATTGAAGATCTCAATGGTGCTTATCTATGTGCAACCAACGTTTTTGTGAAGGAAGCAGGGGATTGGAAAATCGTTCATCACCACGCAGGACCAGTGAACCTGAGACCAGAAGATCTGCCTGACGAACCTGATGTCGCTGTCAATTAAGAGTTGTTTGAAACTTCACTGGAAGAGGCTTCTGCCGTGTCCGATACATAAGGCTCGACTTTAAGGAAGCTCGGTGTGTGTGCACCAAACGCAATAACATCCTCATCACCATGATCCATAACGCCAACATCTGGGTCATGGCGGCTGCGGTCCCGCCGTTGTCGTTTAGGGTATTCTTCCCGGCGGGGTTTTTGTTCGTCCTTGGCCATGGCTTTAACAGCCGCTTTTGGCGCGGGTTCTGTCTTTGATGCTGGCTCTGATGATGGCGCTGATATTGACGCTGAGGTGTCGTCCTGCTGAGCTTTAGGGCGGTCCTTGGTGTTGTCTTTGGCGCTCGTCTTTTCTTCAGATTTCTCGCTTGCGTCAGTTTTGACTTTATTCTTCTGGCCAATTTTGAAGAGAGGAATAGGTCCGCCGATGAGTTTCTCGATGGCGGCCAGCATTTTATTATCAGCTGGGACAGCGAGGGTAAACGCCTTGCCCTGCATACCAGCGCGGCCGGTTCTACCAATGCGGTGAACATAATCTTCGGCGTTGTTCGGCACATCATAATTGACCACAAATGGAACGGCGGAGACATCCAGCCCGCGTGCGGCAACATCTGAACAAACCAACAATCCAGCTTCTCCCGACTTAAAGGCGGACAGCATTTCAGTGCGCTTGGACTGAACCATGTCCCCATGAAGGGCGACAGCGTTAAATCCATGTTTGGTCAGAGACTTAAACAGGATATCGACATCTTTTTTGCGGTTGCAGAAAATGAAGCCGTTCTCGATTTTTTCGCTGATTAAGAGCTCGCGAATGATGTCCCGCTTATCAGCGTCTGTTGTTTTGATAAGGCCTTGGGTGATGGTTGTTGCCGTTGTTGCGGGGGCATCGACAGCCACTTCTTTTGGATTCATCAGAAAGGCTTCTGAGAGGCGGCGTATCTGTTTATCCATTGTGGCAGAGAAGAAGAGGGTCTGGCGCAGCGTCGGGACCAGCTTAGCGATCCGCTCAACGTCAGGAATGAATCCCATATCAAGCATGCGATCAGCTTCATCAATAACGAAATATTTTACGTCATTGAGAAGAATTTTTCCGCGCTCAAACAGATCGAGGAGACGACCCGGCGTGGCGATAAGAACGTCACAGGCTCCAGCCAACGCCTTTTCCTGATCGGTGAAGGAGGTGCCGCCGATGATCAAAGCCATCGAGAGTTCCGAGTATTTGGAATAGTTATTAAAGTTATCAGCCGCTTGTGCGGCCAGTTCGCGTGTGGGGCATAAAATGAGCGCCCGTGGCATTCTGGCCCGCGAGCGGCCTGAACTGAGAATATCAATCATGGGCAGCGTAAAGCTGGCTGTTTTGCCGGTACCGGTCTGGGCAATTCCCATAACGTCACGGCCCATCAACGCGATCGGAATTGCTTTCGCTTGAATGGGGGTTGGTTCAGTGTAGCCTGATTCGGCAACAGCTTTTAACGTACTCGGCTCTAAGCCCAGGTCTTCAAATGTCATGGAAACTAAAAAGTCCTCGTGGGGGAAACTCTTATGCGCTATCCGCAGGTCCCCGTCGCTTTTTGATTGCGTCTTATATGATGCAGGACGGGTGCAAAGTCAACCAAACCAACATAGAATCAGCTCATATTAGCAGGGATCCCAATGTCTGAGCGTCATATCGTTTTTTTGCCAGGTTTGTTGTGTGATTATGCGCTTTGGGCCCATCAAGCCTCACATTTGGCCGATACAGCTAATGTCTTTGTGGGAGATTTGACCCGAGATGATAACATTAAGGCCATGGCAGCGCGTATTCTTGAGGAATCACCTGATACCTTTGCACTTGCGGGCCTCTCAATGGGCGGCTACGTCGCACAAGAAATCATGCGACAGGAACCGGAACGGGTTGAACGCTTGGCGTTGATTGACACCCAGGCGCGACCCGATACGGCAGAACAGGTTAAGATCCGGCAAGGTCTTATAAAACTCGCGGGCATGGGTAAATTTAAGGGGGTAACCCCAAGGCTTTTACCGAATTTGGTTCACAAAGACCGGCTGGATGACCCGACCGTGCGTGATGTTGTGCTTGAGATGGCTGCGCGCATTGGTCAGGAGGCTTTCGCGCGCCAGCAGACGGCAATTATGGGCCGCCCAGACAGCCGTGGAGACCTTCATGCCATACGTGTGCCGACGGTTGTGATCTGCGGCCGGCAAGATATTTTGACACCGCCGGAGCTTCATCAAGAGATGGCACAGGCGATTCCGGGAGCCAGGCTGGTTGTCATTGAGGAGTCTGGGCATCTGGTACCCCTTGAGCAGCCGCACGCGGTGACGGCAGTCTTGAGGTACTGGTTAGGATGAGCGGACGAAAAAGCCAGCATTTCAGTATTTTTTGGTGTCATCTGGTCTTGCGCTGCCGCTGAGGGTTCGGTATAAGCCGCTCTTCTTTCAGTCGGGCCTGTCCCCGGACCACCAGCGAAGCAAGGAAAAGCACCATGAAAGTGCGCTGCTCACTGAAATCCGCAAAGAAGCGGGATAAAAACTGTCGTATCGTGCGCCGTAAAGGTCGCGTATACGTCATTAACAAGAAAAACCCACGTTTTAAGGCACGTCAGGGATAAGTCCCGCTTGCGCCCATAGTGTATGGGTCCGACTGTCGGTTAATGCCTTTTGTCCCAAGTTTCGGGACGCACCAGAAGCCGCGGTTTTCCGCGGCTTTTTGTTTGTTGGTAATTCTTAAAGTTAAGCTTTCTCACCGATCCGAACCACCCGGATCATGTTAGTAGACCCGACGGTGCCAAACGGAACCCCGGCTGTCACGACCAGGACATCGCCATCCGTTGCGATATGCTCCTTTTTCGCGAAGGAAATGGCGTTAGAGCCTATGTGTTCGTCCGGTGTGTGATCCAAGTTGACCACGCTATGTACCCCCCAAACGAGGGCAAATTGGCGGGCGACTTTTTCGCTCGGCGTCAAACACAGTATGCGGGCGGGCGGGCGCTCTCTGGCTGCTCTGAGGGTGGTCGAACCGGATGTTGTGTACGTGACAATAGATTTCGCGCCCAAGGTAGAGGCGATTTGTCTGGCAGCGGCTG
The DNA here is from genome assembly GCA_040219235.1 of Rhodospirillaceae bacterium. Lineage (NCBI taxonomy): Bacteria > Pseudomonadati > Pseudomonadota > Alphaproteobacteria > Rhodospirillales > Rhodospirillaceae > Rhodospirillaceae bacterium. Next base: position 206,255 of record JAVJSV010000007.1, read on the forward strand.
TGATCGCATCTTGTGCCGAGTCCGCTGCGATTTCATGTCCAGCTGACATTAAACCGAGATAATGCTCGTCCCCTTCAACCTGAGAGATAATACGATCCATCGTCGCGACGGCGCGTATTGGATAATCTCCGGCGGCGGTCTCCGCTGATAACATCACTGCATCTGCTCCATCGTAGACGGCGGTGGCGACGTCAGACGCTTCGGCGCGTGTCGGCATGGGGGATTTAATCATAGACTCGAGCATTTGGGTTGCGACCACCGAGGGCTTACCCGCTGCGCGACAGGCCCGAATAATGCGCTTCTGCAGCACCGGCACCTGCTCTAACGGAACTTCAACACCCAGATCACCGCGGGCGATCATCACGCCATCAGAAATTTTTACAATTTCATCCAAGTGATCAAGGGCGGCTGGTTTTTCAAGCTTCGCCATAACAGTTGCGCGTCCGTTGACCCGCGCTTTCAGCTCGGCCACATCAACCGGGCTCTGAACAAACGACAGGGCCACCCAGTCGGCACCCTGATCAAGCCCAAATTCCAGATCTGCTTTGTCTTTGGCCGTGAGAGCGGGCAAGGGCAGCGTCACGTCAGGAACGTTTACGCCTTTGCGATTGCTCATGACGCCCGGAACGATCACCTTTGTTTTTGCCCAGTCGGAACCACAGTCGATAACCTCGAGTCTCAGGTGACCATCGTTGACCAACAGACTGGCCCCCGGCCTCAAGGCTTGGAAAATCTCTTTATGGGGCAAGCAGACCCGTTCTTCATCGCCGTCCGTGTTGTCCATATCGAGGCGGAAGGAGGCACCACTCTTCAGAACGACACCTTCGTCTGAGGCAAAGGTGCCGACCCTGAGTTTTGGTCCCTGAAGGTCCATCAATATGCCAATGGGCCGCCCAACGTCTTTTTCCAGCGCGCGTATATCAGCGACACGTGCGGCATGGTCTTCATGGGAACCATGACTGAAGTTGAGTCTAAACACATCAGCACCAGCATCATACAAATCAGCGATGGTCTCTAAGGTGCTAGAAGCGGGCCCGAGGGTGGCAACAATTTTTGCGCGGCGTCTACGTGTACTCATGACCCTACACTACGCCGCTTGTTGCGGCGTCGCTAGGGTCGCTGGGCATAAATTCATTAATCTTTCGCGCTTCTGGCTTTCGCGCTTTTGCGCTTCCGATTTTGTCGTTTGCCAACGTTTGGTATGGCGAAATATTATATCAAAAAGACATCTTGTGCCGGCCCGAGAAACACGCAGGATGTGGCGAAATGCTAGCAGTATGAAGGCGCACTTTAGAGTGGACTCACTGACTTTTTATCCCTGCCCACGTCATCTGGGCCAGACTGATTGCGAGCCTGTTCAGGTCCTCAATCCGAACAGCGAGCGCAGCGTCCTCTTGATTGCAGATCATGCAGGAAATGCAGTGCCGCACAGCATGAAGGGCTTGGGCCTCGATATGGATGAGCTGTCCCGCCATATTGCCTGGGACCCAGGGGCCGCGGATGTCGTTGCAGGTTTGGCGCAAAAGTGGCAAGCGACCGCTGTTTTGGCCACCTACTCAAGACTGATTGTTGATCCTAACCGGCCTTTGGGAGACAGCGCCTCTATGCCCGAGATCAGTGATGGAACGGTTGTGCCGGCCAATCAAAACTTAAGCGCCGAGGAACGCTTGCGACGCGCTGAGCTGTTCTACTTTCCGTATCATGTGGCGATTGAAACTCAGCTTGCGCGCTTGCGTAGCCTCTCTCATCGGCCACCTGTGGTGTCTATTCATTCCTTTACGCCTGATTTTCAAAATGAAGATCGTCCTTGGCATATTGGTGTAATGGCCGCCGCAGATCGCAGATTGGCAGAGGGCTTGATTAGGAACCTGCGAAAGCAAACAGACTTAGAGATTGGCGATAACCAACCCTATTCAGGGGTCGAGTACGGCTATACGCTTAAGATCCATGCGGGCGCACAAGGATTGGCGAACACGCAGATCGAGATTCGGCAGGACCTGCTTGAAGATGCCCAAAGTATTTCCAATTGGATTGGCATCCTGGACTCAGCACTGTCCCCATTGCTAAGCGATCCATCCATACTATGTATTGAACACCATTAAGCATCTGAGATTGTCACATGAGCGAGGTCCCCATGGATGAAGACACCCGCACCAAAATTGAAGCCGCAGCCTTTAGAGGCTTGGTTCAGCATTTACAGAAACGCACCGACGTTCAAAACATTGATCTTATGGGGCTGTCCGGCTTTTGCCGAAATTGTCTCGCCAAATGGGTGAAGGCCGCATCCGAGCACTATGGTGCGCCGATGGATTACGATGAAGCTCGTGAGATCGTTTATGGCATGCCGTATGACGAGTGGAAAAAGACCCATCAAGCGCCCGCGTCAGACGCACAACAGCAACAATTCGAGGATAGCAAACCGCTGCATGCGGATATTGGTGTCGTGGAATAAGAAAACCCCGCTTCAGTGTTTTGAAGCAGGGTTTCTCTCGAACGCTTGGGTCGTGTGAGTTAGCTAAGCCAGCTTTTCACCATGACGCGCGCCAAAGCCTGGCATCACAGGTCTGGTTTCCTTGTTAATGGTAAACCCGGCGCGTTCGATTTCACCTTCAAAGTCGAAGGCAACGAATTCTGGCGTCCAGGGTTCGCAATTCCAACGGTGATCCCACCAGCGACGATACTGGCTGTAAACAGCCGCCTTATCGCCTGAGGTTCTGAAGTCGATGGGATAGTAATATCCGCCTTTGCGCGTCAAACGATAGGCTTCAGCAACAAGGGCCTTATTGGCATCGGTTGGCATTTCGTGATTGATAATCAGCGACGTGACAATATCGAAATAGCCGTCTTCGAATTTTGTATCCTCGGCCAAACGTTGCGTGAAGTTGACATCAACACCCAGGTCATTGGCCCGCATGTGGGCATAGCGGATGAGGGGGCCAGACACATCCAGGCCCCACACTTCGGCATCGGGGAAGCGCTCTTTGAGGGCAACGGTCAGGCGCCCAATGCCGCATCCCAAATCAAGAATGCGCATCACCTTGCCGTCTCTGGGCATGGGCAACCGCTCAACGGCTTTGACTTGGATTTGATCTTGTTCGTTGCTGCCTAAGAAAGAGATGCCAGCTGAGAAGCTGTTGGTACCGTGGTGGTACACGTGCCCGGCAAAGGCATCACCGACATAGCCACCTGGCATGATATGAATTTCATGGCGGATGTAGTCGGGAATGTCCAAATCAGGATTCAATTCCAGCTTGCCCGGTCCAGCATTATCAGCAGCTTCCATTTCGGCCAGATACTTATCGGCGTTGTCATGGAAATAATCTTGAAAAACTTTCCAGGTGATTTGCTGATTGCTGATCCAAGTCCGACCGCTGGTTTGCACCAGCATATCGTCTTTCACCAGATCCAGCGCGGCCTCCATAGAGACCTCCATCTTCGGATCTAGGCCCTTGGATTCCATGATCTGATCAATGCGGTTTCGTGCGATTGGCGTAAACCGGCTTTGGAATTTACGAAAACCAGTCACGAAGTCGTACTTGCTTTCAAGATCCAGGTCAGGAATGCGCTCAAAACGGCCTACCGACCCACGGTCTTCGACATCCCCAGGAGGCGTCATATTAACAGCGCTGGCGTTTGCCTTGCGTGAACCGAAGGCGGCACCAACGAACGAGCCAACCGCAGCGGTGGCGGCAAAGAGTGAACGACGATCTAACATGAGGTAATTCTCCTTAATCTCTTGCTCTGGGTTCTACCGGTTTTCGCGGGTGAATGCGGCCGACACCGGCAGATCCCCTTCACGCAGCAGCGGTGAGTAGGTCAGATCGATAAAGCGATCACGGTCCTTCTGCCACTCCGCTTCTTGCTCGGCGGTCGGCATAAAGGTTTCGATCATTTCAGCGGTCACGCCTTTCTCGGCGAGCAGGGCTTCCACAACCTTCATCCGGCGGCGGTTGGACCATACTTCAGCGCCCAGGGCGATCAGGCTGGTCATCATGTTGTCGAGAACGGGATTGCCGAGGAATACGGCGCGTTCTACGTCCGATGGAATGAAGTCCGACGCATAGGTCGGGCG